>DASYYD010000335.1:0-2489 GCA_035934195.1 Allostellaceae bacterium | reverse complement strand
CTGCAGCGCGTAGGCCTCTTCGCGCTCGCCTTCTTGCCACAGGACGCCGGCGAGGTTGCCCATCGCGGCCAAGGCATCGGGGTCGGCCGCGCCGGCGAGGTCGCAGAGCATCGCGACGACGCTTTCGAGGAGCCCCCGGGCGCCCGCGAGATCGCCTTGCGCCACCATCGTGCCGCCCAGATTGTTGAGCGCGCGCAGGGTGTCGCGATGCCGCTCGCCGTGGCGCGCGCGCATGCCCGCGACGATTTCTTCCTGGAACGCCCGCGCCCCGGCGAGATCGCCTTGCGTGCCGAGCGTCACGGCGAGCTTGCCGAGCGCCTTCAGGGTGTCGGGATGCGCCGCGCCGAGATGCCGGCGGCGAACCGCGACGACGCTCTCCTCGAGCCGGCGCGCCGCGCCGAGCCGGCCCTCGCCCCACCACGCCTCGGCGAGGTCGAGCATCGCCGCGAGCGTCTCGGAATGCTCTTCGCCGAACGCCTCGCGCGCCCGCGCGAGGCGGCGCTCGAGGTCTGCGGTCATCGATCTCCCGGCTTGACGGCGCCGCAATCGGCGCGCAGCCATTTGGCGTTGATCTCGCGGTGCATGCGCATCGTCCGGGTGCCGTCGCCGACCGTCACGTCGGCGGTGCCGACGATCGTCTGCGGGCTGGTCGCGTGAAAGCGCAGCCTGCCGGACATCGTCTGCCGGCCGCTCTCGCGGCACACTTCGTTCACGTCGATATCCGTGGCGGTGCTTTTCGCGACGGTCTCCTTGCAGGATTTGTCGCGGCGGCTGGTGAAGGTCGGGCCGCGCTGCAATTGCTCGGCGGTCAGGCACGACTTCGTGACATGGCGAGCGTTCTGCCGCGCCATCATTTCCTGCATGGCGGCGAGGAACTTCGCCTTCTCTTCCGGGCTCAAACGGGCGAGGGCCTCGGGCGGGATCGGCGGCGCGCCGCTCGCCGTGCCGCTCGTCGTCACCTCCCATAGGCCCGGCTTGGCGCCAAAGGCGGCGGCGTCGGCCCGCGCCGCCAGTGCGGCGGCGGCGGCAAGGCCGAGAGCGAGAGCGAGGATGCGCCGGTCGGGCATTGGACTTTCCCCTTCTTGCACATGCCCTGGGCCGGCATGACGAGAGTGCCGGGTGAGGGATTCGAACCCCCGGCCTTCGGTTTACAAAACCGCTGCACTACCCCTGTGCTAACCCGGCGCGAGGGCGGTGATAGCCGAGCCGGGCGGCGAGGGCAACCCCGTGCCGAGGCCTCGCTCAGCCGCGCTGCCGGGTGATCTCGTAGAGCGCGACGGCGGCGGCGTTCGAGACGTTGAGGCTGGCGAAGTCGGCGCGCGTCGGCAGCCGCGCGAGGCGGTCGCAGCGCTCGCGTACGAGCCGGCGCATGCCTTCGCCCTCGGCGCCGAGAACGAGCGCGACGCGCGCGCCGAATTCGACCGCCGAGAACGCCTCGCGCGCGCCCTCCGCGAGGCCGCACACCCAGAACCCGTCCTCCTTCAGCCGGTCGAGCGCGCGGGCGAGGTTGACGACGCCGACGAGCGGCACGCTTTCGAGCGCCCCGGAGGCGGCCTTGGCGAGGGCGCCCGCGGCGGGCGGCGCGCCGTGCACCGGGACGAGGACGGCGAGCGCCCCGAAAGCGGCGGCCGAGCGCAGGACGGCGCCGACATTGTGCGGGTCGGCGACGCGGTCGAGGACGATGACGATGGCGGCCGGCCCGGCGCCCTCCAGCACCGCGTCGAGGCTCGGCTCCTCGAGCGGTTCGACCTCGAGCGCGAGCCCCTGATGCACCGCCTCGCGCGGCAGGATGCGGGCGAGGTCGCGCGGCTCGACGACATTGACCGCCTCGCCCTCGCCATGCCGGCGGGCGCGCGCCGCGGCGACGAGCGCCTTCGCCTCCCTCTCCTGCCCGGCGAGGACGGCGAGCCGGCGCCAGCGCCGCGCCGGATTGGCGAGCGCGGCAGCGACCGCGTGCCGGCCATAGAGCCAGCGGCCGCCCGCCGCGAGCCCGGCCGGCAACGGCGGCGGGCGGCGGAATTGGCCGCGGGTGCGGCGCGGCGGTCGGGCGGCGGTCATCACCCTCGCATTCGCTCTCTCGCGCGAGCATCTAACACGCGCCCCCTCGCCCGTCCACCGGGCGGGCGGAGGGACGTTTTCGCGGCCAAGGCGCGTTGACAAAAGCGGGCCGACCCCTTATGACGCGCACTCCGCTGCGCCGGGCGGCAGCGATCACGGAGGGGTTGCCGAGCGGTCAAAGGCAGCAGACTGTAAATCTGCCGACGTACGTCTTCGTAGGTTCGAATCCTACCCCCTCCACCAGCGCTGCGGGATCGCGGAAATCCCGAGCCGGGCGGGCGGGGCGAGACGGCAGGCGGACGGAAGTGTCTGGGATGCGGGTGTAGCTCAATGGTAGAGCTCCAGCCTTCCAAGCTGGCTACGTGGGTTCGATTCCCATCACCCGCTCCAGCGCCCGCTTCCCGCGTGCGAGCCGCATCCTCCTTATTCTG
>DASYYD010000333.1:0-3344 GCA_035934195.1 Allostellaceae bacterium | reverse complement strand
GCCGTCGGCGCCCCTCGCCCCGACAGCGGGCGAGGGGCGCCCTTTTTTTGCCCTAAACGGTCCCTACTAGGCATCCGCGTGCAATCGTGGGCCGCTCCGGCGAGGCTCCGCTCAGCCCGGCGGCGAAGGCGCGCCCGGGTGCCGGCGGCTCACGCGGATATTCGAGAGGCGTTGCCATGAGTTGGCGTCCGCTGCTGCCGCATGCCTGCCGAACGCTGCTGCTGGTGCTTGTCGCCGTGATTGTGCCGCTGCGGGCGGCCTGGCCGCAGGACAGCGACATGCAGGATCGCCTCGACCGCATCGAGCGGGATCTCAACATGCTGCAGCGGCAAGTATATCGCAGCGCGCCCGCGGCCGGGCAGCGGGGCGGCGAGCCGAACCTCGCCGTCAACAACGAGATCCGCATGGAGCGGCTCGAGGGCGAGATGCGCGATCTGACGGGCCGCGTCGAAAAGGTCGCCAACGAGATCGAGCAACTGCGCCAGCGGATCGAGCAGGTGAACAGCGACGTCGGTGTTCGCTTCGGTCAGATTGCCGGCGGACAGGGTGGGGTTGCCCCGGCTGCGGGGCCGCCGCCGCCCGCTCTCGGCGGGCCGCCGCAGAAGCCGGGCGGCCGCGCGGCGCAGCTGCGCCCGCCGACCGGGCTGAACCCGCCGCCGGGCGCCCCCGGCTACGATACGCTGACCCCGCCCGGTACGGTGCCGCCCGGGCCGCAGACGGCGAGCGCGGAGCCGCAGCAGCTGACGCCGCCGGGCGGTGGCAAGCTGCCGGCCGGCTCGGCCCTCACGCAATACAATTATGCCTTCGGCCTGTTGAAGCAGGCCGATTACCTCGCCGCCGAAGAAGCGATGCGCAGCTTCATCCGCGAGCATCGCAACAGCGCGCTGGCCGGCAATGCCCAGTATTGGCTCGGCGAGACCTATTATGCTCGCGCTAGATATGCGGAGGCGGCGAGCGCGTTTGCCGCCGGCTTCAAGAATTACCCGCATGGCGAGAAGGCGCCGGACGATCTGCTGAAGCTTGGGATGTCGCTGGCGCGCGCCAATCAAAAGCAGAATGCCTGCGTTGCCTTCGGCCAGCTCGATCACGCCTTCCCGCATCCCGGGGCTGCAATCAAGGAGCGCGCCGGGGCGGAGAAAAAGCGG
The DNA here is from genome assembly GCA_035934195.1 of Allostellaceae bacterium. Lineage (GTDB taxonomy): Bacteria > Pseudomonadota > Alphaproteobacteria > ATCC43930 > CGMCC-115725 > AP-15. The sequence goes on along the minus strand of DASYYD010000333.1, from coordinate 2,199 downwards.
CTCGGCTGTTGACCGCGAGCAACTCGGCAGCGGCCTTGACCGTCGCCGAGTTCGGGGCGGCGCTCGAGGGCCTCGCTCGTTTCGAAGATCGCCCGTTTGTCGCCGTCGCCGTCTCCGGCGGGCCCGACAGCCTGGCGCTCGCGATCCTCGCCGATCGCTGGGCGCGCGAACGGGGCGGGGAGGCCTGCGCGGTGACCGTCGATCATGGCCTGCGGCCCGAGAGCGGCGCCGAGATTCATCGCCTCGCGGGCTGGCTCGCCGCCCGCTGCATTCGCCACGAAGTCCTCCTCTGGAGCGGCGAGAAGCCGACGAGCCGCATCCAGGAACGGGCGCGCGCGGCGCGCTACCGGCTGCTCGCCCAATGGTGCCGCGAGCGCCGATGCCTGCATTTGCTGACCGCGCACCACCGCGAAGATCAGGTCGAGACGCACCTCATTCGCCGGGATTCGTCGAGCGGCGCCGACGGCCTCGCCGGGATGTCGGCGATCCGCGAGCTCGACGGCTGCCGGCTGCTCCGCCCGCTCCTCGGCTTTGCGAAGGCCCGTCTCGCCGCGCTGTTGCGCGACGAGAGCCAGCCCTTTCTCAGCGACCCGAGCAACCGCGACCCCGCCTTTGCCCGGGCGCGGCTGCGCGCCGGCGAGCTGGCCGGCGTCGCGGGCCTCAGCAACCGGATCGCGGCGTTGGGGAGCGAGCGCCGGGCCCGGGCGCGGGCCCGTCATAGCCTTCTCGCCCGCGCGGCGGCGATGCATCCGGCCGGCTTCGCGGCGTTCGAACCGAGCCTCTTGCGCGGCGCCCCGCCGGAAGTCGCAGAAGCGGCTCTCTCGGCGCTCGTCGCGGCGGTCGGCGGCGGCGGCTACCCGGTTCGCCGCCGCCGCGTCGCCCGGCTGCGCGAGGCTCTCGCCGCCGAGCCGCTCACGGCGCGCACGCTCGGCGGTTGCCGCCTCGTCGCGTGGCGCGGCCGCGTTCTCGTGCTGCGCGAACTCGGCCGGGCCGCCGAGCCGGTCATCGTTTCGCCGGGGACGGCGTTATTCTGGGATTGCCGCTTTGCGGTGCGTCTCTCGGCCGCCGCGGCGGCCGAGGTCGTCATCGGGTATCTCGGCGCGGCCGGTGCGGCCGAGCTTCGCCGTCGGCTTCGGCCTCTCTCCCTGCCGCCGCTGCTGCGGCCCGTGCTGCCGGCGGCCTGGGATGCGCATGGCCTCCTCGCGGTGCCGCATCTCGGCTATCGGAGGGACGCCGCGGCGGCGGTTCCGGAGATCGATTTCCGGCCGCTGAAAGGGCTTACGAGCGCGGACTTTACAGTTGTTTGATGACGGGAGCATCTTATCTTTAAAAGCGGCGAGGATCGTTGCGCGAAAGCCTCGGGCGCTGCCCGGCCGATCGCAAGACGATGCCCGGCTCGGTAGGAAAGGCCCGTTCCGTGAATAATTTCGGCAAGAATCTCGCCCTGTGGATCGTTATCGGCCTGCTTCTCGTCGCGCTCTTCAACCTGTTTCAAACCTCCACCACGCGCGGGCCGCAATCGACGCTGGCGATCTCCGATTTCCTCAACGACCTCAACCGCGGCCAGATCGCCGATGTCAGAATCCAGGGCCACAAGATCAGCGGCCATTTCACCGATAGCCGCGCCTTCTCGACCTATGCACCGACCGACCCCGATCTCGTTAATCGGTTGACGAGCAAGGGCGTGCGCATCACCGCCGCGCCGACCGACGACAATGTGCCCTCGCTGTTCGGGGTGCTCGTCTCCTGGTTTCCGATGTTGCTCCTCATCGGCGTGTGGATCTTCTTCATGCGCCAGATGCAGGGCGGCGGCGGCCGGGCCATGGGCTTCGGCAAGAGCCGGGCGCGGCTGCTCACCGAAAAGGTCGGGCGCATCACCTTCGAGGACGTGGCCGGTATCGACGAGGCGAAGCAGGAGCTCGAGGAGATCGTCGAGTATCTGAAGGATCCGCAGAAATTCCAGCGTTTGGGCGGCAAGATCCCGAAGGGCGTGCTCCTGGTCGGTCCGCCCGGCACCGGCAAGACGCTGCTCGCCCGCGCCATCGCGGGCGAGGCCAACGTGCCGTTCTTCACGATCTCCGGCTCCGACTTCGTCGAGATGTTCGTCGGCGTCGGCGCCAGCCGGGTGCGCGACATGTTCGAGCAGGGCAAGAAGAACGCGCCCTGCATCATCTTCATCGACGAGATCGACGCGGTCGG
>DASYYD010000331.1:0-16632 GCA_035934195.1 Allostellaceae bacterium | reverse complement strand
GGGCGACCCGGAATTCGCCGGGGTCATGCCGGAGGACGAATGGGACGCGATCGCGCTCAACTACACCTCGGGCACCACCGGCAACCCGAAAGACGTCGTCTACAGCCATCGCGGCTGTTACCTCAACGCGCTCGGCAACATCCTCGTCTGGGGCATGCGCCAGCACCCCACATATCTCTGGACGCTGCCGATGTTCCACTGCAACGGCTGGTGCTTTCCGTGGACGGTGACGGCGCTCGCCGGGACGCATGTGTGCCTGCGCCGGGTCGAGGCGGGCGCCGTCTATCAGGCGATCGCCGAAGCGGGGGTGACGCATCTCTGCGGCGCGCCGATCGTCATGAACCTGCTCTTGCACGGCGGCTCGCCCCCCGCCGGCCGGCGCATCGCGATGATGACCGCCGGGGCGGCGCCGCCCGCCGCGATCATCGAGGGGATGGAGAAGAAGGGCTTCGACATCACGCATGTCTACGGCCTGACCGAGGTCTACGGCCCCTCGGTCGTCTGTGCCTGGCACGCCGAATGGGACGCGCTGCCGGCCGAGGAGCGGGCTCGCCTCAAGGCGCGGCAGGGCGTCAACTATCCGGTCCTCGAAGGGCTGATGGTCGCCGACCCCGAGAGCCTCGCGCCGGTGCCGCAGGACGCCGAGACGATGGGCGAGATCTTCATGCGCGGCAACATCGTCATGAAGGGCTATCTGAAAAACCCGAAGGCGACCGAGGAAGCCTTCGCGGGCGGGTGGTTTCATACCGGCGACCTCGCAGTCGCCCACCCCGACGGCTACATCGAGATCCGCGACCGCTCGAAGGACATCATCATCTCGGGCGGCGAGAACATCTCGACGATCGAGGTCGAGGGCGTCCTCTACCGCCACCCGGCGGTGCTGGAAGCCGCCGTCGTCGCCCGCCCCGACCCGACCTGGGGCGAGACGCCCTGCGCCTTCGTCGAGCTGAAGGACGGGGCCGGCGCCACGGCCGAGGAGATCATCGCCTTCTGCCGCGAGCGGCTGGCGCATTTCAAGGCGCCGAAGAGCGTCGTTTTCGGCCCGCTGCCGAAGACCTCGACCGGCAAGATCCAGAAATTCGTCCTGCGCGAGCGCGCGAAGGCCGCCGGCTGAGCGAGCCTCGAGCATAAAAAAGCCGGGAGAAGCCTTGCCCTCCCGGCTTTGCGGCGTTTGCCGTCGAGCAGCGCGGCTAGTGCCGCTCCAGCTGGTAGATCTCGTCCTTGATCCGCAGTTTTTGGCGCTTCAGGTCGGCGATGGCGTCCCGGTCCGGGCGAGGACGGCGGTTCTCCTCGTCGATGGCGCGTTCGAGCGAGGCATGCCGCTCGCGCAGTGCCGCGACGCGATCCTCTACCGTCATGCAGATCCTCCTCACTAGACGGCGACAACGCGCGATGGTAACGCCGGATCGCGCAGCGGGCCAGAGCGTCGCCGACACAAAAAGAGGCGATCGGAGGGGACATGGTCGAAACAGCCACGAGGCCGCGGCTCATCGTCGGGATCAGCGGCGCCTCCGGCGTCGTCTATGGCGCACGGCTCCTCTCGCTCTTGCAGCCGCTTGCGGTCGAGACGCATCTCGTCATCAGCCGCGCCGCCGAGGTGACCCTCGCCCTCGAAACCGATCTGAAGCCGGCGGCGGTCAAGGCGCGCGCCGATGTCGTGCACGCGATCGGCGACATGGCGGCGCCGATTTCCTCGGGCTCGTTTCCGACGATCGGCATGGTCGTGGCCCCGTGCTCGATCCGCAGCATGGCCGAGATCGCGACCGGCGTCACGACGACGCTGCTGACGCGCGCCGCCGATGTCGTCCTGAAGGAGCGGCGCCGGCTCGTCCTCCTGGTGCGCGAGACGCCGCTCCATACCGGCCATCTGCGGACGATGACGGCGCTTTCCGAGATGGGGGCGATCGTCGCCCCGCCGGTCCCCGCCTTTTACGCGAAGCCCGCGAGCCTCGAGGAGATGATCGACCAGACCCTGGGGCGCGTCCTCGACCTCTTCGGCCTCGATACCGGAAGCGTGCGGCGCTGGGGCGAAGACCCGCTGCGCGCGCGGCCGCGCCGGAATACGGCCGAGAGCTAGCCCAAGAACGCGGCAAGGGCGCGGCGCAGCGCTGCCGTCTCGGCCGAACCTGCGGCCGCCGGTCCGAGGCAGAGCGCGAGATTGTCACAGGCCGCGGCGAGACGCTCGGCGCGGCCGAGCCCCGGCATGGCCGCCGGCGCGAGCGCGGCGAGCCGATGTTGCGCGAGCTTTTCGGCGACGAGTTCGAGTTCCTTGACGCGCTCGCGAAATGCCTGGACATCGGCCGCGGCATCGGGCTTGAGGCGCCGGCGCAGCGTCCGCAGCGGCGCCGCCATGCGCCGGGTGAGCCGCCGCGCGAGGCGATCGCTGCGCGCCAGCCCTCGGCGGTCGAGCCGGCCGCGGCCCGAGACCCCGAGCCACAGCGCGAACAGGATCAGGTTGACGTCGCGGCCACCCTCGTCCTGCAAGGCGAGCAGCGCCTTTGTCGCCGCCGGCCGGGCGTAGAACCGCAGCGAAAAATCCCACAATTCGCCGCCCGCGGTCTCAGCCATCGCCGAGGCAGATCCCGAGCCCGCGCGCGGTGCGCACCAGGGCCCCGTCCGGATCGACGCAAGCCGGCGTCGCGATCGCGACGGCGAGCGGCACGTCGACGACGCGCCGGTTGGCCCAAGCCACCATGCGGTCGAAGCGCCCGGCGGCGACCAGATCGACCGCGTAGACGCCGAAGGCCGAGGCGAGGAGGCGGTCGCCGGCCGACGGCTCGCCGCCGCGCTGCAAATGGCCGAGCACGGTCACCCGCGTCTCGGCCCCGGTGAGCCGCGCGATCTCGTCGGCGAGCACCTCGCCGATGCCGCCGTAGCTCTGCGTGCCGCCGCCGGGAAGCGTGCGGTGCACGAGGCCGCCCGCCGGATCGCGCACCGATTCGGCGACGACGACGAGCGCGAAGTTCCGCCCCGCCTGGCGCAGCCGGTCGATATGCGCGGCAACCGCCTCGAGGCGGTAGGGGATCTCCGGGATCAGCACGATGTCGGCGCCGCCGGCGATGCCGGCAGCGATCGCGATATGTCCGGCGTCGCGCCCCATGACCTCGAGCACCATGACCCGGTCATGGCTCGCCGCGGTCGGCTGCAGCCGGTCGAGCGCCTCGGTGGCGACGGCGACCGCGGTGTCGTAGCCGACCGAGCTTTCGGTTTCGCGCACGTCGTTGTCAATCGTCTTCGGGATGCCGACGAGGGGGATCCCGCCCTGCTGCGCGAGCCGGCGCAGGATCGCGAAGCTGCCGTCCCCGCCGATGCCGATCAGCGCGTCGAGCTTGAGCGCGTGGTAGGCCTCGATAATCTCCGCGGAGCGGTCGAGGAAGGTGCCGTCGGGCATCGGAAAGGCGAACGGGTCGCCGCGGTTGGTGGTGCCCAGAACCGTGCCGCCCAACCGCATCATCGCCGCGTCGAGCCGGGCGGGGTCGAGCCGCTCGGCATCGGGCGGCCGGCGCAACAGGCCCATCGAGCCGTTGCGGATGCCGAGCACCTCCCACCCATAGGCCGAGACCGCGCGCAACGCGACGGCGCGGATCACCGCGTTGAGCCCGCCGCAATCGCCGCCGCTGGTCAGGATGCCGAGGCGCTTCGTCATCGGCCCATCCGATGCTTCGACAGAAGGTTCGAAGACCGCGAGCTTTCGACCTTCACGGTGCTATAATTATACGGATTAGCGGCTGCCGCTGCCATGGATCTCGACGTCGAAGCCCTGAGAGCAAGGCTCGCCGCGCTCAAGACCGAGCATCGCGACCTCGACGAGGTGATCGCGCGGCTGGCCGAGCAGGCGCCCTTCGACCAGCTCAAGCTGCAGCGCCTCAAAAAGCGCAAGCTGGCGCTGAAAGACCAGATCTCGAAGATCGAGAGCCAGCTGCTGCCCGACATCATCGCCTAGCCCGACCATTTCGTCGTCCCGGCGCAGGAGAGTGTGAATCTTTTGCCGGGCTGCTGGGATCGGCGTCGTGCGTCCTTCGAGACGCGCCCTGCGGGCGCTCCTCAGGATGACAGCTTTTCTTAATGCCATCAATGAAGTACGTCATCCTGAGGAGGTGCGTAGCGCCGTCTCGAAGGACGCGATGCCGAGCCCGCAGCCCACATTTTCGGTGCCGTCACACGCTCGCAGGCCGGGACCGAGGGCTACCGTGGATGCCGGCCTTCGCCGGCGTGACGAGAGTGGGCGGATGATCCGGAGAATTTTCGATCCGGCTTCGCCGCCCGGCGCGGCTTGTGCCGGCTCGCCTCGACCCTATAATGCGCCCCCTTGCGCGCAGGTCGGGAAGGAGCGGCATGAGCGAACCGGGTCGGGCGGTCGGCATCATCATGGGAAGCCAATCAGATTGGGAGACGATGCAGCATGCCGCGCAGACCCTCGACCGGCTCGGCATCGGGCATGAAACGCGCATCGTCTCGGCGCACCGCACGCCCGAGCGGCTCTATGAATACGCCCGCACCGCGGCATCGCGCGGCCTCAAGGTGATCATCGCCGGGGCCGGCGGCGCGGCGCACCTGCCCGGCATGACCGCCGCCCTCACGCCGCTGCCGGTCTTGGGCGTGCCGATCGAGAGCCAAGCCTTGAAAGGCATGGACAGCCTCCTCTCGATCGTGCAGATGCCGGGGGGCGTCCCGGTCGCGACCTTTGCCATCGGCCGCTCGGGGGCGATAAACGCGGCGCTTTTCGCGGCCGCTATCCTCGGGCTCTCCGACAAGGCCGCCGCCGCCGCCCTCGCCGACTGGCGGCAGCGCCAGACGCAGGCCGTCGCCGAGCGCCCGGACCGCGCATGACGCTGCCGCCCGGCTCGATGATCGGCATTCTCGGCGGCGGCCAGCTCGGCCGCATGACGGCGGTCGCGGCGGCCCGGCTCGGCTATCGCTGCCACGTCTTCGCGAGCGAAAGGGAGAGCCCGGCGGCGCAGGTCTGCGACCGCGCCACGATCGGCGAGTTCACCGACCGCGCGGCGCTCGACGCCTTTGCCGCCGCGATCGACATCGCGACCTTCGAGTTCGAGAACATCCCGGCCGAGGCGGCGCGCGCGGTTTCGCTGAGGAAACCGGTGCTGCCGCGCCCGGAAATCCTCGAAATCAGCCAGGACCGCCTCAAGGAAAAGGATTTCCTGCGCTCGATCGACATCGCGACGACGCTCTACCGCGAGGTCTCCGACCCGCTGGCGCTGTCGCGGGCGATGCGCGACTTCAACCGGCCGGCCGTGTTGAAGAGCGTGCGCCTCGGCTATGACGGCAAGGGCCAGGTCATGCTGGGGCCCGACACCAAGCCGGAAGACGCCTGGGAGCGGATGGGCGGCGAGGCCGGCATCCTCGAAAGCTATGTCGATTTCACCTGCGAGGTCTCGGTCGTCGTGGCGCGCGCGGAGAGCGGCGCCTCGGCGGCCTACCCGCCGGTCGAGAACCAGCATGTCGCGCACATCCTCGACACGACGATCGCGCCGGCGCGGATCCCGCCGGAAACCGCGATGCGGGCCGAGGCGATCGCCCGCCACGTCGCCGAAAAGCTCGATCTCGTCGGCGTGCTGGCGGTCGAGATGTTCGTGACCCAGGAGGGGGATCTCTTGGTCAACGAGCTGGCGCCGCGGCCGCACAACTCCGGCCACTGGACGATCGACGCCTGTTTTACCAGCCAGTTCGAGCAGCTCGTGCGGGCGATCTGCGGGCTGCCATTGGGCTCGGTCGAGCACCATTCGGACGCGATCATGAAGAACCTGATCGGCCAAGACATCGAGAAATGGCGCGACTCGCTCAACGACCCGCTCGCGAAATTGCACATCTACGGCAAGAGCGAGGCCGCGCCCGGCCGCAAGATGGGGCACGTGACGCGCCTCATCCCGCACCGCTGAGCGACCGTGCTGCGCGCGCGCCGTGCCAAAGAGATCAGGAGCAAGTGATTGAAATTCCTAGATTCTTGCTTCGGATAACAGGGGAATAACAGGGCGGATCAGGCGGGCGGCGATTTTGGGCATCGGCAAGGCGCGGCGGCGCTGAGCGTGTTGGTCGCGAGAGCCCCCGGATATATGTTCGCTATCTGTTCCCGTCAAGAGTCCCCCGCGATCGGTGCTGCGGCGGTCTGAGTTTCTGCTTGGTGCGGAAAGACCGCCGGCTGCCGTCGGCTGGGCCGGATGACGCCTTCGCGCCGTTAGCGGACCTCTGAGCAACTGCATTCAGGCTTCCGCACGCGACCCTCAGGAGACTTTCATCATCTCGGCAGCGGGTTATCCAGTCGGCCAGGAAGTGGCCACTCGGATATGCCCGTCGAGCCGCTGATTTGACTTCTTCGTTCGACACGCCCGGGCTGACCTGGCAACTCCTGATGGCGGTGGCCCGAGCCGCCCCGCGGCATCGTTGATCGCTTTTCGCCCAAGGAGCAAAGTCGGCCTCAGGCTGACCGGCGGTGTATGCTCGTCGGGGTCGCAGCAGGGAGGAAACCTTGAGCGGAGAGCGGGTCAAACGACGGCTCGCAGCCATCCTGGCCGCCGATGTCGTCGGTTATTCGCGGCTGATGGGCAACGACGAGGAAGGCACGCTTGCGGCGCTGAAAGCGATCCGGCGCGAATTGATCGATCCAAGGATCACTGAACACCGCGGCCGCATTGTCAAAACCACTGGCGATGGGCTTCTGGTCGAGTTCGCAAGTGTCGTTGACGCCGTGCGCTGCGCGGTCGACGTGCAGCGGGAGATGGGCGAACGCAACGTCGACGTGCCGGCGGAAACGCGCTTCGAATTACGCATCGGTATCAATCTTGGCGACATCATCATCGATGGTGACGACATCTTCGGCGATGGCGTCAATGTCGCTGCCCGCCTCGAAACCCTTGCGGAACCGGGCGGCATCTGCGTCAGCCGCGTGGTGCGCGATCAAGTGCGCGACAAGCTCGCCTTCGCATTCGAGGATATAGGCGAGCAGCAGGTCAAGAACATCGCCCGGCCGGTGCGCGCCCACCGCATCCGCATCAACGCCGCTCCGGCCGCGCCGCCGGCCGCCACCTCGACGCCGACCCTCCCGGACAAGCCTTCGATCGCTGTTCTGCCATTCCAGAATATGTCGGGCGATGCAGAGCAGGAGTATTTCTCCGACGGTTTGACGGAGGACCTCATTACCGCGCTGACTCATTGGCGCACGTTTCCAGTCATCGCGCGAAATTCGTGCTTCGCCTACAAGGGCAAGGCCGTCGGTATCAAACAGGTGGCCCGTGAATTGGGTGCAGGCTACGTCCTCGAAGGTAGTGTACGAAAGGGCGGCGCCCGTGTGCGCATCACTGCTCAGCTGATCGACGCGCTGCACGGCCATCACCTTTGGGCGGAGAGATATGACCGCGAACTTGACGATATTTTCGCGGTACAAGACGACATCGTGCAACGAATCGCAGCCGTGGTCGCACCGGAGCTCGATAAGGCCGTACTTCAGCGGTCAACCGGCAAACAGCCGGGAGACCTCGCCGCCTGGGACCTTTGCTTGCGCGGAAAACAGCTGCTACGGGTAAATTCGCGCGAGGCGAACGCAAACGCGCGAGACCTATTCTTACGGACGATCTCGGTCAGGCCCGACTACTCCGATGCCCATGCCGGGCTAGCCCAATCCTTGACCCAGGACATCATTATTGGAGCGACCGACGACCGCATCTCTGTGGCCACACAGGCCTTGGAAGCCGCCACGAATGCGGTCAGGTATGATGGATCATCGTCATGGGCGCACGTCGAATTGAGCACCGCCTACCAACTGCTCGACCGAACGGATGACGCACTGGCCGAGGCCCGGATCGCTGTCAAATTGAACCCATACGACGCCTTCGCCCTGCACGCGTTGGGAAATAAATCCGACCTCGCTGGCGACCCCGATGGGATCGGCTTGATGGAAACAGCACAAAGGCTAAATCCCGAGGATGCGCAGCGGCACACCCACCTGACCTTTCTCGCCCGCGCATACGTGTCCGTCTGCGACTACGACGCCGCAATCGAGCGCGCCCGGCAGGCTATCCGACGCCGGCCCGACTACGTGGCTGCGCATTACGTGCTGGGGATCGCCTTAGGCCATACGGGAAGGCTCGACGAAGCACGTGCATCGCTGAGGAAGTGCGACGAGCTTAGTCCGGGATTTGTCGGTTCGCGCCGAGACTGGCGGCCCTACGCCGATGAGGCCAAAAACGAGAAGCTGCGAGAGGCGCTGCGCCCGACGGAGAGATGATGCGTCACATGATCCCCGCGTCGTTGGTAGCCTAAGTGCGAATGGCGGTTCGGCGGTTCGGGGTTACCAGAAAGTGGCAGGGATCATTCCCCTAGTCAAACGGGACGTGCGTGGCGAGCGTCGGGTATAAATCGTATCCTTCCTGTTGCCGCTGGTTCAGGCGAAGGCCCGCTAACCACCCCGTGCCGACCTTTATTCCGAGTCGGACGAGGGTCCGGTGTGGGGGCAGAACCGGGCGTCGGCCGCGGCCCGACCCATTGAGCGTGGCTGGTCGGTGCAAGTCCGGCCACGGCGGCTACGGCTCAGCGATGCGGCCGCGCGAGGCGCAGCGGGTTCGGCAGCCGGCCGGCAGCCGCCGCGAGCTGCTCGCGCGCCTTGCCGATGCGTGTCACGTCGCCGAGCCGGCGGGCGAGGAAGGCGCGGGTGTCGGCGAAATCCGCGGAGCGGTCGTCGAGCCAATAGAGGAGGGTCGCGGCATAGACCGCGGCGAGGCTCGCCCGCTTCGTGTAGAAGCTGAAATCGGCCGATTTGTCGCCGGCGGCGTACCAGATGCCGTCGACGGTCTCGTAGAGCAGGCGAGCGGCCAACGGCGCATTCTGCGGCATCGCCAATGTCGACATCGCGCGGCGCGCCGCCTCGCGCCAGGGCGCGGCGATCTCGAGCCGCGTCGCGATCGCGAGCGCGATGCGGCGATGCGTCGGCAGCTCGTCGAGCGGCAGCTTTTCGAGCCGGTCGAGCATCTTGCGGTCGGCCCAGCGGCTGAATTCGGCGACGAGCGAGGCGGCGCCGCCGGGGAAGAGCGCGACCGCCTCCTCGCCCGCGATCCCCGTCCGCCGCGCCGCCCGGCGCAAGGCGGCGCGCGACCAGCCGTCGAAGGCGACATCGGGCAGCATCGCCTCGATTAGCCGGCCGCGCAGCGCGTCGGCGAGCGGGCTTCTCATTTCCGATGCGCCTCGGTCAGAAAGGCGGCGAGGTCGATCGGGTGGCGCTCCAGTTCCTCGGTGAAGACGAGCAGGCGATGGTCCTCCATGCGCTGCGGGTAGAGGATGCCGTCGAGGTGGTCGCATTCGTGCTGCACGACGCGCGCGTGGAAGCCCTCGACCTCGCGCTCGATCGGCTCGCCCGCGAGCGTCAGCCCGCGGTAGCGGACGCGCAGATGGCGCGGCACGACGCCGCGCAGCCCCGGCACCGAGAGGCAGCCCTCCCAGGCCCAGGCGCGCTCGCGCCCGATCGGCTCGACGACGGGGTTGACGAGCACCGTCAAATCCTGCGCGACATCGTCCGGCAGGCCCGAGAGCCGCTCCTCGCCGACGCGAAAGACGACGATGCGCCAGGGCTCGTGGACCTGCGGCGCGGCGAGCCCGGCGCCGTCGGCGTCCTCCATCGTCTCGACCATGTCGGCGACGAGGCTTTGCACCCACGCGACCGCCGGGTCGTCGATTTCGGCCGCGCGGGCGCGCAGGATCGGATGCCCCATATGGGCAATCTTGCGCAGCGCCATCGCCCGAATATGTGATGCCGGGCGCCCGAGTTAAAGCGCCCGGCGCGATCCCCTCGTTACGCCTTCTCGACGTTCCACATCAGGAAGACCGGCGCCGGAATGACGCCCTTCAGGTTTTTGCGATAGGCGGTTTTCGGCGTGTATTGGCCGGTCGGGACGTAGGGGACGACTTCGAACGCGCGCTTCTGGATCTGGGCGGCGATCGCCTGGCGGTCTTCGAGATCCTCGGATTGGATCCACTTGTCCCGCAGCGCCTCGATCCTGTCGTCGCTCGGCCAGCCGAACCAGGCGTTCTTGCCGTTGCAGCGCAGCGGCTGGTTCAAGGTCGGGTCGAGCATGTCGGCGCCGATCCACCCCGTGCCGAAGACGTTCCAGCCGCCCTCCCCGATCGGCTTCGTCGAAGCGCGCCGGGTCACCAGCTGGCCCCAGTCCATCGCCTGGATCTCGACGTTGAGCCCCAGCTTCTTCATCAGATCGGCGACGACGAGCGCCTGCTCGTGCGGGCCCGGCAGGTCGGTGGCGTCGAGCACGACGACCTTCTCGCCCTTGTAGCCCGCTTCCTTGACCATCTGCTTCGCCTTCGCGAAATCGCGCTTGCCGGTCAGCGCCTCGGAGCCGGCCTTGCTCGCCATCGGCGTGCCCCAGGTGAAGAACGAGGGAGCCTCCACCCAGTTCTTCGGGTCGCCGGCGATGGCGGTCATGAAATCCGCCTGGTTGGTGACCGCCAGCACCGCCTGGCGCATCTTGACGTTGTCGAAGGGCGGGTAGAGGTGGTTGAAGCGCACCATCTGCGGCGAGCCGAGCGGATCGGCGTCGGCCACCGTCACCGGGTGGCCGGCGAAGACCGGCACGAGGTCGAGCGGCGGGTTCTCCCACCAGTCGACCTCGCCCTCGTTCAGCGAGGCGGCGGCGGTCGTATGATCCGGCACATAGAGCCATTCGACCCGGTCAACCTTGACGACCTTGCCGCCCGAGGCCCAGATAGGCGGCTCCTTGCGGGGCAGGTAATCGGTGTTCTTGACGTAGACCACCTTGTTGCCCGGCTGGAACTCGCCCTTGACGAACTTGAACGGCCCCGACCCGACCATCTCGGTGATCTGCTTGAACGGGTCGGTCTTGGCGAGACGCTCCGGCATGATGAACGGCACCAGGCTCGACACCTTGGCGAGCGCCTCGATCAAGAGCGGAAAGGGACGCTTCAGCTTGATCGAGAAGGTCTTGCCGCCGCCGCCCGTCATCGCGGCGATCTCGGTCGCCAGCGTCTGGCCGAACGAGTCGCGCGCCATCCAGCGCCGCAGCGAGGCGACGCAATCGTCGCCGCGGACCGGCTGGCCGTCGTGGAATTTGAGCCCGTCGCGCAAGGTGAAGCCGTAGACGAGCTTGTCGGCCGAGATCTTGAAATCGCCGACCATCTGCGGATGCGGCCTGAACTTGTCGTCGAGCGCAAAGAGCGTGTCGAACACCATGTAACCGTGATTGCGCGTGATGTAGGCCGTCGTCCAGATCGGATCGAGCACGCGCAGATCGGATTGCGCGATGAAGCGCAGCGTCTTGCTGTCGGCCGCTGCCGCCCGTGCGCTCGGCGCGCGAAGCGACAACAGCGCCGCCCCGGAGCCGATCGCGAATTCCCGCCGCGTCAGACCGTGGATCATCTCCGTCCCCCTGTTCTCAGGAAACACACAAGACTAGCAAAAACCGGACCGCCGGCCCATCCCGGTCTTCAGCGGCTGTCGTGCGTCCTTCGACACGGCGCTTCGCGCCGGCTCAGGATGGCGGCTGTCTTAATGGCATCGCCTCAACCTCGCCATGTGCTGCGGCGATCTCACGCCGCCGCCGGCGCGGCAAGGGCGGCCTCGGGCTCGCGCAGATGGCAGGCGACCCAGTGTCCGGGCCGCACTTCGCGGGTCGCCGGCGCCTCTTCGGCGCAGCGCGCAAAGGCATAGGGGCAGCGGGTGCGGAAGCGGCAGCCCGAAGGCGGGTTGATCGGGCTCGGCACGTCGCCTTTGAGGATGAGGCGCTGCGGCGCAGCTTCGGGGTCGGGCACCGGCACCGCCGACAAGAGCGCCTCGGTATAGGGATGCTGCGGCCGCGTGAACAGCGCGTGCTTGTCGGCGATCTCGACGATCTTGCCGAGATACATGACGGCGATGCGGTGGCTGATGTGCTCGACGACCGCGAGGTCGTGCGCGATGAAGAGATAGGAGAGGCCGAATTCGCGCTGCAGGTCGTGCAAGAGATTGATGACCTGCGCCTGCACCGAGACATCGAGCGCCGAGACCGGCTCGTCGCAGACGATGAGGCTCGGATTGAGGGCCAATGCCCGGGCGATGCCGATGCGCTGGCGCTGGCCGCCGGAGAATTCGTGCGGGAAACGGTCGAGCGCCTCGGCCCGCAGCCCGACCTTGAGCGCCAGTTCGGCGACCCGCTCGCGCAGCGCCGGGCCGGCCGATATGCCGTAATTGACGAGCGGCTCGGCGATGATGTCGCGCACGCGCAAACGCGGGTTCAGCGAGGAATAGGGATCCTGGAAGACGACCTGCAGCTGCCGCCGGTAGGGGCGCATGCGGCGGCGCGACAGCTGATCGATGCGTTCGCCATTGACGCGGATCTCCCCGGCGGTCGGCTCGATCAGCTTCAAGATCGCCTTGCCGGCCGTCGATTTGCCGCAGCCGCTCTCGCCGACGAGGCCAAGCGTCTCGCCGGCGCCGATCGCAAAGGAAATCCCGTCGACGGCGCGCACCTGGCCGACGGTGCGCCGCAACACTCCCTTGCGCACCGGAAAATGCTTGACGAGGCCCTCGACCGACAACAGCGGGGGCGCGCCGCTCATGCCTCGGCCACCCGGTCGGAATGGAAGCAGGCGGCGAAATGCGCCGGCTCCTTTTCCTCGAAAACCGGCATCTCGCGGCGGCAGATGTCGCTCGCAAAGGAACAGCGCGGGGCGAACGGGCAGCCGGGCATCTCTTCGCGCAGCGAGGGCACGGTGCCGCGGATTTCGGCCAGCCGCGGCGGCTCGGCGCGGCCGACCGAGGCGCCGAGCCGCGGCACCGAGGCGAGCAGCCCCTTCGTATAGGGGTGCCGCGGCCGGCGGAACAGCGCCCCGACCCCCGCTTCCTCGGCCTTCCTCCCGGCATACATGACGACGACCCGCTGCGCCATCTCGGCGACGACGCCGAGATCGTGCGTGATCAGCACGATCGCCGCGTCGATCTTGCTCTTCAATTCGCGCATCAGGTCGAGGATCTGCGCCTGGATCGTCACGTCGAGCGCGGTCGTCGGCTCGTCGGCGATCAGGAGTTTGGGATTGCAGGCGAGCGCCATCGCGATCATCACCCGCTGCCGCATGCCGCCCGAGAGCTGGTGCGGATATTCGCGGATCCGGCGCTCGGGCTCCGAAATGTGCACGAGGCGCAGCGCGTCGATGGCCTTCTCCATCGCCTGCCGGCGGTCGGTCCGCTGATGCAGGATGAACGTCTCGGCAATCTGCCGGCCGATCGTCAGCACCGGGTTCAGCGAGGTCATCGGCTCCTGGAAGATCATCGAGATCTCGTTGCCGCGCACCGCGCGCATCCGCGCCTCGGTCAGCGACAAGAGATTGCGGCCGGCGAAGCGGATCGAGCCGGCGACGATGCGGCCGGGGGGCGAGGGGACGAGCCGCAGGATCGACAGCGCGGTGACGCTCTTGCCGCAGCCGCTTTCGCCGACGAGCGCCAGCGTCTCGCCCGGCAGCACGTGGAACGAGACGCCGTCGACCGCCCGCACGATGCCGTCGCGCGTGAAGAACCAGGTCTTGAGCCCGTCGATTTCGAGCAGCGCCCCGGCCAGCCGCGCGGCGGCTGCGGGCGATGCTTCGGCGACCGCTTGTGCCGCCTCGGTCAACGCCGCCACGCCCTTCACATCCGCCGCGACAGACGCGGGTCGAGCGCGTCGCGCAGCCCATCGCCGAGCAGGTTGATCGCCAAGACGGTGATCGACAACATGATCCCCGGGAACAGGACGACATAATAGGCGACCTGAAACAGCGCCCGCCCCTCGGCCATGATGTTGCCCCAGCTCGGGATGTTGGGCGGCGTGCCGGCGCCGAGAAAGGAAAGGATCGCTTCGATGATCATCGCCGAGGCGGCGGTGAAGGTGCCCTGCACGAAGAGCGGCGGCAGGGTGTTCGGCAGGATGTGCCGCCACAGGATCAGCGCCGGGCGCGTGCCGCTCGCCACCGCCGCCTCGACGAACGGCAATTCGCGCAAGGTCAAGACGACGCCGCGGATGAGGCGGGTGACCCGCGGCACCTCGCCGACGCTGATCGCGAAGATGACGTTTTGCAGGCTGGCGCGGGTCAACGCCATCAGCGCGATCGCGATCAGGATCGACGGGATCGACATCAGCCCGTCCATGATCCGCATGACGATTGCATCGGCCCACCGGCTGTAGCCGGTGAGGAGGCCGAGCGCGAGGCCGAGCCCGGTCGACAGCGCCGCGACGCCGAGCCCGACGATCAGCGACACCCGCGCGCCGTACACGGTGCGGCTGTAGACGTCCCGCCCGAGCATGTCGGTGCCGAACCAATGCGCCGAGGACGGCCATCGCAGCCGCTCGATCGGCGCCAGCGCCTGCGGATCGACGGTGCCGAGATAGGGGGCGAAGACCGCCATCGCCACCATCGCCAGCAACAGCGCGCCGCCGACGACGATCGTCGGGTGGCGCCGCAGATAGGCGCGCGCCGAGCGCGGCGGCGGCGCGGCGACGGCGATATCGGTCGGCGCAACGCTCATCGCGATCAATACCGGATACGCGGGTCGAGAAAGGTATAGCTGATGTCGACGAGCAGGTTGATCAGCACGTAGGCGGCCGAAAAGATCAGGATGATCCCCTGAATGATCGGATAGTCGCGCCGCAAAATCGCATCGACCGTCAGCCGGCCGATGCCGGGGATCGCAAACACCGTCTCGGTGACGACGACGCCGCTGATCAGCAGCGCGACGCCGATGCCGACGATGGTGGCGATCGGCACGGCGGCGTTCTTCAGCGCATGGCCGAGCAGAACGCGCTCGTTCGACAGACCCTTGGCCTGCGCCGTGCGGACATAGTCCTGCGCCAGCACGTCGAGCATGCTGGCCCGCGTGATGCGCGCGATGAGGGCCGTGTAGACCGTGCCGAGCGCGATGCTCGGCAACACGATATGCGACAGGAACGGCTGAACGCCGTGGCGGATGCTGACATAGCCCTGCACCGGCAAAAGGTCGGTGTCGATGGCGAAGACGTAGATCAGGATGTAGGCGAGAACGAAGACCGGCACCGAGAAGCCCAGCACCGCGAACACCATGACCAGCCGGTCGATCCACGTCCCGGCGTTCCAGGCGGCCAGGACGCCCATCGGGATCGCCGTCAGCACCGAGACGAGGAGGGTCGACACGGTCAGCGCGACCGTCGGTTCGAGGCGCTGCGCGATCAACGTCGACACCGGCAGGTCGGTGAAGATCGAGATGCCGAGATCGCCGTGCAGCAGGCGCCACACCCAGTCGCCAAACTGGATGTAGAGCGGCTGGTCGAGCCCGAGCGCCACCCGGATGCGCACGATGTCGGCGGGCGAAGCCGTGTCGCCGGCAATGATCGCCGCCGGATCGCCCGGGCTCAAATGCAACAGCGCGAAGACGAACAGCGCAACGACGACCATGACCGGGATCGTCGCCAACACGCGCCGCACGATATAGGCGAACATCTCAGCCGCCCCTCGGGCGATCGCGCATCCTCGCCCTGCCGAAGCAGAGCGCGCTCACTCTTTCGCGACGTTCCACAGAAACACGACGGGCGCGATGATGATGCCGCTCAGCGTCTTGCGATAGGCGGTCGGAAGCACGAACTGGCCGGTCGGGATGTAGGGAAGGGCTTTCTTGTACGCTTCGATCTGGATCTGCGCCGCGAGCTTCTTTTGCGCCGCCAGATCGGGCGCCTTGAACCAATCGCTGATCAGCGCCTCGAGCCGGTCGTCCCTGGGCCAGCCGAACCACGCCTGGTCGCCGTTCGTGCGCACCTGGCCGTTCAAGGCCGGCGACAGCAGATCGGGGGCGGCGGTCCAGGTGTGAAAGATGTTCCAGCCGCCCTTGTCGATCGGCGCCTTCGAGGCGCGGCGGTTGATCAGCGTGCCCCAATCCATCGACTGAAAATCGACGTTGAAGCCGGCGCTCTTCAGCATCGCCAGCGACACCAGCGCCTGGGCATGGATCGGCGGCTGGTCCGTCGCGTCCATCAGCACGATCTTTTCGCCGTGGTAGCCGGCCTCCTTCATCAGCTGCTTCGCTCTCGCGAGATTGGGCGCGTGCAGCAGCTCCTCGGCCCCGGCCTTGGTCTCGAGCGGCGTGCCGCAGCCGAACAGCGCGGCGCAGGTCTTCCAGTATTTCGGGTCGCCGGCGGCGGCGCGCATATAGTCCTTCTGGTTGACGAGATTCAGCACCGCCTCGCGCATCTTCTGATTGTTGAAGGGCGGCAGCACCTGGTTGAAACGCAGGATGCCCTGGTTGCCGAGCGGGTCGACCGTTGCGACCACGATGTCGGGGTTCTTGGCGAATACCGGCAAGAGATCGGTCGGCGGCTGCTCCCACCAGTCGACCTCGCCGGAATTCAAGGCCGCCGCCGCCGTCGCCGAATCCGGTATGTACAGCCATTCGACGCGGTCGACCTTCGCCACCTTGCCGCCGGCGGCGAAGCTCGGCGGCTCCTTGCGCGGCACGTAATCGGGGTTCTTGACGAAGACCGCCTTGCTGCCCGGCACCCATTCGTTCTTGACGAATTTGAACGGGCCGGAGCCGATCGCCTCGGGGATCTGTTTGAACGCGTCGGTTTTTGCCAGCCGCTCCGGCATCATGAACGGCACGTTGCTCGACAATTTGCCGAGCGC
>DASYYD010000298.1:0-1825 GCA_035934195.1 Allostellaceae bacterium | reverse complement strand
TCGACCGGCGACGAGGTCCGCGAGCCCGGCGCGCCGCTGCCGCCGGGGGCGATCTACGACGCCAACCGCGTCATGCTCCAGGCCCTCTTCGAGCGCCTCGGCTGCGCCGTCAGCGATCTCGGCATCCACCCCGACCGCGAGGCGGCGCTCGCCGAGGCGCTCCGCAGCGCCGCCGCCGGGCACGATCTGATCGTCACCTCGGGCGGGGTTTCGACCGGCGAGGAAGACCACGTGCGCGCCGCCCTCGGAAATTCGGGGAGCCTCTATTTCTGGCGCCTCGCGATCAAGCCCGGCCGGCCGGTCGCGCTCGGCCAGGTCCGGGGAACGCCGCTGATCGGCCTGCCCGGCAACCCGGTCGCCGCGGCGGTGACCTTTATCGCGCTCGCCCGGCATCTCGTGCTTCGGCTCGCCGGCGCGGACATGCCGCAGCCGCCGACGATCCCGGTCGCGGCCGGGTTCTCCTACCGCAAGAAGCCGGGGCGGCGCGAATATCTGCGCGCGAGCCTCAAGCGTGACGGCGCCGCGTTGCGCGCCGAGAAATTCCCGCGCGACGGCGCCGGCATCCTCTCCTCGATCGTGCACTCGGACGGGCTCGTCATCCTCGGGGAAGAGGTGAACGCGGTCGCCCCCGGCGCCCTCGTCGAGTTCCTGCCGTTCTCCGAGGTGCTCGGGTGAAGCTCCTCTATTTCGCCTGGCTGCGCGCGCGCATCGGCGTTGCCGAGGAGGAGGTGGCGCTGCCCGCCGAGGTGCGCGACGTGGCGGGGCTCATCGAGTGGCTGCGGACGCGCGGCCCCTCATACCGCGAGGCGCTCGCGAAACCCGAGGCGATCCGCGTCGCGGTCAACTACGATTACGTCGGGCGCGACCACCCGGTAGAGGACGCGGACGAGGTCGCGCTCTTCCCGCCGGTGACCGGAGGGTGAGCGCATGATCCGCGTGCAGCGCGAGGATTTCGACGTCGGCGCCGAATTGGCGGCGCTCAGCCGCGGCAACACCCGCATCGGCGGCGTCGCGAGCTTTGTCGGGCTGGTGCGCGACTTCGGCGGCGGCGAGCCGGTGAGCGCGCTCAACCTCGAACACTACCCCGCGATGACCGAGAAGAAACTCGCCGAGATCGAGCTCGATGCCTGCCGCCGCTGGCCGCTCGACGCGACGCTAATCATCCACCGCTACGGCCGCTTGCAGCCGGGCGAGCGCATCGTGCTGGTCGCCACCGCCTCGCCGCACCGCGAAGCGGCGCTCGCCGCCTGCCATTTCCTGATCGACTGGCTGAAGACGAAGGCGCCCTTCTGGAAGAGCGAGGAGACGCCCGCCGGCGAACGCTGGGTCGAAGCGCGGAAGGAGGACGACGCGGCCGAGAAGCGGTGGGATTAGAAGAGGCGAAGCGATGACTTCATGATGGATAGAATATCCGAGCCCGCCGGCCCGAAACTGCCCGCATCCCAATCTCGCTCGGCATCGATCGCCTCTCGGCAGTCGGCACGGAGCGGTGATATATATCAGCGACTGGGAGAGGCAACCCGTCGCCCTGCGAGCGAAATGGATGGTTTTGATCAGATGGATAAGGGCGGGCTTAACCTGGGCGCTGTTTACCGCTCTCGTGGGGCTGATGCCACTATGGATTCGCCTGATCGGCGTCTTTCTTGGAATCTTCCCGGAGGTCGGCTGGGCGCAGATCTTAAGGGACGGCATGCTCCTTTATTTTTCGATTGCGATCGTTGCTGCAGTGAGTGCTGATTATTATCTAGTAGAGGATGTGAAATACTCTAAATATGTGAGAGTTTACATGATAGTTATATTCCCTGCAATCTTGTGGTTCGGTTTC
>DASYYD010000295.1:0-10387 GCA_035934195.1 Allostellaceae bacterium | reverse complement strand
GCGGCTGAGCGCGGCGGCCTTAAACCGGGCGACGTGATCCTCGGCATCGGCGGGCAAAAGATTTCGCGCTTCGAGGATGTGCAGGAGGCGGTGCGCGACAACGCGGGGGTGCCGCTGACGATCGTCGTCGAGCGCGGCAAGCAACAGCTGACGCTCCACGTCACGCCCGCCCGCACCGAGATGACCGACCGCTTCGGCAACCGCTACGACATCGGTTTCCTCGGCATCAGCCACAGCGGCATCGTCTATGTCAAACGCGGGCCGGGCCGCGCGGTCGTGCGGGCCGCGGCGGAGACCTGGCACCTGTCGGCGGCGACCCTGAGGGCGATGTGGCAGATCGTCATCGGCACCCGCGGCACCGGCGAGTTGGGCGGGCCGCTGCGCATCGCCCAGATGTCGGGAGAGGTGACGCAGGGGGGCGTGGTCGCGGTTTTATGGTTTCTCGCGGTGCTGTCGATCAATCTCGGGCTGATCAACCTGTTCCCGGTCCCGGTCCTTGACGGCGGGCATCTCTTGTTCTATGCCGCCGAGGCGATCCGCGGCAAACCGCTAGGCCCGCGCACCCAGGAATACGGCTTTCGCATCGGCCTGGCCTTGGTGCTCACCCTGATGGTGTTCGCCACCTGGAACGATCTTGTCCACCTTCGCATCGTCGAGTTTGTCAAAGGCCTGGTGACCTGACACCATCGTAACGTCCAGGGGACCGATTACAGGGGTGGGGGCGTTTTTGCGGCAGTATTGTCTGAATTTCGGGCTGTGGTCCGCGCTTGCAGGGCTTCTCGCGCTATCTGCGGTGCCTTGCGCGGCGCAGGGCGCTCGACCGCGCGCGCCGGCGGTGGCACCGGCTGGCGCCGGCCAGGCGGCGGCGAGCCCGGAAGCGGCCGGCGGCACCGTCCAGCGCATCGAGATCGTCGGGGCCCAGCGCATCGAGCCGGAGACGATCCTGTCCTACCTCTTGATCCACCGCGGCGACAAATGGAGTGACGAAAAAATCGACGCCTCGCTGAAGGCGCTCTTCGCAACCGGCCTCTTCGCCGATGTCCGGCTGAGCCGCGCCGGCGACGCGCTGGTCGTCAAGGTGGTCGAAAACCCGATCATCAACCGCATCGCCTTCGAGGGGAACCACAAGATCGAGGACAAGGATCTGAACTCCGAGATCCAGCTGCGGCCGCGCGTTGTCTACACGCGCAGCCGGGTGCAGAGCGATGTGAAGCGCATTCTCGATCTCTATCGCCGGCACGGCCATTTCGGCGCGACCGTCAATCCCAAGGTCATTCAACTGTCGGAAAACCGCGTCGACCTCGTCTTCGAGATCAACGAAGGGTCCTACACCGGCGTCGAGAGCATCAATTTCGTCGGCAACGCGCGGTTCAGCGACGGCGAATTGCGCGGCGTCATCGAGACCAAGGAAAGCCGCTGGTACCGTTTTCTGTCGACCGCCGACTCTTATGACCCGGACCGGCTCGCCTATGACAAGGAGCTGTTGCGGAAATTCTATTTGAACCACGGCTACGCCGACTTTCAGGTCGAATCGGCGGTTGCCGAACTGACCCCAAGCCGCAATGGGTTCATCGTCACCTTCACGCTGCATGAAGGCCGCCGCTATCGCTTCGGCAAGGTGGGCGTCAACATCAAGCTGAAGAACCTCCCCGCCAGCGCGGTGCTGCCGCTGCTGCGGGTCCATCCCGGCCAATATTACGATGCGCACGAGGTCGAACGGTCGATCTCGATATTGACCAACGCCCTCGGCAATCGCGGCTACGCCTTCGTCGACATCAAGCCGCGCATCAGCCGCCACCGCAAGACGCACACCATCGACATCACCTTCGAGGTGCAACAGGGTCCGCGCGTCTATGTCGAGCGCATCGACATCGTCGGCAACGTGCGCACGCTCGACAAGGTGATCCGCCGCGAGTTCCAACTCGTCGAGGGCGATGCGTTCAACGCGACCAAGATGAAGCGGTCCAAAGACCGCATCAAGAACCTCGGTTTCTTCAAAAAGGTCACCGTCACCACCAAGCCGGGCTCGGCGCCGGACAAGACGATCATCACCGCCGAGGTCGAGGAGCAGTCGACGGGATCGCTGTCGCTGGGTCTCGGCTTCTCGACGACTGACGGTCCGCTGATCGATGTCAACGTCCAGGAAAAGAACTTCCTCGGACAGGGGCAGGACGTGAGGGTCGGAACGGTCCTGTCCTTCCGCGCCCAGCAGGTCGATCTCAGCTATACCGAGCCCTATTTTCTCGATAAGAACCTGGCTGCCGGTTTCGACCTCTTCGAGATCAAGACCGCCCCGACCTCCTCGTTCTTCTCAGGCATTACCCCGCCCTATCAGCAATTCTCCTATGGCGGGTCGTTACGCGCCGGGTACCAGCTGACCGACCATCTGCGGCAAACGCTCAACTACACCGCGCGCTCCGACGACATCACCGACGTCACGAGCAACGCCTCGTTGTTCATCGCGCTGCAAGAGGGGACGCACTACACCTCGTCGATCGGCCAGGTTTTGCTCTACGATCGCCGGGACGACCGCCTCGCTCCGACGAGCGGGTACTATGCCTCGGTCGGCAATGATTTCGCCGGTGCCGGGTTTGGCGTCCAATTCATCCGCAACAAGGTAAATGCCGGCTATTACTATTCCCTCTGGCCGCAGTGGGTGTTGAGCGTCCGGGGCGAGGCGGGCGACATTTTCGGGTGGGGCGGCCAGCCGGTGCTGATCCAGAACCGTTTCTTTGTCGGCGGCGACAATTTGCGCGGTTTCGAGACCGCCGGCATCGGCCCGCGCGACGCGATTACCCAGGATGCGCTCGGCGGCAACAAATACTACAGCGGCACGGTTTCGCTCGGCGTGCCGCTTGGGCTGCCGAAAGAGCTCGGCCTCAGCGGGCGCGTCTTCAGCGATGTCGGCAGCCTGTGGTCGAACGATCAGGAGCACCTCCTGCTGACGCCGGCGCAGTTGGTTACAACCGGCGGCGTGCAGCCGCAAATCCAAGATTCCACGGCGGTCCGCGTCAGCGCCGGCGTCGGCGTGTCCTGGAAATCGCCGGTGGGACCGATCCGGCTCGACATCGCCTATCCGGTCAAGCGGGAATCGTTCGACAAGACGCAGCTTTTCCGAGTTAGTTTCGGCACGAGGTTCTGATGTCAATGTCGCGCATTCGCCGGGCGATCCTCGCCCCGACGGCGGTTCTTTTGCTGCTGCTGTCGGGGCCGTTTGCGCATCCTTCGCCGGCGGCGGCGCAAGCCCCCGCCCCCGCGGCGGCACCGGCGCCGTCCCCGCCGCAGAATTTGCGGGTCGTGGTGGTCGACATCCAGACGCTCTTGCAAAAGTCGAAGGCGGCGCAGATGGTGCGCCAGCAGATCGAACAGAAAAGCGCCGAGTATCGGAAGGAGATCGCCCATCAGGAGCAAGTCCTACATACTGAGCAGGATGCGCTGCAGCGCGAGCAGCCGAAGCTCAGTCCGGCGGCGCTCAACAAAAAAGGCCGCGAATTCCAGCAGAAGGTCACGGCCCTCAATCGCAACGTCGAGGGCAAGCGGGCGGCGCTCGAAAAAGCGAACGTCGAAGCGTTCAAGGAAATTCAGGGGAAAATGCTCAAGATCATCGACGACATTGCGAAAGAACGGCACGCAAATTTGATCTTTCAGAGCACCTCGTTGGTCTTATTCGATAAAAAATTCGATGTTACTGACGAGGTACTACAGAAACTCGACAAGGATTTGCCGTCCGTGACAGTCAACTTCGTCGCGTCGCCGCCGCCACCGGCAACGGCCGCCACCGGCGCCGCGACGAAGCCGCGGCGCAAGTAGTGCGCCCGCGAATGGCGAGCGATGGCGGACTCGCGCTTCTTCGATCGGGCGGGGCCTTTCACGCTTGACGCCATCGCCGCGTTGACCGGCGCGCGGTTGCGGCGGCCGGAGGAGGGCGGCCGGGTCTGCCGCGATGTCGCGCCGCTCGAGACGGCGGGCCCGGATGAGTTGAGCTTTCTCGAAAACCGCAAATACCTCGACGCCTTCACAGGCTCGCGCGCCGGCGCGGCGATCGCCGATGAGCGGGCCGCTGCCGTGGCGCCGCCGGACATGGCGGTGCTGGTCTCGCCCGAACCCTACAAGGCCTATGCGCGCGCGGCTCAGGCGTTTTATCCGCAGCCCCCGATCACGGCGCAACGGGCCGCCGCGGCGCTGATCGCCGCGACGGCGGTGGTGCCCGAGGATTGCGACATCGCGGCGAATGCCGTGATCGAGGCCGGAGCCCGCCTCGGGGCGCGCTGCCAGATCGGCGCCAACAGCGTCATCGGGGCCGGGGTGGAGATCGGCGACGATTGCCGGATCGCCGCCAACGTCACGCTCAGTCATTGCCTCTTGGGGGCACGGGTCGTGCTGCATCCCGGCGTGCGCATCGGCCAGGCCGGGTTCGGCTTCGCCCCCGACCGGGAGGGGCCCGTCAAGGTTCCGCAGCTCGGCCGGGTCATCATCGGCGACGATGTCGACATCGGCGCCAACACCACGATCGACCGCGGCTCGGGGCCCGACACGGTGATCGGTCCCGGCTCGATGATTGATAATCTGGTGCAGATCGGGCACAACGTGGTTCTTGGCCGCGGCTGTGTTCTCGCCGGACAAGTCGGCATCGCCGGGAGCACGAGGCTCGGCGATTTCGTGATGGTCGGAGGCCAGGGAGGGCTCGCCGGACATTTGCATATCGGCAGCGGCGCGCGGATCGCCGCGAACAGCGGCGTCATGCGCGACGTCCCTGCGGGGGCGACGGTTTGCGGCAGCCCGGCGGTCCCGTTGATGGAGTTCATGCGGCAGACGGCCTTGGTGCAGCGTCTCGCCAAGAAAAAGGACGGACGATGAGCGAGCCGGCCTGCACGGACACCCGGATCGTCGAGTTCGACGTGCAACGGATCATGCGGATGATCCCGCACCGCCATCCGTTTCTGATGATCGACAGGGTCGTCGACGCGGTGGCGAATGTGCGCGCGACCGGCGTCAAGAACGTCTCCATCAACGAGCATTATTTCCAAGGCCACTTTCCTGCCAGGCCGGTGATGCCGGGGGTCCTGATCATCGAGGCGATGGCGCAAACCGCGGCGGTCCTCGTCGTGCACACGCTCGGCGCCGAGGCCGAGGGCAAGCTCGTCTATTTCATGAGCGTCGACAGCGCCCGCTTCCGCCGCCCGGTCTTTCCCGGGGATTGCCTGCATGTGCATGTCGCGAAGCAGCGCCATCGCGGCAACGTCTGGAAGTTCGAAGGCGAGGCGAAGGTTGGCGGCAATCTGATGGCCGAAGCCGTCTTCGCCGCAATGATCCTCAACGACTAGGCGAATGCGGATGCCCCAGATCCACCCGACGGCCATCGTCGCGCCGGGGGCGGCGTTGGCCGAGGATGTCGTCGTTGGTCCGTATTCGGTGATCGGCGAGCGGGTGGCGCTCGGGCCGGGCGTCCGGGTGGCGGCGCATGTCGTCGTGGACGGCCGCACCACGGTCGGCGCCGGCACCCGCATCTTCCCCTTTGCCGCGATCGGCCTCGAGCCGCAGGACCTCAAATATCGCGGCGAGGATTCCGCGCTCGTCATCGGCCGCAACAACCGGATCCGCGAATACGTGACGATGAACCCGGGGACGACCGGCGGCGGCATGGTGACGCGCGTCGGTGACGATTGCCTGTTCATGGTCGGCGTCCACATCGCGCATGACTGCCGGATCGGCGATCATGTGGTCATGGCCAACAACGCGACGCTCGCGGGGCACGTGATCGTCGAGGAATACGCGTTCCTCGGCGGGCTGTGCGCAGTCCACCAGTTCGTGCGCATCGGGCGGCACGCGATGATCGGCGGCATGTCGGGGGTCGAGCGCGACGTCATCCCCTATGGACAGGTGATGGGGGAACGCGCGCGGCTCACGGGCCTCAACATCATCGGCATGCAGCGCCGCGGCTTCAGCCGCGAAGACATCCAGGGATTGCGCGGCGCCTATCAAGTGCTGTTCGGGCCGGACGGCACGCTGCTCGAACGGGTCGACGAGACGGCCGGCAAATTCAAGGGCGTGCAGCCGGTCGACGAGATCATCGACTTCATCCGGGCCGATTCGAGCCGCGCCATCTGCCAGCCGAAGGAAGGGAATGGCCCCTAGGCTCGGCATCATCGCGGGCGCCGGCACGCTGCCGCGCCGCCTTGTCGAGCACTGCCGGGCGATTGGGCGCGACGTCTTCGTGCTCGCCCTCGAAGAGGCGGCGGAACCCGAGACGGTGCGCGACGTGCCGCATGCCTGGTGCCGCATCGGCGCCGCCGCCACCGGCCTGTCGCTGCTGCGCGAAAACCGGGTCGAGGAGTTGGTTCTGGCCGGTGGCGTGCGGCGTCCCTCGCTCGCCGCGCTGCGCCCCGACTGGCGCGCGGCGCAGCTTTTCGCTCGCATCTCCTATCGCGCGCTCGGCGACGACGGCCTGCTCTCGGCGGTCGTCAAGGAATTCGAGCGCGAGGGCTTTCGCGTCATCGGCGCGCAGGAGCTGATGGCCACGAGCGAAATGCCGCAGGGTCCGCTCGGCGCCTTCAGCCCCGACGCGCAGGCGGCGGCCGATATCGCGCGCGGAGTGGCGGTCGCCCGCGCGCTCGGGGCGCTCGATATCGGGCAGGCGGTTGTCGTGCAGCAGGGGCTCGTCCTCGGGGTCGAAGCGATCGATGGCACCGATGAGCTGATCCGGCGCTGTGGCCG
This sequence comes from Allostellaceae bacterium, assembly GCA_035934195.1. Lineage (GTDB taxonomy): Bacteria > Pseudomonadota > Alphaproteobacteria > ATCC43930 > CGMCC-115725 > AP-15. The sequence continues at coordinate 3,673 of DASYYD010000295.1, read as the reverse complement.
GCTGGCGCGGCAGGGCCCGGGCGGGGTTCTCGTCAAAATCGAGAAGCCGGGACAGGAGGCGCGCGTCGACCGGCCGACGATCGGCCCCAGAACCGTCGCCTTGGCGGCCGAAGCGGGACTGCGAGGGATCGCGGTCGGCGCCGGCTCGACGATCGTCGTCGATCGCGACGAGGTGCGCGAATTGGCCGATCGCCACGGGGTCTTCGTCGTCGGCGTTCCCGGCTGATGCGCGAGGCGGCCGCACCTTTCGTCTTTTTCGTCACCGGCGAGCCCTCGGGCGACCGCCTCGGCGCGATGCTGATCGCGGCATTGCGCGAGCGGACGGGCGGGCGGCTGCGCATCGCCGGGGTCGGCGGCGAGCACATGGCGGAGGAGGGCCTCGAAAGCCTCGTGCCGCTCGGCGATCTCGCGGTGATCGGGGTGGCCGAAGTGCTGCCGCGCGCGCCCTTGATCCTGCGCTGGGTGCGCGAGAGCGTGGCGGCGATCGAGCGGCTCGAGCCCGACGCGGTGGTGACGATAGACAGCTCCGGTTTCAGCTGGCGCATCGCGCAGCGCCTGCGGCGGCGCGGCGCCAGCCTGCCGCTGATCCATTACGTGGCGCCGATGGTGTGGGCGTGGCGCCCCGGCCGGGCCCGGCGGATGGCGCGCTGGTACGACCATCTGCTCGCTCTCCTGCCGTTCGAGCCGCCCTATTTCGAGCGGGTCGGCCTTCCCTGCAGCTATGTCGGGCACCCGATCGTCGAAAGCGGCGCCGACCGCGGCGACGCGGCGCGATTTCGCGCGGCGCACGGGCTCGGCCCGGACGAGCTCTTGATCGCCGTGTTGCCGGGCAGCCGCGGCGGCGAGGTGGCGCGCCTGTTGCCGCTCTTCGGCGCGGCGCTGCGCCTGCTCGCGCAAGACACCGGCCCGTTTCGCGCCGTCGTGCCGACCGTCGCGACCGTCGCCGAGGCCGTTCGGGCGGGGGTGCGGGACTGGCCGGCGCCCTCGATCGTCGTCGAAGGGCTGGCCGCCAAATACGACGCTTTCGCGGCAAGCCGCGCGGCGCTCGCCGCTTCGGGGTCGGTGGCGCTCGAGCTCGCCATGGCGAAATTGCCGATGGTCGTCGCCTATCGCCTCAACCCGCTGACCGAGGCGCTGTTGAAGCGGGTGCTGAAGGTGCGGCAGGTCAATCTACTCAACCTCGTTCTCGAAACCCCGCTCGTCCCGGAACTGCTCGGCCCCGAGTGCACCCCGCAGCGCCTGTGCGCCGCCCTGCTCGAACTCATTCGGGACGAACGGGTTCGCGCCGCGCACCGAAAGGGCTATGATGCGGCGATGCGGCGCCTCAGAGGCGACCGCGCATCGCCGAGCCTTGCCGCCGCCGACCGGGTCCTGGAAATCATCGCCGCGCGGGCGCGCGGCGCCGCGCATTGAAAGGAGATGAGCCGATGCCCGATTCCGACAAGTTCCGCTTTTTGCACACGATGATCCGCGTGCGCGACCTCGACGCCTCGCTGAAATTCTATACCGAGCACCTCGGGATGAAGGTCTTGCGCCAGCGCGACTACCCGACCGGCAAGTTCACGCTCGCCTTTGTCGGCTACGGCGAGGAGGCCGACCACACGGTCATCGAGCTGACGCACAATTGGGACCAGAAGGAGCCCTACCAGCTCGGCACCGCCTTCGGCCATCTGGCGGTCGCCGTCCCCGACGTCTACAAGGCCTGCGAACGGCTTGCCGCCGCCGGCGTCAAGATCCCGCGGCCGGCCGGGCCGATGGCGCATGGCGGCTCGGTCATCGCCTTCATCGAAGACCCGGACGGTTACCGCATCGAGCTGATCCAGCGGCCGTAAGCCTCAGGCGCTCGCCGCCTTCGCCGGCGGCCGAGCCGCCGCCAGCGCCGCCGGAATGCTGAGACACGACAGGACCGCGAAGCACTCGAGGGACAGTCCATAGTTGCCGGTCAAGTCGCGCAACGCGCCGGAAAGAAGCGGCCCGGCGGCCTGTGCCAGAACCTGCGCCGACAAGACGACGCCGCGGATCGCGCCGAAACTGGCGCGGCCGAAATAATCGGCCCAGGCGACCGGCAAGAGCGTTAGAATCCCGCCGATGCCGAGCCCGAACAGCGAAGCCGCCAAATACGCCTCGACCGTCGTCGCGACCTGCAGCATCGCGAAGACCCCGGCGCCGAGCACGGCGCCGGTCAGCGCCAGCGACCAGCGGATGGGCAGCGATTTCGGCTGCAATCCGCACGCGATGCTCGCGACCGCCGACATCAGGGAAAATGTGCTGACCACTGTCGCCGCGATCGCCGGCGCGATGCCGCGCTCGATCAAATACGGCGCCTGATGCAGGCTGACCCCCGCCTGGACCGGATAGACGAGCACGGTAAAGAGCAAGAGCAGCCAGAAGGATCGGCTGGCGACCGCTTGACGCCGGGGAGAAAGCGGGCTCGATCGCCGTCGCCGCGTCTTGTTGGCCCAGCGCGCCAAACGCCGCCGGGCTTCTCCCGTCGGGGTGTTGGCCGAGATCCTCCGGGCGGCGAGCGAGAAAAAGCCAGGTCGGGACAAAACCGAGCGCCAGCACCGAGGCGCCGAGCGCCAGCCAGCCGGCGCGCCAGCCGCCCGCGAGCATCGCGATCTCGGCGATCAGCGGCATTGCGATGAGGCCGGCCATCTGGGCCAGGGTGGCGACCGAGGTCACAAAGGCGCGCCGCGCCACGAACCAATTGTTGAGCGCGCCGTAGATGCCGAGGTCGAAGGGCGCCGCCCAGCTCATCCGGGCGATGCAGTAGAAGAGGTAAAACTCGAAGAGCGAACGGCTCAGGGAGAGCAGCATCGTGGCGATGCCGGTGCCGAGGACGGCGAGACACAGAACCAGCCGCGCCCCGCGCCGGTCGAGCGCCGGTCCGATCATCGGCGCGGCGATGGCCGCCAGGAGGCCGCCGAGCGAGACCGCGCCCGACAGCGCGGCGCGCGACCAGCCGAAGGCATGGGTCAGCGGCTCGACAAAGACCGAGAGCGTCGCCACGGCTGCCGCTTGGCGCGAGAAGCCGGCGCAGCACAAGCAGGCGAGCACCACCCAGCCGTAGAAGAACGGCAACCGCCGGCTCAACCGGCCGGGAATGCCCCGATCGATGCTGGCGGCGGCCGAGAGACGAGGCGAGGGCAAGCGCATCCTCCCTCCCATTCCCTTTCCGGCATGTGGGGAGGGTTAGAGCGGGGGCACGATCAGCTGCGGCGCTCGACCGGCACGTAATGCCGTTCGACCGAGCCGGTGAACAGCTGCCGCGGCCGACCGATCTTCGAATCCGGGTCCTCGATCATCTCGGTCCACTGCGCGACCCAGCCGACCGTGCGGGCGATCGCGAACAACACGGTGAACATCGAGGTCGGGAAGCCCATCGCCTGCAAGATGATACCCGAATAGAAATCGACGTTGGGGTATAGCTTCCGCTTGATGAAATAGTCGTCGTTGAGCGCGATCTTCTCCAATTCCATCGCGAGGTCGAGGAGCGGATCGTCCTTGATGCCGAGCTCGCTCAAAACCTGGTGACAGCTGTCGCGCAGGACATGCGCGCGGGGATCGTAATTCTTGTAGACGCGGTGGCCGAAGCCGAACAGCAGCTCGTGCGCGTCCTTGTCCTTCACATGGCCAAGGAACTCCTTGATGTTCGACTGGCTGCCGATGCGGC
>DASYYD010000287.1:0-4618 GCA_035934195.1 Allostellaceae bacterium | reverse complement strand
ACGACCGGGATTACACCGACCTCTCGCTCCCTGCGAAACTGGTCCTTGTGCCGGTTCCACACGAGAGGGCCCGTCGATACCCCGTACCCGTAATCCGCCAAACGATGCGGCATTGACCGCAACCGCCTCGTCAGCCCGGCTTGCTCGGCGGTGCGCGGGAGCAACCACGGGGATTGCGGCGCCGCAGGTAACGTGAACCGCCCCGCTTTTCGGCTGACAATCGTTCTGTCTGGCGTCACGTCTATGAAGCCGACGTTTGCCGGTACTGGCACGCCGCCTTTTCTGTATGTTGCCAACATCGTTTCCTGCAACACATCGGCGAAAACGCCGTCGCGCTGGCTTACGATGTTTACCGAGAGTGGGGGCGCTTCCGCTGCGAGGAGGCCGCGCAACGCCTTGTAATAGAGCCCGGAGAGCATCGAGGTCGGCGTTACATAGCCGATCACGCCGCCACGCTTGACCCAACGAATGGCCGCGTCCGTGAAAACACCGTAGAGATTCGCGTGACCGTAAACGCTGCGCGCGAAGCGCCGGCGTCGCTCGGGCGATAGTGTGACCCGGCCGTATGGCGGGTTGCCGAGAACGAGATCCCAGCTCTCTACCTCGTTGCTCTCGAGATCCAAACTGTCACGGGTTTCGACGATCATTGGCACGGGCCGCCCGGCCGCCCGCGCGAGCGGTTCAAGAGCTATCGTCAACATCGCCTGGGCGAGCCAGGCGCCGAAGGGATCGAAGTCAAATCCGCCGAGCCGCGCGACAATGCTCTGTAAAGCGATCGCCGGTTCGGCACCTTCGAGCGCATGCGCCATGCGGACAGCGACACCAATCAAGAATGCGCCGCCACCGCATGCCGGGTCTAGAACGCGCGCCGTCCGCCAGTCGATGCCCGCTTCCTCCGCCATGCGGAGCAGACGATCGGCCAGCTCAGGCGGCGTGTAGAAGATGCCCTGCTGTGCGCGGAACTGCGCCGGTAGGAGCGTGGTATAGATGCTTCCGATAATGTACGCGGCCTCAGCGGGCGGGGACCTGTCGATCCCTGCCGCTATGCGCGCCGCGAGTTGGCGTGCCTCGATCCCCAGCACCACTCCATCGAGCGCCGGTGCTGCTGTCACAGAACCGTGGACGCCGATGCTGTGGCCGTAAGTCGAAGCGATCGCGGCGGCAAAACCAGCGGCAAAGCCACGGCGGCTTTTGGACGCCAACTTCGCCGACAGTTCGAGTGCCGTGGTCCGATCGACCAGCTGTCGGGCGATCTCGGGCTCGCGGCGTTCCGACCTCGATTGCTCCATCCCCTCCCCCTCGAGATGCTGGTCGGGTTGACGGCGTCAGTTATAGCCGGTCTGCGGAACGCAGCAAGAACAAAGCCGACGATCCAGTGCCACGGTGGGCGGCCATATGCGCGATCTGCCGTTAGGATGCCGGCGGCCGCCCCCAGGCGAGGAAGCCGTCGTTCTTGAGGCCGGGCTTGCCGTAGGCGAGCGGCGCGCCGGAGAGCGTCACGACACGGCCGCCGGCGGCCTCCAGGATCGCCTGGCCGCCCGCCGTGTCCCATTCCATCGTCGTCCCGAAGCGCGGGTAGAGGTCGGCCTCGCCTGCGGCGATGAGGCCGAATTTGAGGGCGCTGCCGCATTGCACGCGCGCCTTCACCCGGTAGTCGGCGAGAAATTCGCCGAGCCGCGCGCTGTTCTCGTGGCTGCGGCTGTGCGCGACGACGAGCCCTTCGGCGGACGGCAGCCGCGCCGCGATAGGCTCCGCCGCGCCGCCGTTCCGCCAGCGCAATGCCGTCCCCGCACCGTGCGCACCATAGGTGACTTGGCGCGCCGGCCCGTGCACGACGCCCAATACCGGCCGCCCGTCCTCGATCAGGCCGATGCTGACCGCGAACTCGCCGTTCTTGGCGATGAATTCGCGCGTCCCGTCGAGCGGATCGATCGCCCAGAAACGCGCCGCGGACGGCGGCAGCCCGGCCGCCTCGACCTCTTCCTCGGCGACGACCGGGATGTCGGGAAAGGCGCCGCGCAGGATCTCGACGATGACCCGCTCGGCGGCGAGATCGGCCTCGGTCACGGGCGTCTTGTCGCTCTTTTCGTAGACCGAGAAATCCTGCGCGTAGACCTCGAGGATCTCGGCGCCGGCGGCGAGCGCGGCGCGGCGCGCCGTTTCGAGGAGCGGGCTCATGCGGCCTTCCTTTGTTGCGCGGTACGGATCGCCCGCCACACCCGCTCGGGGGTGAGCGGCATGTCGATTGCGCCGACGCCGAGGGGGCCGAGCGCGTCGAGGACGGCGTTGACGAGCGCCGGCGGCGCGCCGATCGCGCCCGCCTCGCCCGCCCCCTTGACGCCCAATGGGTTGGTGCGGCACGGCACGACATTGTAGGAGAAAAAGATCGCCGGCAGGTCGTCGGCGCGCGGCAGGGCATAATCGGTCAACGAGCCGGAGAGGAGCTGGCCGCTCTCGCCGTCGTAGACGCAGGCCTCCAGCATCGCCTGGCCGATGCCCTGCGCGACCCCGCCCTGCACCTGCCCCTGCAACAACAGCGGGTTGACGACCGTGCCGAAATCATCGACGACGAGATAGCGCTCGATCGCGATCTGCCCGGTCTCGGGGTCGATCTCGACTTCGCACAGATGGCAGCCATTGGGGAAGGTCGGGGCGGGCGGCGTGAAATGCCCGCTCTCGGCGTAGCCCGGCTCGAGGCCCTCCGGCAGTTTCGTCGGGTCGAAGGCGGCGCGCGCCACCTCTTCGATACGCAAGCGGCGGTCGGTGCCGGCGATCGCGAATTGGCCGTCCTCGAAGGCGACATCGGCCTCCGCCGCCTCCAAGAGATGGGCGGCGATCTTGCGGCCCTTCTGGATCAGCTTCTCGGCGGCGTGCGCCGCCGCCGCGCCGCCGACCGGCAGCGAGCGCGAGCCGCCGGTGCCGCGGCCGAAGGCGACCGCCGCGCTGTCGCCCTGCAGGACGCGCACCTTTTCCGGCGGCAGGCCGAGCCGCTCGGCGGCGAGCTGGGCGTAGGCCGTCTGGTGCCCCTGGCCCGAGGATTGCGTGCCCATCAGCATCGTCAGCGTGCCGGCCGGATCGAAGCGCAATTCGGCGAATTCGTCCGCCCCCATGCCGCTCTGCTCGATATAGACGGCATGGCCCTGCCCGCGCAGCAGCCCGGCTGCGACCGAAGCGGCCTTGCGCGCGGCGAGGCCCTTGGCTTGCGCGTCGGCGAGCGCATCCTCCATGTTGCGGGCGAAATTGCCGCTGTCGTAGGTGAGGCCGAGCGCCGTCTTGTAAGGCATCGCGCCCGGGCGGACGAAATTCCTGCGGCGCAGTTCGGCCGCCGGGACGCCGAGCTGGCGGGCGGCGGCATCGACGAGGCGCTCGAGCGCGTAGGCGGCCTCCGGCCGGCCGGCGCCGCGATAGGCATCGACCGGCACGGTATTGGTATAGACGCCCTTGATGCGCACATGGATCGCCGGCAGGTGGTAAACACCGCTCAGCATCACCGCGCCCGAGAAGGTCGGGATCTCCGGCGCGAAGTTCGAGAGGTAAGCGCCCATATTGGCGAGGGTCGAGACGGCGAGCGCCTGAAAGGCGAGATCCTCGTCGAGCGCCAGTTCGAGCCTCGTCACGTTGTCGCGGCCCTGCGTGTCGCTGACGAAATCCTCCGAGCGCGACGGCACCCATTTGACCGGGCGCCCGAGCCGCCTCGCCGCCCACAGCACGAGGATGTGCTCGGGATAGAGGAAGAGCTTCATGCCGAAGCCGCCGCCGACATCGGGGGTGACGACGCGGATGCGGTTCTCCGGAACCTTGAAGACGTGCTCGGCGAGGAGGTTGCGCAGAAAATGCGAGCCCTGCGTCGAGCTCCACAGCGTGAAGGCGCCTTCCCCCGCATCGTATTCGCCGATGGCGCCGCGCGGCTCCATCGAGTTGACGACCACACGGTTGTTGACGAGGTCGAGGGTCACTTTGTGGCGCGCCGCGACCAGCGCGTGCGCGACCGTCTCGCGGTCGCCCAATTCCCAATCGAAGGCGAGGTTGCCGGGGGCCTCGTCCCAGACGGCGGGCGCCCCCGGCGCGAGCGCGGCGACGGTGTCGGCGGCGGCCGGCAGCGGCTGGTAGTCGACTTCGACGAGTTCGCCGGCGTCGCGCGCCGCTGCGCCCGTCTCGGCGACGATCGCGGCGACCGGGTTGCCGACATGGCGCACCCGGTCTTGCGCCAGTGCCGGAAAGGGCGGCATCGGCATCGCCGAGCCGTCGCGGTTCTGCAAGGCGGAGAGGCAGGGGATCGTGCCGATGCGGTCCTTCGCGAGATCCTCGCCGGTGAGGATCGCAAGGACGCCCGGGGCGGCGCGGGCGGCGGCGGTGTCGATCCGCCGGACCCGCGCATGCGCGTGCGGCGAGCGCAGCACGAAGAGATAGGCCTGCCGCGGCCGCTCGATATCGTCGAGATAGCGCCCCCGGCCGGTCAGAAACCGCCGGTCCTCGACCCGGCGCACCGGCTGGCCGATGCCGTATTGCGTCATGCGAGTCGACCTCCTGCCCCCGATATCGGAACCGAGCACAGGTTTTGCGAGACCGCAAGGCCGCGGTTCCTCTCGGTCCCCGCGACGGCGATCGAGATTGCTTC
>DASYYD010000255.1:0-24611 GCA_035934195.1 Allostellaceae bacterium | reverse complement strand
CGGCTTCGACGCGCAGCAGTTCCGCGACATGAAGGTCGAAACCGCCAGGCGCATCGACGAGCGCCGCGACGACGAGGGGCTTGAAGAGTAGCGGACCGATTATTTGACGAGCTCGGGAAAGTCCAGCCGGACGATCAGCCCGGGTCCGTTGTCGCCGAGTTCGACCCGGCCGTCGTGCAGCCGCGCGACGGCGCGCACGAGGCTGAGGCCCAGCCCGTTGCCGGGGGTGCTGCGGCTCGGCTCCAGGCGCACGAAGCGGTCGAAGACGATTTCCCGATCCTCTTCCGCGATCCCCGGGCCGCGATCGGCGACTTCCAGAACCGCGCGCCCGGCGGCGCGAAAGACGCGCACCGAGATGTCGCCGCCGCCGGCGTATTTGAGCGCGTTGTCGAACAAATTCGCGAGCACCTGCGACAATAGATGGCGGTCGCCGCGAATGACGGCCGCCGGCTCGGCGGCGATCGACAAGCGGAACCCTTTCTCCTCGGCGACCGGCTCGTAGAGTTCGGCCGCGGCCTGCACCAGCTGCGCCAGGTCGAGCGGCATGGCGGCGCTGCGCCCCGCCCCCGATTCGGCCTCCGCGATGCTGAGCAGCGCGTTGAACGTGGCGAGCAGACGATCGGCTTCCGCGATGGCGGCGCCGATCGCCGCGACCCCGCCTTCTGTGTCGGCGGGGTCGAGAAGCGCCAGTTCGAGCCGGGCGCGCAGCCGCGACAGCGGCGTCTTCAGATCGTGCGCGACGTTGTCGGTGACCTCGCGCATCGCCGTCATCAGCCGCTCGATCTGGTCGAGCATGCGGTTGAGGTTCTGGGCGAGCTGGTCGAATTCGTCGCTGCTGCCGCCCACCGGCACGCGGTCCGACAAATGGCCGGCCATCACTCGTTCGCTCGTCCGGTTCACCTCTTCGACGCGGCGCAACAGATTGCGGCTCATCGCCGCCCCGCCGACGAGCCCGATGCCGAGCGCCACCAGGCCGGCCCAGGACAGCGTTTCCCGGATGCGGTTGCGGAACGCCGCCGCGTCGCTGATGTCGCGCCCGACGAGCAGTCGGTAGCCGCCGGGGATGATGAAGAGCGCGCCGCGCGCCGGGTCGCGCTCGACGGCGCCCTTGCTTGGGGCGGCGATCGTGAACGAGAGCCAGCCGGCGCGAACCGGCGCGCCCTTCGGCCAGCCGGCGATATTGCCGGCCAGCGGCCGGCCTTCCGGATTGGTGATCAGATAGAGCATGCGGTCGCCGCGATTGCCGACGCTGCGCGCCGCGACGATCTGCACGAGGCCCGAGAGGCCGCGCTGGGCATATTGCTCGGCGAGCCCGCTGACCTCGGCGTTGAGCGTCGCCTCCGTCTGCCGCTCGACGAAATCGGCGCTCGTCCAATAGACGAACAGCAAGACGCCCAGTACCGAGAGCGCGAACACCGCGAAATAGAGCGCGGCGAGGCGAAAGGCGTGCGTGCGCACGAGCCGGCGCAGATTGGCGAGAGGGGGCCGGCGCCACGGCCATGGCCGCGATGCCGGCAGGACGAGCTTGTCGGTGGCCACCGCGGCGCCCCTATTCGGCCGGGCGCAGGCAGTAGCCGGCGCCGCGCACGGTGTGCAAGAGCGGGCTCGCGAAATTCTTGTCGATCTTCTGCCTGAGCCGGCTCACATGCACGTCGATGACGTTCGTCTGCGGGTCGAAATGATAATCCCAGACGTGCTCGAGCAGCATCGTGCGGGTGACGACGTGCCCGGCGTTGCGCATCAGGTATTCGAGCAGGCGAAACTCGCGCGGCAACAGGTCGATCGCCTTGCCGGCGCGCCGCACGGTGCGGGTCAACAGATCGAGCTCGAGGTCGGCGACCTTGAGCCGCGTCGTCGCCGTCGTGCCGGCGCCGCGGCGCAACAGCGCCTCGAGGCGGGCGAGCAGCTCGCTGAAGGCGAAGGGCTTGACGAGATAGTCGTCGCCGCCGGCGCGCAGCCCCTTGACCCGGTCGTCGACGCTGCCGAGGGCGGAAAGGATCAAGGCCGGCGTGCGGATCTCGGTGGCGCGCAGAGCGCCGAGCAGTGCCAGACCATCCATGCCCGGCAGCATGCGGTCGAGCACGATCGCGCTGTAGCCGCCGGAGCTGGCGAGATAGAGCCCCTCGCGCCCGTCGCCGCAACGATCGACCGTATAGCCGCTTTCGTTGAGGCCCTTCGCCAGATAAGCGGCGGTTTCGGGATCGTCTTCGACAACCAGAATCTTCATATTCCTGCGCCGCCGCGCCGTTAAGAGATTGGTAACAATTGCGGCCCCAGGCTTCAGCGAGGCGCGATCAGCGCAGGTTGCACCTGCGGCATTTCGTGCTCGGCAAGCGTCTGCACCGGAACCGGAAGACAACTGCGATCGGAATCCGCCGATGACGGGCAGCGAGCCTCAGATGGTATCCCCGGACGGGCACGGCAAGCGGATCGGCATTCTGGTCATCGAGGACGAGGCGCTGATCGCGACCTATATCACGGAGGTGCTCGTGGAATCCGGCTTTGCCGTCGCCGGGGTCGCCTCTTCCGGTCCCGAGGCGCTCAGCCTCGCCGACGACATGCAGCCGCGCCTCGCGCTCGTCGACATCCGTCTCGCCGGGTCGATGGACGGGGTCGAGATCGCCCGCTTGCTGCGCGAGCGCTTCGCCGTCCCGACGATCTTTCTGTCCGGCATGACCGACGCGGCGACGCTCGAGCGCGCCCGGTCGGCGCAGCCGCTCGGCTTTCTCAGGAAGCCGTTCCGGCCGAGCCAGGTGTTCAACGCCATCGAGCGGGCGCTGAAGGCGAGCGAATAAGGAGCTGCATAGCCCGCCCGTCATTCCCAAGGACCGACCACCCGGACGGTCGTGCGTTCAAAAATGCCAGCGGTTGCGGGTCACCATGACGAGCCTGTGGACAAGCGCCGTCGTGGCGCAATGCGCAGAGCCTCCATCGCAATTGCCGTTCGCAGGGTTGACGCTTCCACGCTGCGCGCCATATAGAGGACCAATCTAGTACCAATTGGCGCGGTTTGGGGCCGCAGCGGGGTTGCGGGAAGCGATGATCATCCTATCGAAGCTCGCCGATTACGGCGTCATCGTCGCCACCCACATGGCGGCGGAGCGCGACCGCCAGGCGAATGCCGCGGCGATCGCGGCGGCGACCCGGCTGCCGCAGGCGACCGTCGCCAAGGTCTTGAAGGCCTTGGCGCACAAGGGGCTGGTGACGGCGACGCGCGGCGCCACCGGCGGCTATCGCCTGGCGCGCGCGGCCGGCGCGATCTCGCTCGCCGAGGTGGTGGCGGCGATCGACGGCGACATCGGCCTGACGCAATGCTCGGTGCATGCCGCCGGCTGCGCGCGCACCAATTACTGCCCGACCCGGCCGCACTGGGCGGTCGTCAACCGCGCCGTCGGGGAGGCGCTCTCGGCCGTCTCGCTCGACGACATGCGGGCGTCGCAAGCCTTCGCGGCATATCCGCCGGCGACCGCTGCGCCGCCACAACCCGAACCACCCCGGTATTCCGCATGAGCGCTGCCCCCGACACCCTCGCCGCATTGCGCTCGCTCGAAGGCTACAAATACGGCTTCATCACCGACATCGAGGCGGAAAGCGCGCCGCCCGGCCTCGACGAGGGCACCGTCCGCTTCATCTCGGCGAAGAAGGGCGAGCCGGAATGGCTGCTCGAATGGCGGCTCGCGGCGTTCCGCGCCTGGCGTGAGATGACGCCGCCCGACTGGGCGAAGCTCGAGCTTTTGCCGATCGACTACCAGGCCGCCACCTATTATTCGGCGCCGAAGGGCAAGGACGGCCCGAAGTCATTGGACGAGGTCGATCCCGAGCTGCTGCGCACCTATGAAAAGCTCGGCATCCCGCTGCGCGAACGCGAAATGTTGGCCGGCGTCGCGGTCGATGCGGTCTTCGACTCGATCTCGGTCGCGACGACCTTCAAGGAGCAGCTCGGCAAACTCGGCATCATCTTCTGCTCGATGGGCGAGGCGGTGCGCGAGCACGGCGACCTCGTTCGCCGCTATCTCGGCTCGGTCGTGCCGCAAAGCGACAATTTCTTCGCCGCATTGAATTCGGCCGTCTTCAGCGACGGCTCCTTCGTCTATGTGCCGCCGGGCGTGCGCTGCCCGATGGAGCTGTCGACCTATTTCCGCATCAACGCCGCGAAATCGGGCCAGTTCGAGCGCACCCTGATCATCGCCGACAAGGAGAGCCACGTCAGTTATCTGGAGGGCTGCACCGCGCCGCAGCGCGACGAGAACCAGCTGCACGCCGCGGTCGTCGAACTCGTCGCGCACGACGACGCGCAGATCAAGTATTCGACCGTGCAGAACTGGTACCCGGGCGACGCCGAGGGCAAGGGCGGCATCTACAATTTCGTGACGAAGCGCGGCGCCTGCCGCGGCGCGCGCTCGAAGATCTCGTGGACGCAGGTCGAAACCGGCTCCGCGATCACCTGGAAATACCCGAGCTGCATCCTCGAAGGCGACTATTCGACGGGCGCATTCTATTCGGTGGCGATCGTCAACAACCGCCAGCAGGCCGATACCGGGACGAAGATGATCCATGTCGGCCGGGGCACCAGCTCGACGATCCTCTCGAAAGGCATCTCGGCCGGGCGCGGCCGCAACACCTACCGCGGGCTCGTGCGCGTGCAGCCGCGCGCCGAGGGGGCGCGCAACTATACGCAATGCGACTCGCTATTGATCGGCGAGCGCTGCGAGGCGCACACCGTCCCTTATATCGAGGTGCGCAATCCATCGGCGCACGTCGAGCACGAGGCGACGACCTCGAAGATCAGCGAGGACCAGCTCTTCTATTGCCGGCAGCGCGGCCTCTGCGACGAGGACGCGCTGTCCTTGATCGTCAACGGCTTCTGCAAGGAAGTCTTGAAGGAATTGCCGATGGAGTTCGCCGTCGAGGCGCAGAAGCTCCTCGCCGTCAGCCTAGAAGGCAGCGTCGGATGAGCGTCCTTTGCCGCGTCCTAAACCCTCTCCGCCCCCGGGGGCGGAGAGGGCAGGGTGAGGCGGGGGGTTGCAGGGCGCCGGCCCGCACCCACCTCACCCTCCCGTCGCTGCGCGATGGGTCCCTCCGTCTCCCCCCTAAAGGGCGGAGAGGGGCTTACTCCTCCTCGTCGCCATCGTTGCCGTCTTCAGCTTCGACCACCGGGAAGATCTTCGCGAAGATCTCCTCCGGCGGACGACGGTATCGGCGGACGATTCCTACTTCGACGCAGGGGAAGCGGTCATCGAGATCGATTATCACGAGTCCGAGTTGCAGCGCCTCGTCCTGTAAGCGGGCCAACGTTGTAGCATGCAACCGTTCGGTCTCGAGCGCTTGCCTGAGCTGCTCGCGAGTTAAACAGAACCGGCCGCGATCCTTTCCCCGGAACGCCTCCTCATATAGGTCGCGCGACAGCTTGACCGCGACCGCGCGGATCTTTTGGTCGGAAACAAGCATTTCGCTCTCCAGAGTGATTGGGGTGATCCTGAGATCAAAAGATGATCCAGAGAGCCATATTGCGATATCCAAGAGCAAATGTCAATGACAAAAGTGATGCTGCAAATTGCAAATTTGCACGTCCGCCTCTCCGACGGCCGCGAGATCCTGAAGGGGATCGATCTCGATCTCGGCGCCGGCGAGGTGCACGCGATCATGGGGCCGAACGGCTCCGGCAAATCGACGCTGGCGCAAGTTCTCGCGGGACGCGACGGCTACGCGGTGAGCGAGGGGAGCGCGCGCTACCTCGGCCGCGACCTCCTCGCGATGCCGGCCGACGAGCGGGCGCGGGCGGGGCTCTTCCTCGGCTTTCAGCATCCGGTCGAGATCCCCGGCGTCAACAACACCTATTTCCTGCGCACGGCGATGAACGCGCAGCGCCGCCACCGGGGCGAATCTGAACTCGACGCCGGCCAGTTTCTGCGGGCGGCGCGCGCCAAGCTGAAGCTCCTCGAAATCGGCGACGAATTCCTGCAGCGCGCCGTCAATGTCGGGTTTTCGGGCGGCGAGAAGAAGCGCAACGAGATCTTCCAGATGGCGATGCTGGAGCCGAAGCTCGCGATCCTCGAAGAGATCGACAGCGGCCTCGACAGCGACGCGCTGAAGGCCGTCGCTCGCGGCGTCAACGGCCTGGGCGCCCCCGACCGCGCGATCCTCCTGATCACGCATTACCAGCGCCTGCTCGATTACGTCGAGCCGGACCGCGTGCATGTGCTGCAAGCGGGGCGCATCGTCGCCTCGGGCGGCAAGGAGGTCGCGGCCGAGCTCGAGCGGCACGGCTACGGCGCGCTCGGCGACGCGGCATGAGTTCACGCGTGGCGGCGGCCGGCGATAGGGCGATGTCGGGCGTCCTCGATTTCCCGGTGAAGCCCGAGGCACGGGCCTATGTCGAGGCCTTCGTGTGGCCGCCGGGCGAGCCGCAATGGCTCGCGCGGCACCGCGAGCAGAGCCTCGCGCGCTTTGCCGAACTCGGCCTTCCGAGCCGGCGCGGCGAAGCCTGGCGCTACATCGACCTCGCCCCGCTCGCCGAAAGCCCGATGCCGCCGCAGCGCCATGCCGCGCCGGCGATCGGCGCGCGCGGCCTGCTCGACGGCCTCGGCGAGGCTCGCTATCGCCTGGTTCTTCTCGACGGCCGCTTCGCGCCGGAGCTTTCCTCGATCGGGGATTTGCCGGCGGGGGTGCGGCTCTGCTCGACGACCGCGGCGATCGCCGACCGGCCGGACCTCCTGCGCCCGCTGATCGAAGCCCCGCCGGGCCCGGCGCGACCGTTCGCGCTGCTCGACGCGGTCTTTTTCGCCGACGGCTTCGTCCTCGAGCTGGCGCCCGGAGCTGTGATCGAGCCGCCGGTCGAGATCGTCCATCTCGCCTGCGCCGAAGCGCGCGGGTCGCTGCACACGAAAAGCTTCGTCATCCTCGGCAAAGAGAGCCGCGCGAGCCTCTGCGAGATCTTTCGCGGCGAGGGCGCCTATTGGCGCAACGACGTTGTCGAGGTGGCGCTCGGGCCGGGCGCCGCGCTCGACCGCGCGCTCGTCGTCGAGGAGGGCGAGGCGGCGATTCATCTCGGCGAGAGCGTGGCGCGGCTCGACACGGGCGCGCGGCTCGCGAGCTTTGTCCTGCTCGCGGGCGGGCGAACGGTGCGGCAGGAGGCGAGCCTCTTCTGCGAAGGCGAGGGGACGCGCTCGGTCTTGCATGGCGCCGCGCTCCTTTCCGGCCGCGAGGAGGGGAACATCGTCACCACGGTCGATCACCTGGCGCCCGGCGGCGAGACGCGCGAAACCGTCAAGATCGTTGGCGCAGGGCGCGCGCACGGCGCCTTCCAGGGCCGCATCACGGTGCGGCGCGGGGCGCAAAAGGTCGATGCGCAGCAGACGAGCCGCAATCTGATCGTCGGCCGCCGCGCCGTCATCGACACCAAGCCCGAACTGGAGATTTTGGCCGACGACGTGAAATGCAGCCACGGCGCCGCGGTCGGCGATCTCGACGAGGCGGCGCTGTTTTACCTCGCCGCGCGCGGCATTTCTCCGCAAGAGGCGCGCCGCATGCTGATCGAGGGGTTTCTGTCCGAGGCGGTCGCGCTGGTCGAGCAGCCGGCACTGCGGCGGCATCTGGAGCGCGCGCTCGCCCGGCGCCTCGCGAGGCTGGCGGGTGAGGCATGAGTTTCGACCCGCGCGAACTCAGGCGCGAATTCCCGATCTACGAGAACAATCCGGGGCTCGTCTTTCTCGATTCGGCGGCGAGCGCGCAAAAGCCGCGCGCCGTCATCGACGGCACCGCGCAGTATTACCGCACCGACTACGCCAATGTGCATCGCGGCGTCTATCGCCTGTCGGCCCGCTCGACCGAGCTTTACGAGGAGGCGCGTGACAAGGTGCGGCGGTTTCTGAACGCCGCCGATCCGCGCGAGATCGTCTTCGTGCGCAATTCGACCGAGGCCATCAACCTCGTCGCGCAGAGCTGGGGCCCCAAATTCCTCTCCGAAGGCGACGAGGTGCTGATCAGCGAACTCGAGCACCATTCGAACATCGTGCCCTGGCAGTTGCTGCGCGACCGCATCGGCATCCGGCTCGTCGTGGCGCCGATCGACCAGACGGGTGGGCTCGACCTTTCCGCCTTCGAAGCTCGGCTCTCGCCGCGCACTCGCTTTGTCGCGGTGACGCACATGGCGAATGCGACGGGGGCGATGGTGCCGGTCGAGCGCATCGTCGCGCTGGCGCACCGCTACGGCGCCAAGGTCCTCGTCGACGGCAGCCAGGCGGCGCCGCGGCTGCCGGTCGATGTCCGGGCATTGGGCTGCGATTTCTATGTCTTCACCGGGCACAAGATGTACGGGCCGACCGGCATCGGCGCGCTTTACGGCCGCTATGAACTCCTTGAAGCGATGCCGCCCTGGCAGGGCGGCGGCGAGATGATCGCCACCGTCACCTTCGAGAAGACCGAGTTCCAGCCGCCGCCGGCGCGCTTCGAGGCCGGTACGCCCGACATCGCCGGCGCGATCGGCCTCGGCATCGCGCTCGATTTCATCGACGGTTTGGGGCGCGACGATATCCTCGCGCACGAGGAGGCGTTGACCGGCTACGGCGTCGATCGGCTGTCGCGCCTCCCCGATCTTCGCCTGATGGGCGCCGGGCAGCGGCGGCTCGGCATCCTTTCCTTCGATTTCGACGGCGTGCATCCGCACGATCTGGCGACGGTACTCGACCAGCAGGGCGTCGCGGTGCGCGCCGGCCACCATTGTGCGCAGCCGCTGATGGACCGGATGGGGGTGGTCGGCACGACGCGCGCCTCGTTGGGCGTCTACAACGACGAGCGCGACATCGATGCGCTGTGCGCTGCCCTCGCGGCGGCGCGGGAGATTTTCTCGCGATGAGCGACCTGCGCGAACTTTATCAGGAGATCATCCTCGACCACGGCCGCCACCCGCGCAATTTCCGCGCCCTCGACGAGCCGACGCACCGCGCGCAGGGCCACAACCCGCTCTGCGGCGACCGCGTCACCGTCTATGTCGCGCTCGACGGCGAGCGCATCAGGGACGTCAGCTTCGAGGGGCGCGGCTGCGCGATCTCGACCGCTGCCGCCTCCTTGATGACCGAGGTCCTGAAGGGAAAGACGGTGGCGGAGGCGAAGACGCTGTTCGAGCGTTTCCACGCCCGCGTCACCGGCGGCGCCGAGACGCCGCTCCCCGAGCCGCTTGAAGAGGAGATGGAAAGGCTCGAACCCTTGACCGGGGTCAGGGCTTATCCGGCGCGGGTCAAATGCGCGACGCTCTCCTGGCACGCCTTCGAGGCGGCGCTCAAGGCCGGGAATGCGGGCGCGACGGTCAAGACGGAGTAACGCGATGACCGAGGAAGAGAGCCGCGACTATTTCGCTTTCACGCAGAACGCCGAGGCGCCGGAGGAGAGGAGCGAACGCCCCGAGGGCGAGGACGATCTGGCGCTGATGGGGCCGGTGCTCGAAGCATTGAAGACCGTGCGCGACCCGGAAATCCCGGTCAACCTCGTCGATCTCGGCCTCATCTACGATCTCGTCGTCAAAAAGGGGGGGGCCGTCTTTGTCGAAATGACCCTGACGACGCCTTCCTGCCCGGTCGCGGCCAGCATGCCGGGCGAGGTCGAGGCGGCGATCCGCGGGGTGGAAGGCGTCGAGGACGTGTGCGTCAACCTCGTCTGGACCCCAACCTGGACGCCCGAGCGCATGAGCGAGGAAGCGAAGCTCGAATTGGGGATGCTGTAAGCGAGATTGCTTCGCTGCACTCGCAATGACACCTCGAAAGGGCGGTCATTGCGAGGGGGCCGGAGGCCAACGAAGCAATCCCGGTCCCGCCCTCTACCAATCGCGGAACGCGGGCTGGCGCTTTTCGAGGAAGGCGGTCATGCCCTCCTTCGCGTCCTCGGTGCCGAAGGCGAGGGTGTTGAGGTCGGCCTCGATTTCGAGGCCCTCCCGTAAAGGCACGTCGAGGGCGCGGCGCACCGCATCGCGGGCGAGCCGCAGTGCGAGGAGGCCGTAGCCGGTCATCTCGCGTGCGAAACCGATCGCTGCCGCGATCGCGTCACCCTCGACGAGGCGGTTGACGAGGCCGATCGCCAGCGCCTCCTCGGCGCCGACCGTGCGCCCGGTCATGACGATTTCCAAGGCCCGCGCCGGGCCGACGAGGCGCGGCAGGCGCTGCGTCCCGCCATAGCCGGGGATGAGGCCGAGCTTGATCTCGGGCAGGCCGAGCCGCGCGTTCTTCGTCGCCACCCGAAACGTTGCCGCGAGCGCCAGTTCGAGCCCGCCGCCGAAGGCGTACCCGTTGATGAAGGCGATCGAGGGGATCGGCAGGCCGTCGAGCCTTGCCAGCACCCTTTGCCCGAACCGCGCGCCCTCGCGCACCGCGCTTTGCGAGCGGCCCATCAGCTCGCGGATGTCGGCGCCGGCGCAAAAGGCCTTGTCGCCGGCGCCGGTGATCAGCAGCGCCCGCGCGTCGCTCTTCGCGACCTCGTCGAAGGCATGGTCGAGTTCGCGCAGAAGTTCAAAGCTCAACGCATTGAGCGCCTCCTGGCGGTCCAAAGTCAGCAGCGCGAACTCGTCGATGCGCGAGAGGTGGAGCGGCATTCGGTTCCCCCGGTGTCATTGCGCGGCGTGAAGCGCCGCGGCAATCCCGACGAGATTGCGTCGCTGCACCCGCAATGACAACGCCACCCGATCAGCGACGGTCGGGATCGACCCAGCGGACGGGCATGGGCCCAATCCGCCCGGCCTTCGCCCATTCGACCAGTTCGCGCTTCAGGATCTTGCCGCTTGGCGTCAGCGGAAACTCCGCCATGGCGAGGAAATATTCCGGCATGTCGTAGCGCGAGAGGCCCTCGCGGTGGAGGTGGTCGAGGAGCGCCTCGGCCGCGAGGCGCTCGCCCTCGTGCAGAATGACCGCGAGGCAGACCTTCTCGCCGAGCCGCGCGTCGGCGACCGCGAAGGCGGCGCAGCGCGCGACCGCCGCGTGGCGCATCGCCAGATCCTCGATGCGGGCGGGGTGGATGTTGTGGCCGCCGCGGATGATCAGGTCCTTCTTGCGGCCAACGATCTCGAGGCAGCCCTGGTCGTCGAGGCGCCCCAAATCGCCGCTCATGAACCAGCCCTCTCGGTTGAAGGATTCCTCGCTCGCCCGCTGGTTGTCGAAATAGCCGAGCGCGAGGCACGCGCCGCGGCCGCCGATCTCGCCGACCGCGCCCGGCGGCGCCTCGATGTCAGGGTTGTTCTGGTCGAAGATCCTGATCTCGTAGGCGGCGCAGGCGCGCCCGCAGGTCTCGACGATCGTCTTCGGCTCGTCCGTCGGCAGCGTGTATTGGTGCGAGCCGTTCTCGCTCATGCCATAGACGTTCTGCGGCAGGATGCCGCGGTCGAAGAAGGCCTGCGCCGTCTCGCGGGGGATGGGCGAGCCGGCCATGTAGAAGGTCTTGACGTGCCCGAGCCGGTCGAGCCCGCGGCGGCGCATCTCGGCGAGAATGTCCATCGCGTGCGTCGGTACGCCCATGACGTAAGTCGCGCCCGATTCGAGGATCCAGTCGAGCGGGGTCATGCCCGGGGGCGGTGCGTTGACGACGAGTTCGAGGCCCGCCGCCAGCATCTGCTCGACCGCGACCGTCGCGATGTGGTGGCTCATCGGGCTGAGGCTCAAGAGGATGGTCTTCTCGTCGTGGTGCCAGTCCGCGACCATCGCGCGGCCGTTCGCGAGCAGCGTGTTGTCGGAATGCATGACGCCCTTCGGGGTGCCGGTCGTGCCCGAGGTGAAGGCGAGATAGACGATCTTGTCGGGGTTCGCATCGGCGGGCGGCAGCGATTGGGGCGCGGTCGGGAAGGGCGCCGCCGCGGGCGGGCCCTCTCCGAGCGTATAGATGCGCCGCATCGAGGGCAGCGAGAGGGCGGCGGCGAAGATGTCGGCGCGGCCCGCGTCGGCGCCGTAATGGGGCGCGGCGAACAGCGCGGCGGCGCGGATGCGCCCGAGCAGCCCCGCGATCTCCCCGACCGTGTAGTTCTGGTGCAATGACGGGTTGCAGACATAGCCTTGCCGCGAGCAGGCGAGCAGCACGATCACCGTCTCGACCCGGTTCGGCAGCCAGATCGACACGCGCTCGCCGCGCTTGAGGCCCGCCGCGTGGAGGTCGGCCGCGACCGCATCGACGGCGGCGAGCAGCTCGCCCCAGGCGAGGCGGCGATTGCCGTCGCGCAAGGCGAAGGCATCGGGGCGGGAGGCGGCGTGGCCGCGCAGCCGCGTGTAGAGCGTCTCCTCGCGCCACAGCCCTCGTCCGTAATACTCCCGCGCCGCCGCCGGGTCGTGCAGGGTCAGAAGCGTGTTCGTCATGCTCGGCTCGGCATCGCCGTTCCGATCGGCCCGTCCTCGGCATAGAGTATGGTTTGACAGGTCATTCTCGGGCTCCTGGAGGAATTGGAATGATACAGGAACTGTTGCCGCAGGCGCAGCGCATCGCCGCGCGGCTGAGAGAGCGGGGCGAGACGGTCGCGGTCGCCGAATCCTCGACCGGCGGCATCATTTCAGCGGCGCTCTTGGCGGTGGCGGGCGCCTCCGCCTATTTCATGGGCGGCGCCGTCGTCTATACGCGGCAGTCGCGCCGGGCGCTCCTCGACATCCCGGAGGAGGCGCTCGCCGGCATCCGCCCCTCGACCGAGGACTACGCGCTGCTCTTCGCGCGCGCCGTGCGCCAGAGCATGGGCACCACCTGGGCGCTCGGCGAAACCGGCGCCACCGGGCCGACCGGCAACCGCTACGGCGACGCCGCCGGCCACAGCTGCATCGCGCTCGTCGGGCCCTCGGACGAAAAGGCGATCACGGTCGAGACCCGCAACGACGACCGCGTCGACAACATGCGCGCCTTCACCGTCGCCGCCCTGAATCTGTTGGAAAAGAGCCTCGGCTGAATCGTTTGCCCCTCGCCCCCTCCCTCTCCCCGCGCGCGGGGAGAGGGAGGGGGCGAGGGGTGTTGCCGGCGCCGATCCATTTGACGCGTCCTCGCTTTCGGAGGATTCTTCAGCGCAGCGAAAAGCCGGCGCGCCGCGCCGCTGCGACGGAGGAAACGCTATGGGCGAGATTCTGGGCCTCGGCGTCACGCATTACCCGCCTCTTTCGAACCCTGACGAGAACATGGCGCGCATCCTGAAGCGGGTGCTGGCCGACCCCGCCTTGCCGGAGGAATACCGCACGCCCTCGGGCTGGCCGGAGCCGATGCGCCGCGAATGGGGCAACGATGCCGGGCTTTCGGCCGCCGGGCGACACCGCGCCGCGCTCGTCCAAGGGTTCAAGAACGCGCGCCGCGTGCTCGACGAGTTCGACCCCGATTTCGTCGTCATCTGGGGCGACGACCAATACGAGAACTTCAAGGAGGACGTGATCCCGCCCTATTGCCTCTTGGCATATCCGGGGATCGAGGCGCAGCCTTGGGAGGAATACCGCGGCCCCAACATCTGGGGCGAGCCGCACGACAAGAAATTCCGCTACGAGGGCAATCAGGAGGCGGGCAAATACCTTGCCAACGCGCTCATCGAGGCGGGCTTCGACGTCGCCTACGCCTACCGGCCGCTGCACCACCAGCTCGGCCACGCCTTCATGAACACGCTCTTATTCCTCGATTACGAGCGCGACGGCTTCCCGCACCCGGTCTTGCCGTTCCAGGTCAATTGCTACGGCCGCCGCGTGATCGCGCAGGAGGCGGGTGTGCGCAGCCTCAGCGAACAGCCGGCGGAAGCCGATCTCGACCCGCCAAGCCCTCAGCCCTGGCGCTGCTTCGACCTCGGCGCCGCGGTTGCCCGCGCGCTGGAGGCGAGCCCGTGGCGGGTCGCGCTCGTCGCCTCCTCTTCCTGGTCGCACGCGTTCCTCACGCCGAAGAACTATCTCCTCTACCCCGATGTGCCGGCCGACCGCGCGATGTACGAATCCTTGCAGCGCGCCGATTACGCGACCTGGCGGGCGCGGCCCTTGAGCGCGATCGAGGACAGCGGCCAGCAGGAAATGTTGAACTGGATGTGTCTCGCCGGCGCGATGGACGCCCTCGAGCGGCGGCCCACGGAAACGAGTTTCGTCGAGAGCTGGATCTTCAACTCGAACAAATGCTTTGCCACCTTCGAGCCGTGAGGGGAGGGGCGCGATGGCGAGGCAATACACCCTGATGTCGGCCGACGGGCATCTCGAAGTGCCGCCGGAGCGCTGGCTGCATCGCGTGCCGCAGCAACACCGCGAGCGCGCGCCGCACACCGTGCATCTGCCGGACGGCGGCGACGCGCTCCTGATCGAAGGCCAGCCGCTCTTGGAGGCGAATTTCCTCGATCTGCGCGCCGGACGCGCCGAGGGCACCTGGCAGCCCTTCGGCCTCAAGGTCGAGGACGCCGCCGGCACCGGCTCGCCGCAGCAGCGGGTCCGCGAGCAGGACCAGGACGGGCTCGACGCCGAGGTGCTGTTTCCGGCGATGGTCGCGGGCCCCGTCTTCTGGCGCAACATCGCGCATGACGAGGTCTATAGGGCCGTCATCCGCGGCTACAACGACTGGCTCGCAGAGGAGTATTGCGCGGTGGCGCCCGATCGCCTCATTGGCCTCGGCGTCATGCCGATCACCAATGCCGAGGACGCGATCGCCGAGATGGCGCGTTGCAGGAAATTGGGCCTCAAAGGCATCCAGCTCGGCGCATTGCCGAACGGCAAGGGCTATCCGACGCCGGAGGACGACAAATTCTGGGCCGCCGCGGTCGATATGGAGATGCCGGTCACCTGCCATGTCGCCTTCAACCGCACCGGCGCGCGCGCCAATCACCCGACCTTCCGTTATCCTAAGGAAGTCCCCGAGGTGATGCAGCGCCTGCGCCGGCCGTTTCTCGAATGGCTCTGCAATTTCGGGCTGCCGCCGTCGGTCAGCGTCGCGCAGCTGGTGCTCGCCGGGGTCTTCGAGCGCTTCCCGAAGCTGCAGGTCTTCTTCGCCGAAACGCGATTGGGCTGGGTCCCGTTCTGGCTCGAGCATGCCGACCTCTGGTACCAACGCCATTTGGGGTGGGCCGAGGAGTATCTCGGCTTCAAGGCATTGAAGGAATTGCCGAGCCATTACGTGCGCGAGCACGTCTATTTCAGCGTGCAGTACGAGCGCGTCGCGGTCGAGGAGCGGGCGCATGTCGGCATCGACCGCATCATGTTCGCCACCGACTTCCCGCACATCGAGAACGAATGGCCGAATTCGCGCCCGATCATCGACAAGATCTACGCCGACGTACCGGAAGACGAGAAACGTCGGATTTGGGCCGGCAACGCGGTCGGGTTCTTCAAGCTCGACGCGGCTTGAACACCCTCTCCCCGCAATGCGGGGAGAGGGACGGGGCGAGGGGCCTTGGCGGTTACTGGTAATAGCCGTATCCGGCATAGGGTGCGCCGTAGTAATAGGCCGGCGGGGCGTAGGGGTGGCTCGAAGCGACGGCGGCGCCGGCGAGAATGCCGCCGATGATCCCGAGCGCGATCGCTGGGCCGCGGTCGTGGTCGTGGTCGTGATGTTCGCTCCATTCCTCTCCGCGCCAGCCGCGATGCCAATCGCGAGCCTCGGCGGTGGCCGGGAGGGTGGCGGTGATGGCGCTCAAGAGACCGAGGGCGGCGAGAGCGGCTGCTGTTTTGCGCATAGCATTCTCCATAGTATGCTAGCTTATAATAAGCACCCTTATTTCTTCCTATCCCCGCCTTCGTCGAAATTTTTTCAGCCTGCGAGCCGCCGCAGCAGCGCTTGCGCCGCGGCGGGGGCGCGGAGCTTGGCGCCGTTGATGAAGTAGATGAAGACGTCGCGGCCGCCCGCCGACCACTGGCGAGCGCGCCCGGCCCATTCGTCGAGGGCCTCTTCCGAATAGCCGGCCGGCTCATCCTTCGCGCAACGCCGCAGGCGCGCATAGACGAAATCGCCGGTCGGCTCGTCGATCGCCGGATATGCCGCATCGTCGACCAGCGCGACGGGGATGCGATGCCGGCGCAGCAGGTCGAAGAAGGCGGGCGCGCGAAAGCTGTCGTGCCGCACCTCAAGGACATGCCGCAAATGCCGCGGCAACAGGTCGAGGAAGGCGGCGAACTGCGCCTCGTCGAATTCGATGTTCGGCGGAAATTGCCAGAGGATCGGCCCGAGCTTCCGGCCCAACTCCTCGATGCCGCTGCCGAAGAACCGTTCGAGCGCCGGGCCGGCGCTCGAAAGATCGGTGCGGTGCGTCACATAGCGCGGGCCCTTCAGCGAAAAGACGAAGCCGTCCGGCGTCTCGTCATGCCAGCGCCGGAAGGTCTGCGGATTTTGCAGCCGGTAGAAGGTGCCGTTGATCTCGATGGCGCTGACCTGCCGGCTCGCATGATGCAATTCCTCCGCCTGCCGCAATCCCGGCGGATAGAAGCTGCCGCGCCACGGCGGGAAGACCCAGCCGCCGATGCCGACGCGCGCCGCCACTCAGGCCGCCTCGCCGACCGTCGGCCCGTCGCCCGCCAAGGTCGTGCGGCGCATGTCGCGCGCTTCGCCGCGGTCGAAGCGGCGGGCGCGGTGCATCGTCGTCCGGTTGTCCCAGATGACGAGATCGTGCAGCCGCCAGCGGTGCGCATAGACGAATTGCGGCTGCGTCGCGTGGTCGATGAGGTCGAGGAGGAACGTGCGCGCCTCGGGAACCGTCCACCCCAAGATCGCGCCGGCATGCGAGGCGAGGAAGAGCGACTTCCGCCCGGTCGTCGGATGGGTGCGCACGAGGCGCTGGCGCACCGGCGCGAAGGCGGCCTTTTCCTCCGGCGTCAGCTCGGTGAAGCCGATCTTCTCGCGCGAATAGATGAGCGAATGCTCGCAGACGAGGTCCTCGATCTCGGCCTTGGTGCGATCGTCGAGCGCGTCCCAGGCGGCGCGCATGTCGGCGAATTCGGTGTTGCCGCCCCAGGACGGCAGCGCGCGGCCCGACAACAGCGAATATTTCGCCGGCACCGGGCGGAACGAGCTGTCGGAATGCCAGAGCCTATCGCCGAGCTTGAAGAACCACACCCGGTCCTCGGCCGAGAGCACCTTGCCCTCCTTGTCGAGGTTCGAGAGGTCGGCCATGCCGGGGCCGAGCCGCTGCGCGCCGCGTTTTCTGACGTGACCCGGTGTTGCATAGCTTTCGAGTTCGCCGAAATGCCGGCTGAAGGCTATCTGCTCGGCGTCGGTCAGATCCTGGCCGGGGAAGACGAGGACCGCGTGGCGGTCCATGCCGGCTTCGATCGCCGCGACCTCGTGCGCGTCGAGCGGCAGTCGGCAATCGATGCCGCAGACCTCGGCGCCGATCAGCGGGTGCAGCGGGCGGATCGACAAGGGCATCGTTCCCTCCTCTTCAGGCGGCGGCGAGCTGGCGCGGCCGCCAGATCGCGGTATGCGCGATGATCGCGATCGGCGTCCTGCCGTTTTTCAGCACCAGCACGTCGAGATCGACGAAACGGTGGTCCTTCTTTTCGTAATTGGCGGCGATGCGGGCGTGCGCCGTGATCTCGTCGCCGACATGGGCGAGCCCCAGATGCCGCACCCGGCTGCCGGTGTGGATCCAGGGGCCCATGACGAAATTGTGCGACAGCGCCCAGTTGGCCGTGCGCAGGATCGTCCCCGGATGAAGCAGCCCTTCGGCGGCGTAGATCGGCGCCGTTTCGCGCACATCGGCGAGGTATTGCCGCAGATATTCCCACGTCAATGCGAGCCGGTTGATGGCGAGCGTGCGGCCCGGCCGCAGCCCCGCCTCCTCGGCCGGCGGCCGGCTCGCCGGCGGCGGCGGCGCCTCGGCAAATTCTTCCGGCGCAGCGGCGGTCTCGGCGGGAAGAGCCGCGGTTCCGGCAGCGCAGATCTCGCCCCGGCTTTCGACCTCGAGGTCGAGCCCTTCCGCCGTCTCGACGGCGCTCGCGACCGCCCTCTCGCCGTCATAGACGGGTTTTAAGAAGCGGCACGCCGCTTCGCCGCGCGCGAGCCAGTCGCGCCCCCAGCGCATGACCGCAAGGTGGCTCATATAGGCGTAGACATCGACCCCCGGCACGAGCCCGCCGCCGAAGCCGAAGCGGCGCGCGACCTCGTCGTCGTGGATCTTGTTCTCGCTGTCGTGCGCGGTGTTGTAGGCAAGGACGCTGTGGGGTTCGAGCGTCATCCTTGAATTCCTCGCTGTGCGACCGGGGCGGTAAGGCTTGCACCGCGCCGCGCCCTCCGCAATCC
Source organism: Allostellaceae bacterium (assembly GCA_035934195.1). Taxonomy (GTDB): domain Bacteria; phylum Pseudomonadota; class Alphaproteobacteria; order ATCC43930; family CGMCC-115725; genus AP-15. Next base: position 6,425 of record DASYYD010000255.1, on the reverse strand, counting down.
TTTCCTGCGCGCAACGGCGCGAAAGAGCGAGGCCGAGAATGGACAGCAATCTCCCGCAATACGCCCTCTATGCAATCCGCTACGCGCGGCGCGAGGCGCGGCGCAGCGACCATTTCATCGGCGGCGACCCGCATGACGGGCCGATGCCGATGGATTATTTCGTCTGGGTCGCGAAGGGGGTGGAGAAGAGCTTTGTCATCGACACCGGCTTCACGCAAGAGGTCGGCGTCGCGCGCGGCCGCACCTTTCTGCGCTGCCCGATCGATTCGCTCTCGCTCGTCGGCCTCGACGGCAAGGATGTCGCAGACGTGATCCTGACGCATCTGCATTACGACCACGCGGGCAATTTCCACCGCTTCCCGAAAGCCGAGTTTCATCTGCAGGAGGCCGAGATCCACTACACGACCGGGCGCTACATGCGCCACCGGCACCTGGCGCGCTCCTTCGAGGTCGAGGACGTGGTCGGGCTGGTGCGGCTCAATTTCGGCGGGCGCGTGCGGCTCCACAGCGGCCCCGTCGAGCTGGCGCCCGGGTTGAGCCTCCATCCGGTCGGCGGCCACACGCCGGGCATGCAGTTCGTGCGCGTCAATACGAGCCGCGGCTGGGTCGTATTGGCCTCCGACGTGACGCATTATTACGAAAACATGGAGGCGGGCCGGCCGTTCACCGCCGCTTTCCATGTCGGCGAGATGCTCGAAGCCTATGATGCACTGCGCGCCGCTGCGCCGAGCCCCGAACACATCGTGCCCGGCCACGACCCGCTGGTGCTGCGCCGCTATCCGCCGCCGAGCCCGGAACTGGAGGGCGTCGTCGCCCGCCTCGACGTGATGCCGAAGGAGTGAGCCGCCATTCTTTCGCCGTATTTCCGACAAATTATGTCCCAATTCGGCCGACGGGCCCTCGGCGTGCATCGGGATTGTTTCGACAAATGCTTGGACATTGCTGCGGGGTTGCGCCGCGCCCGCCTTGCCGCCGCGATCTGCCTCGCCGCCGCGGCGCCGGCTTTTCCGGCCGCGGCGGCGGCGCCGCCGCATCTCCTCGACATCGTCCCTGCTTCCGGCCGCGCCGGGATCGCCTATCCGATCCGGGCGACAATTCACGGCACCGACTTTATGCCGACCGGCAATGTCGTCGAGTTCGGGCCGGCGAGGATCGCAAATGTGGCCGCGACCGGCGGTGGCTCGCTGTCCTTCGGCGTTCCGAAAGCGCTGCCGAGCCGCGGCGAGGTTCCGCCCGCGGTGTTGCCGGCCGGCCGCTATCGCGTCCGGGTCCGCACCGCCTCGGGCACCAGCAATGCATTGATCTTCACGCTGACGCGGGGCAGATGAGCGCGATTTTCGGGGGAACATCGTTTTGCCGACAGCGAGCCTTCAGGGGTGGGTCATGAAAATTCCGTTTTTCGGCCGAATGCTGGCTCACACTGCCGTTGCCGCTGCGGCGATGCTGATGCTGGGCCTCGCGGGCGCCGCGCTCGCGCAATCGCCGAAAGTGCCGGCGCAACTCGGCTCGAACCCGAAATATCAACAGTTGCTGTATTTTTATCGGCAGCGCGCCTACCCGCACGACCGCATACCGGCAGGCGCCTACCAAAGGGCCCGCCGCGATTTCATCAGGAAATGGGGAGCCGCGCCCGGCGCGCTCGGCAACAAGCCATCCGCGGCGCAGCCGGGCTTGCCCGTTCCGACCGGGCAATGGACCTCGATCGGCCCGACGCCGATTACCAACGGCCAGACGATTCCTGCCGCTGCGGTTTCCGGCCGCGTCAATGCGATCGCCGTCAACCCGTCGAACCCGAGCGTCGTTTATATCGGCGCCGCCGACGGCGGCGTCTGGGAATCGACCGACGGCGGTACGGATTGGACGCCGCTGACCGACGGCCAATGCTCGATGGCGATGGGCGCGCTGGCCATCGACCCGGTCAATACGAACATCGTCTATGCCGGCACCGGCGAGCAGAACTTCAGCCTCGACAGCGATTACGGCTGCGGCGTCCTGCGCTCGGCCGACGGCGGCCAGACGTGGACGCAGCTCGGCGCCTCGACCTTCGTCACCCCCTCGGGAGGGGCGACGATCTCGCGCCTGCTGATCGATCCGACGACCGCCGGCTCGACGACCGCGACGACGCTGCTGGTGACGGCCGACAGCGGCGTCTACCGCTCGACCGACAGCGGCGCGAGCTGGAGCAACGTCCTCTCCGGCACTGCGACCGACGCAGTGCGCAACCCGTCGGCCCCGGCCACGGTCTATGCTGCCCTCGGCAACATCTTCGGCGACCCGAGCAACGGTGTCTACAAATCCGCAGATGGCGGCCAGACCTGGACGCAACTCGGCGGCGGCCTGCCGACATCGAATGTCGGCCGCATCAACCTGGCGATCGCCGCTTCGGCACCTGCGACCCTCTACGCCGCGGTCCAGGACACGTCGAATTTCGGCGATCTGCTCGGAATCTGGAAGAGCATAAACGGCGGCACCAGCTGGACGCAGCTCTCGGCGTCGGGCGCGACGTGCAACGAGGGTTTCGGCGGGCAGTGCTGGTACGACATGCATATCGAGGTCGACCCGACGAATGCGAATGCAGTTTATTTCGGCGGAGAGGACCTTTTCAGATCGACCGACGGCGGCAGCACCTTCACCGACCTCGGCGGATATAATTCGACGCAAAACGGCGACGGCATTCATCCCGACCAGCACATTCTCACCTTCGATCCCGGCAATGCGAGCGTCCTCTACATCGGCAATGACGGCGGCGTGTTCAAATCGCCGGACGGCGGCTCGACCTGGTCGTCGCTGAACCAGAATTTGACGCTGACGCAATTCGGGCCCGGGCTTTCGGCGACCCCCGACAGTGCGAAGGTGCTCGGCGGCACCCAGGACAACGGCACCGATCTCTATACCGGGTCGATCGGTTGGACGCAGGTGCAGGGCGGCGACGGCGGCTTCACCGCGATCGACTTCAACACCCCGACGACTTTCTACCAAGAATTCACCCGCGTATCCCCGCAGGTGAGCTTCGACGGCGGGGCGAGCTGGAACGACATATCTGCCGGCATTTCTGCCAACTCTTCGCTGTTCTACACGCCGTTCGTGATGAGCCCCTCGAGTTCCCACACGCTCTATCTCGGCACCAACTTTCTCAACAGGACGACGAACCAGGGCAGTTCTTGGAGTGCGCTCACCCAGACCCCGGACGCAAGCAATATAAGCGCGATCGCCGAGGCGAAGTCGAATCCTCAAATCATCTATTACGGCACCGATAGCGCAGCGATCGAGGTCTCGACAAACGGCGGCGGCAGCTGGACACCGATCAACAGCGGCCTGCCGAACCTTTTCGTGACCCATATCGCGGTCAACCCGACGAACCCGGAAAACGCCTTCGTCACTTTCCAGGGTTTCGGCAGCGGCCACGTGTGGGAGACGACGAACGGCGGGACGGGCTGGGCGAACGTCAGCGGCAACCTTCCCGATATCGGGGTCAATGTGATCCTCCTCGATCCGAATGCGCCGACGACGAATTTGCTGGTCGGCACCGATCTCGGCGTGTTCCGCACGACCGACGGGGGCGCCAGCTGGAGCCCTTATCAGGACGGCCTGCCCAACGTCGTGGTCGAGGATCTCGTCTTCAATTCGACGACCGGCGCGCTCTTCGCCGCCACCCACGGCCGGGGCGTCTGGGAGTCGACCGGCACCAGCAGTTTCACGCTCTCGGTCAGCGAGACCGGCAGCGGCATGGTGACGAGCGCGCCCCCCGGCATCAGCTGCCCGAGCACGTGCAGTGCCAGCTTCGCCGGCGGCACCGCGGTGACGCTGACGCCGACCCCGGCCAACGGCTGGAGCTTTGCCGGTTGGGGCGGGGCGTGCAGCGGCACCGGCGGTTGCACCGTGACGATGAACGCGGCGGAGAGCGTTTCGGCGACGTTCACGCAGAATTTCTTCCCGTTGACGGTGGCCGTGACCGGCAGCGGAACGATCACGAGCTCGCCCACGGCATTCGATTGCGGCGGCACTTGCGAGGCTTCGTTCGCGGCGGGGACGCAGGTGACGCTGATTCCGACCGCGGCCAATGGCTGGAGCTTCGCCGGCTGGGGCGGGGCCTGCAGCGGCACCGGCAGTTGCAGCGTGACGATGAACGCGGCGGCGAGCGTCTCGGCAAGCTTCACACCGGTGATGTTCCCGCTCACCGTCGGCGTGACGGGGGGCGGAACAATCACAAGCTCGCCCCCGGCATTCGACTGCGGCAGCACCTGCGAAGCTTCGTTCGCCGCGGGGACGCAAGTGACGCTGATCGCGACCCCGGCGATAGGCTGGAGCTTCGCCGGCTGGGGCGGGGCGTGCAGCGGCACCGGCGGTTGCAGCGTGACGATGAACGCGGCGGTGAGCGTCTCGGCGAGTTTCACGCATCGCGTCACGTTGACCGTCGCGAAGACCGGCCGCGGCAAGGTGACGAGCTCACCCAACGGGATCGCGTGCGGCAGGATCTGCAATGCGATTTTCAAGACAGGAACGCAGGTGACACTGCACCACACGGCCGCGGCGGGCTGGCATTTCGTTCGCTGGGGTGGCGCGTGCAAGGGTCGAACCCGCTGCCGGGTGAACCTGGAGGCGGCGACCAGCGTCACCGCGCTGTTCCAGAGGTAGCAAGTGGGGATCGCCCTGCCTGCCTCGGCCGAGGGCGCCGGCGCGGCGATGCATCGCGCGTGGGTGGAACCTCGGGGAGCCATGCTCCGGTTCGCCCTTGCCGTGATCGCGGTGCTGCTCGTGCACCCCGAAAGCCGCGCGCAAGCCCGGAACCCGATCCCGCCGCCATTGTCGGCCGCGACGGCGCAATTCTTCAAAAGCCATCCGACGGCCTGGCGGCAATTTCTGATGCAGCTGCCGCAGCGGCCGACCGGAGCGCCGGCGTCGCCGGAGATTGCGCCTGCCGCCGAGGGGACTTGGACGGCGGTGACGACGGCGCCGGCTTCCGGCCTGAGCAATCCGCTGCTGCTCACCGACGGCACCGTCCTCGTCCACGAGTCCGAAACCCCCGACTGGTACAAGCTGACCCCTGACATCACCGGCGACTACGCCCTCGGCTCCTGGTCGCGGATCGCCTCTCTGCCGGTCATCGACGGCACGCAATACGAGCCGCTGTATTTCGCTTCCGCGGTGCTGCCCGACGGCCGCGTCATCATCATGGGCGGCGAGTACAACGGCAGCGGCGGCACCGTGTGGATCAGCATGGGCGCGATCTACGATCCGGCCGCCGATATGTGGACGGCCGTATCGCCGCCGGCCGGCGCCGGCTGGACGAGGTCCGGCGACAGCGGCGGCATCGGCGACGCCCCGAGCATCGTGCTGCCCGACGGGACCTTTCTGCTCGGCGGCTGCTGCGCCGATCCGGACGTCGATGCGCTGTTCGACGCGGCGACATTGAGCTGGAGCAGCACCGGCGCGCCTCTCGGCGATACCTACCAGGACGAGCAAGGCTATGTGCTGCTGCCGACCGGGGAGGTGCTGACGATCGACGTATGGGATCCTCCCAATGCCGAGGTATACCGCCCCGACGCGGGAGTTTGGAGCAGGATCGCCGCGCCGCCCGTGGCGCTCCCCGATCCCTGCGGATTGGGCGAGATAGGGCCGGCGCTGACGCGTTCCGACGGCACCGTCGTCGCCTTTGGCGGCAACACCGGCTGCAACGGGCAGGCCGATCCGACGGCGATCTACGATGCCGCGAACCGCAGCTGGAAGCGAGGCCCTGACGTGCCGGCGGCCTGCGGCCCGGGCGGGACGGAGAACTGCACTTTGGCCGACGCTCCGGCGGCGCTGCTGCCCAACGGCAACGTCCTGTTCGCGGCAAGCGCCGGCGCCTACAACTCGCCCACCCATTTCTTCGAGTTCACCGGCGGAAACGCCATCAGACAGGTGCCCGACACCCGCTTTTTCGCCGGCTCGTCGAGCTCGTATTTCTACAACTTCCTGGTGTTGCCGAGCGGCCAGGTCCTCGAAACCGATTTCAGCAGCACCCCCGAGCTCTATACCCCGAGCGGCGCCGCCGCCAGCGGCCGGCGCCCGGTCATCGCGTCGGTGCCGCACGCGCTCGCCCCCGGCCAGACCTACCGGATCGCCGGCACGCAGATGAACGGGCTGTCGCAGGGCGCCGCCTACGGCGACGACGCGGAGGGGGCAACCAACTACCCGATCGTGCTGATCGTCAACAGCGCCACCGGGCATCATTTCTTCGCGAAGACCTCCCGGTCCAGCACGACCTCGATCGCGCCGGGAACCGGTTCGACGGCGAAATTCGCGGTGGCGCCGGCTACCGAGACCGGCCCCGGCATCCTTTACGTCATCGCCAACGGCGTCGCTTCGACCGGCGTCGAGGTTACGGTCGGCACCGGGTTTCCGCTTTCGCTCAGCGAGAGCGGCAGCGGCACGGTGACGAGCGC
>DASYYD010000208.1:0-2252 GCA_035934195.1 Allostellaceae bacterium | reverse complement strand
CCACGTTCCGGATCAAGAGCGCGGTCGACGCCGCCGGCAAGATCATCGGCCGCAGCTGCGCGGTGTACTGGACCGGCGGCGCCTATGCCGATATCGGGCCGCGCGTCACCCAGAAGTCCGGCTTCACCGCGCCCGGGCCCTACGACATCGAGAATGTCTCGATCGATTCCTATGAGATCTACACGAATTTGCCGCCGGCCGGCGCATTGCGCGGCTTCGGCGTGCCGCAGCTCGTCTGGGCCTATGAAAGCCATACCGACCTGATCGCCCGCGGCCTCGGCCTCGACCCGGTCGAATTCCGCCGCCGGAACCTGTTGCGCGAGGGCCGCCCGCAGGCGACCGGCACGCCGATGCGCGACGCGCGGCTCGAGGCCGTCCTCGACCGTGTGGCGGCGCGGCTCGATTGGGCCGCGCCGTTCGCCCGCGGCGGCGGCACGAAGCGGCGCGGCCGCGGCGTCGCGATCGGCTTCAAGGCGTCGATCGCGCCGACTACCTCGGTGGCGATCGTCAATATCTCGGCCGACGGCAGCGCGACGCTCTATTGCGGCACGGTCGATATGGGGCAGGGGGCGACGACGGCGATGGCGCAGATCGTCGGCGAAACCCTCGACATCGATGCAGAGACCGTGCGCGTCCTCGCTCCCGACACCGACGTGACGCCCTACGACATGTCGACCCTCGGCTCGCGCTCGACCTACCACATGGGGCTGGCGGTCAAGCGCGCCGCCGAGGAGGCGCGCTCGCGGCTCGCCGCGCTCGCCGCCGAAGCCGGGCTGCCGCCCGGCAGCAACGTCCCCGTGCCCGAGATCTTCCGCAAGAAATACGGCATGCAGGCCGGCAACGTCGTCGGCGCCGGCAGCTTCGTGCCGAGCTATACGCCGCCCGACCATGCGAGCGGGCTTTCCGACAATGCGACGCCCTACTGGATGGTCGGCGCCGCCGGCGCCGAGGTCGAAGTGGATACCGAAACCGGCGCCGTGACGGTATTGCGCCTCGTGCTGGCCGCCGATGCCGGGACGCCGATCAATCCGAAGATCGTCGAGACGCAGCTTTCGGGCGCGGCCATCATGCAATTGGGCTTCACGATGCAGGAGCGGATGGAATTCGCCGACGGCCAGCTGCTGAACCCCTCTTTCGCCGAGTACAAGATCCCGGCGATTTCCGATCTGCCGGCGCGAATCGAGGTCGATCTCGTCGATACGGCCGAGCAGTCCGGTCCGTACGGTGCGAAGGGCGTCGGCGAGACCGGCACCTTCGCCGTTTCTCCGGCGATCGCCAATGCGATCCATGACGCGGTCGGCGTGCGCATCTGCGAATTGCCGATCACCGCCGAAACGGTCTATCGCGCGCTGCGCCTCGCCGCCGGCGCCCCGCTGCCGGAGGGGTGACGGAATTGAGTGAGTGCATTGCGATCGTGCGTGCTTCGAGACGCGCCCCGGTGGGCGCTCCTCAGCATGAGGGGGTTTGTCTATGGCATTGAGAAAGGCCCTCATCCTGAGGCGCCTCGCGAAGCGAGGCCTCGAAGGACGCATTGGCCGGCATCCAGGCATTTACGAATGAGCGAGCTACGCCAGCTTTCCTTCACCCTCAACGGCCGTCCTGTCGCAACCGAGGCGGCGGCGCACGAGAGCCTCGTCGAGCTGTTGCGCGACCGCTTCGCGCTCTATGGCGCGCGCGAGAGCTGCGGTCAGGGGCTGTGCGGCTGCTGCACCGTCATCGTCGACGGCCGGCCGGTGTCGGGCTGCCTTTATCCGGCCGTCTTCGCCGACGGCGCGAGCGTCGTCACGATCGAAGCCCTGTCGCCGGGCGAGGGGCTCGATCCGATCCAGGAGGCCTTCATCGCGGCCGGCGCCTTCCAGTGCGGCTTTTGCACGCCGGGCTTCATCCTGATGACGAAAGACCTGCTCGACCGCCAACCCGAACCGAGCGACGAACAAATCCGCCGCCACCTGTCCGGCAATCTGTGCCGCTGCGGCGCCTACCCCGAGATCGTCGAGGCGGTGAAGCTCGCCGCAATCAAGCGGCGGACATCGAGGAGACAGACATGAACGGACGCGCCTACAGCGTGCGCTTCGAAGGCGCGAAATACGGCGTCGGCTTCGGCTCGGCCCTGGCCATCGCGATTTCCTACACCAACAACCATTCGATCCTGTGGGCGATCATCGACGGCGTCCTGGGGTGGATCTACGTCATCTTCTTCGCGCTGTTCCGCGCCTGACGGAATTACGGTTCCGCCTCGGCCCGCTCGAAGC
>DASYYD010000205.1:0-11727 GCA_035934195.1 Allostellaceae bacterium | reverse complement strand
TTGGCGGCGTTCAGCACGGTCGGGCTGCCGCCGCCGCGATCGAGCGCCTCGCGGGCGATGCGCAATGCCGGAAACCGGCGCTCGTCGGGCGGCTCGAAGGTCAGCCGCCCGATCGCCGCCAGGTCGAGCCGGGCGGTCGGCGTGGCGATGCGCGCCGGCCAGGCGAGCGTGTAGGCGATCGGCGTCCGCATGTCGGGCGGGCCGAGCTGCGCGAGGACCGAGCCGTCCCGGTAGGCGACGAGGCTGTGCACGATCGATTGCGGATGCACGACGATCTCGATGCGGTCGGCCGAGAGGCCGAAGAGATGGTGCGCCTCGATCAGCTCGAGCCCCTTGTTCATCATCGTCGCCGAGTCGACCGAGATTTTTGCGCCCATGTTCCAGTTCGGATGTGCGACGGCCTGCTGTGGCGTCACCTCGCGCATCGCCTCGAGCGGGCGTTCTCGGAACGGCCCGCCGCTCGCCGTCAGGATGATCTTGTCGATGGCCTCGCGCTGCGCGAAGTCGAAGCATTGCCAGATCGCGTTATGCTCACTGTCGACCGGCAACAAGGTGGCGCCGCAGCGCGCGACCTCCTGCATGACGAGCGCGCCGGCGCACACCAGAACCTCCTTGTTGGCAAGCGCGACGATGGCGCCGCGGCGGATCGCGGCAAGCGTGGGCTCGAGCCCGGCCGCCCCGACGATCGCCGCCATCACCCATTCCGCCGGCCGCAACGCCGCTTCGACCAGCGCCTGCCTGCCGCATCCGACTTCGATACCGCTGCCGGCGAGGCGCTCCATCAGCTGCGGATAGAAGGCCGGATTGCCGATCGCCGCAAAGCGCGCACGCAATTTGACCGCCTGCTCGGCCAGAAGCTCCCAGCTGCGGTCGGCGGCCAGCGCCTCGACCGCAAAGGCTGCCGGGTTGCGCGCCAGGAGATCGACAGTGTTCTGCCCGACCGATCCCGTCGAGCCGAGGATCGTGACCCGCCGCACCCGGTCGCCGCGGTCGGCGCGCTCGTCGGCCTTGGTCACTGCCATAACAGCACGCTCCGCCCGCCGATCAGGGTCAACAGGGCCACCGCCGGGATGACCGCGAGAAGCCCGTCAAGGCGGTCGAGAAGCCCGCCGTGCCCGGGAATAAGGCCGCTCGAATCCTTGACACCGAACCGTCTCTTGGCCATCGACTCGGCAAGATCGCCGAACTGCTCGACGATCGCAAGGCCCGCGCTTGTGAGCATCAGCGGCAGCGCCGGAGAGATGCCGAGGAGCGCGGCCGTGATCCACCCGACGAGCCCCGCCGAGATCATGCCGCCGAAGAGCCCGGCCCAGGTTTTCTGCGGGCTCCAGCGCGGCGCGAGACGCGGACCCCCGAGGAGGCGTCCGGTCGCGTAGGCACCGATGTCGGTCGCCCAGACGACGGCGAGGATCCACAACAGTGTGGCGCGGCGCGCCTCGGTGTGCGCCAGCCACAACAGCGCGACGCACGGCAGGCCGACCCACAGCACGCCCGCTGCGGTCCATTGCGCCTCGCCGCCCCTTTGCTCGCGCGCCACCCAGAACACGAGCGCGGCGCCAGTGAGCGCCAGGGCGACGGCAAACCCGGACTGGGCGACGGCGGCGGGCGCGACCGCCGCGACGACGGCGCCGACGAGGATGAGCCCCGCGGCGCCGAAGCGGCCGTGCCGGCAGAGCCGCCCCCACTCCCACGCCATCACCGCGGCGGCGGCCGCGGTCAACAGCGGCAGCCAGGGCGAGCCGAACCAGATCGCCGCGATCGGCAGCGGCGCGAGCGCCAGCGCCGACAGGACGCGCAGTTCGAACGAGCCGCGCTCCACCTCAGGCAACGGACGCACCGTAACGCCGCTCGCGTCCGCAATATTCGTCGATCGCCGCCGCGAGATCGGATTTCGCGAAATCGGGCCACAGCGTCTTCGTGAAGACGAATTCGGCGTAGGCGCATTGCCATAGGAGGAAATTGCTGATGCGCTGCTCGCCGCTGGTGCGAATGAGCAGATCGGGGTCGGGCAGATCAGCGGTGAGGAGATGGCGCGCGAAGCAATCTTCGTCGATCGCAGAAACGTCGAGCCGGCCCGCCGCCGCCTCGTGCGCGACCGCGCGCACCGCGCGCACGATCTCGGCGCGCCCGCCATAGGAGAGGGCGACGGTCAAGTTGATCTCCGAATTGTCGCGCGTCAGCCTTTCCGCGCCCTCGATCAGGGCGACGATGTCGGGGGCGAAACGGCGGCGGTCGCCGATCACTCTGAGGCGAATGCCGTTCTTGTGCAGTTCGGCGATCTCGCGATTGAGATAGTGGCGCAGGAGCGCCATCAGATCCTCGATCTCCGATGTCGGCCGCTTCCAGTTCTCGGAGGAAAACCCGAACAGCGTCAGATAGGGTATGCCGAGTTCGCCCGCCGCCCTGAGGGTGCGCCGAACCGCCTCGCCGCCCTGCCGGTGCCCGGCGATCCGCGGCAGGCCGCGGTCGCGGGCCCACCTGCCGTTGCCATCCATGATGATGGCGATGTGGCGCGGCGGCGGCCGCAGCTCCCTGAGCACGCGGGTCACACCTGGAGGATCTCCCGGTCCTTTTGCGCCAGCGCCTCGTCGACGCGCCTGATGTATTCGTCGGTCACGTGCTGCACCTCCTGCTGCAGCCGGCGCGCCTCGTCCTGCGAGATCTCGCCGTCCTTCTCCTGGCGCCGCAGCGCCTCGACGCCGTCGCGCCGCACGTTGCGGACCGAGACGCGCGCCTGTTCGGAATAGCGGGCGGTGACGCGCGTCAGTTCGCGCCGCCGCTCTTCGCTGAGGTCGGGTATCGGGATGCGGATCACCTGCCCTTCGGTCTGCGGATTGAGGCCGAGCCCCGATTCGCGGATCGCCCTGTCGACCGCCTTGACGACCGTGCGGTCCCAGACCTGCACGGTGATCATCCGCGGCTCCGGGATGCTGATCGTGCCCAGTTCTTTCAGCGGCATGGTGTTGCCATAGGCCGGCACCATGATCGGCTCGACAAGGCTGGTCGAGGCCCTGCCGGTTCTGAGCCCGCCGAACTCCTTGCGCAATACTTCGAGGGCGCCGTCCATGCGGCGGCGCAGGTCCTTCAACAGCGTTTCGCCCTGCATGGCCTATCTTTCTTCCTCGATGATCGTAAAGCGTCCCCTCCCCTGCACCACTTCCGCGAACCCCCCGTTCTCGAATATCGAGAACACGAGGATCGGGATTCGGTTCTCGCGCGCCAGCGAAATCGCCGAGGCGTCCATCACCTGCAGGTCGCGCGACAGGACCTCAAGGTAGCCGAGCCGCTCGAAGCGCCGCGCCCCCTCGACGCGGTTCGGGTCGGCATCATAGACGCCATCCACCTTGGTCGCTTTCAAGAGCGCGTCGCAGCCCATCTCCGAGGCTCTGAGCGCCGCCGCGGTATCGGTCGTGAAGAAGGGGTTGCCGGTGCCGGCGGCAAAGATGACGACGCGCTTTTTCTCCATATGGCGCAATGCCCGGCGGCGGATATAGGGCTCGCAGATCTCCTGCATCGAGATCGCCGACTGGACGCGCGTGACGACGCCGCGCCGCTCCAGTTCGTTCTGCACGGCGAGCGAATTGATGACCGTCGCCAACATGCCCATGTAGTCGGCCGAGGCGCGTTCCATCCCGACCGCGGCGCCGGAGAGGCCGCGAAAGATGTTGCCGCCGCCAATCACGACGCACAATTCGACGCCGAGCGCGTGCACCGCCCCGATCTCTTCGGCGATGCGCGCGACCATCGCCGGGTCGAGGCCGTATTCGCGCGCGCCCATCAGAGCTTCGCCCGAGACTTTCAGGAGGACGCGGCGATATTTGAGTTCGGCTGACATGGGGCCTCTCGCTCAACCCGCTCGTCGAGCCCCGATGGTGGGCCGGCCGAGGATACACCAAAAGCCCAGCCCCGTCCCGCCTCGCAACAGCGACGCCGGGCCGGCGCTCGCTTCTCAGTGCTTGAGCTGCGCCGCCACCTCGGTGGCGAAATCGGGACGGTCGCGCACGATCCCCTCGCCGAGGGCGAAACGGGCAAATGCGGCGACGCGGATCTCGCCGCCCGCCGCCTTCGCTGCGGCCTCGACCACCTTGGCGATCTTCCGCTCCTGATCGATGACGAAGATCTGCTCCATGAGGACGACCTCCTCATAGAATTTGCGCAGCCGCCCCTCGACCATCTTCTCGATGATCGCCTCGGGCTTGCCGCTGACGCGAGCCTGCTCGCGCAACACCGCGCGCTCGCGTTCGAGCGCCGCCTCGGGGACGGAGGCGATGTCGAGATAGAGCGGGGTCGCGGCGGCGACGTGCATCGCCAGCTCCTTGCCGAGCTGCGCCAAGGGCGCCTCGCCGGCCGAGGATTGCAGCGCGACGAGCACGCCGATCCGGCCGAGCCCGGGCCCGAGCACGTTGTGGACATAGGAAAGAACCGCGCCCTCGGGAACCGCGAGCCGGGCCACGCGCCGGATCACCAGATTCTCGCCGATACGCGAAATCAGATCTGTCAGCTCTTCCTCGACAGTGCGGCCGGCGCCGGGAAAGGGCGCCTTCTTCAGCCCGTCGGGGTCGCCGCCCGACAGGGCAAGCTCGGCGAGGCGGCGCACGAAATCCTGGAACTCGCGGTTGCGAGCAACGAAATCGGTCTCGGAATTGACCTCGATGACGGCGCCCGTGGACCCCTTCGTCGCCACCCCGACGAGCCCTTCGGCGGCGACCCGGCCGGCCCGCTTCGCGGCCGCCGCGAGGCCCTTCTTGCGCAGCCAGTCGACCGCCGCCTCGATGTCGCCGCGGCTGTCGTCGAGCGCCTTCTTGCAATCCATCATGCCGGCGCCGGTCTTCTCCCGCAGCTCCCTGACGAGCGCGGCGGTCACCTCGGGCATCGCATCACCTTATTCATTCTTCCGCCGCGGGCTCGGCCGTCTCGAGCGACGGTTCGGCGGCGGGCGGCTCGCCGGCCTCCTCCTCCGCCTCCGCCTCTGCCGCCGCCACGCCTTCCTCGGCCTCTTCCGGCAGGGCCTCGGGGGCGACTTCGGCGCGCGCGCCGATATCGACGCCGGAGGCCGCCAGCTCGGCCTGCAAGCCGTCGAGCACCGAGTTCGAGACGAGGTCGCAATAGAGGTGGATCGCGCGCATCGCATCGTCGTTGCCGGGGATCGGATAGGCGATCCCGTCCGGCGAGGAGTTCGAGTCGAGGATCGCCACGACCGGGATGCGCAACGCGTTGGCTTCGCTGACCGCGATCGCCTCCTTGTTGGTGTCGATGACGAAGAGGATGTCGGGCAGCCCGCCCATCTCCTTGATGCCGCCCAGCGCGCGCTCGAGCTTGTCGCGGTCGCGCGTCAGCGACAACAGCTCGCGCTTCGTCAGCCCGCTCTCTTCCTGGGCGATGCGCCCGTCGAGCTCGCGCAACCGGCGGATAGAGTGCGAGATCGTCTTGAAATTGGTCAGCATGCCGCCGAGCCAGCGGTAGTTGACGTAATACTGGCCGCAGCGCTTGGCCGCCTCGGCGATCGGCTCCTGCGCCTGCCGTTTGGTGCCGACGAGCAGCGCCCGGCCACCCCCCGCGACGATGTCGCGGACCGCCTGCAAGCCCTGATGCAGCATCGGCACGGTCTGCTCGAGGTCGATGATGTGGACGCCGTTGCGCACTCCGAAGAGGTAGGGCGCCATCTTCGGGTTCCAGCGCCGCGTGTGATGGCCGAAATGCACGCCGGCTTCCAAAAGCTGGCGCATCGTATAGGTCGGCAACGCCATGACCGTTCCTTTTCCGGTTGGGCCGCCGCAGGGGAAATCGGGACTGCTCCCGACACCGGAGCGGCCAGCCCGTACGGGCCAGGCCGCGACCCTGCGTGAGGTTTCGCGCGCTTACTTACGGTGCGGGCGGCGCTTTGGCAAGGGCGGCGGCAGCTACGCGGCCCTGACGCAGGCGACCTTCGCGCCGGTGATCCGCAGCAGCGCCGCCGCGGTCGTGCGAAACACGTAGCTGGGCGATCCCGCCGCCGCCCAGATCGGGTCGAGCGCCAAAAGATCCTCGTCGAGCAGCTGCATCGGCGGGTCGCGATGGCCGATGGGGGCGACGCCGCCGATCGCAAACCCGGTCGCCTCGCGCACCCATTCGGCGTCGGCCCGGCCGATCCGTCTGCCGAACGCCGCCCCGACCTTCGCCGGATCGACCCAATTGGCGCCCGAGGCGATGACGAGGACGGGCCGCGCGCCGGCGCGGAAGACGATCGATTTCGCGATCTGCGCGACCGAGCAGCCGACCACCGCCGCCGCATCGGCCGCGGTGCGGGTGCCGGCGGGGAACTGCGCGATCGTGTCCGGGTGCCCGGCGGCGAGCAGCGCGGCGCGCACCCCCTCGACCGAGCCGCCGATTTCTTTAGCGGACATCGCTTCGCCTCACAGGCTGACTTCCGCATCAGGGTCGCCGGCGGCGAGCGCGCTCATATAGGCAAGGCAAAGTTCGCGCGAACGATAGGAGCCGTAGGCGGCGATTTCTTCGCGCTCGATGATCCCGAAAGTCGAAAAGATATAGCGCACGTCATCGCGGTCGGTGACGCCGTAAAGGTGGAAATAAACCGCATCCAGCTTCGCCCGCAGCTTCAGGCGCCGCTCCTCGTCCCAGATGAAAGGCGGTCTTATATCGCCGGCCCCGTCGACATAACCGATGTCGCGCGCGAACGGCGCCATGTCGTGCGCCGTGTAGGTCAGTTCGAGCACGGCTTCGCGCACGATCGCCCCGGCGGTCTTCGGGCCAAACCGGATGGCCTCGTATCGCTCCGGCGGTACGACCGGAAGTTGTTCGACGATGTACCAATTGAGGTGGTTTTTCTGGACTTTTGGCGAGACAGATAATCCAAGATCATCGCGTTGAAATTTGCACACAGAAGATGAACCGAGCGCAGCCGATCACTGACATTCAGGATCAACGGCAGAGTGTTCCCCGCGTAATGATGTGGTAGGAGACAGGCATCAAACGTGCGCCTATCCGTCGGATTTGTGACGTCGCGAAATGAGAGAACGTATTTGTCATAGTCACATCTCTGTCCCACGAGCACCCAAAATTGTGGTGTCGGCATATAACTGGGATCACGATGCTGATCTAATTCCGTTTCCCTGGGGTAGGCAGGTCGATATTGATTACCTTTGTTCACAATGACCGAGGCCGCTCTGTGGTCGAAGTGCCATATCATTTTGCCCTCGTACAGCGGCACCCAATCCCCGGCCGGGCTGCGGAAACGGTTGCCGCCGACGGGATAGGCACCCTCGCGTTCCTCCAATTCCTGGCGGGTGCGGAAGAGGTGCGAATCGTTGGTCATGTCGAACATGCGGACATATCTGACCGGCCAGGCTTTGACCTCGGCGCCGCCGGAGCGATCGACCAATACGGGCAGGCGGGCGTAGATCGCGGTCGTGAGCGCCGCATCCCGGCGGGTGCGAAAGATCGGCGCCGTGCCGGTGTTCGGGTTGACGCGGGCGAAGTCCTCCGCCGTCAGCGGGAAGCAGCGCTCGGGGTCTTTCAGCTCCGAGACGTCCTGAAGGAAAAAGGCGCATTGTGCGGGACTGCTGAGGGGCGACGGGCTGAAAATGAAGGTACAGAACTTAAATTGTGGGTGAACGTCAGCAAATAGGAGGGGGCGCCTATCTCCCTTGTTCTCAAAGTCATAGAGCGCTTTCAGGCGGCCGCCGGTGGCTACACTCTTGAAGAACGGCGCGGCAGTCTTGTCCGAGGCAATCCCCGAGGGGGTCAGCAAGCCGACCATGCCGGTCGGCTTGACGAGCGACATCGCCCGCTCGACGAACAGCGAGTAAATGTTCATGTCGCCGCTGGAGAGCAGCGGGTAGTCGCCGCAACCGCGGGCGATACGGAACGCGGCTTCGGCGCGCGCCTCCGCCTTGGCATAGTCCAGCGCGAGCGGGTCGCCCGCGGTCTGCAATGCCGCGACCATGCGCCTGCGGTCGGCGGCGCGCTGCGCCAGTGCGATCTCGCGGCGCCGGGCGGCGAACCATTCGACCTGCTGCAGTTTCATCCGGTCCCAGGGCGGGTTGCCGATGACCGCGTCGAACCCGCCGGTCGGTTTCGCCGCTTCCCAGACCGACCACACGCCGGGGAAGGCGACTTGCCAGTTGAAAAAGTGTTCCTCGCCGATCAGCTCGCGCGCCTTCTCCAAGAGCTCCAAGAACCGCACGGTCTCGGCGCGGCCGTTGGCGACCGGAGCCTTGCCGAGCGCGATCTGCACCGGGTCGCCGAACTGGCCGTCGAAAAAGGCGATGAGCGCGGCCTTATCCTCCTGCGCCTTCGGGTCGAGCCAGTCGATCGCGTGAATGAACGAGAGAAAGGCGTCGAGCGGCGCGGTCATGTCGCGCACTCCCTCGAAGATCAGTTCCGAGCGCTCGGCCTCGGCGATCTCGGCATCGGTCAGCCCCTCGATGACCTGCATCTGGGCGGCGGCGCTCATCGCCCGGCGCATCGGCTCGTGCAATAGCAGCGGCTTGCCCCAGGACGCGGCCTTGTCGATCCCGCCCCTAACCCACGAGCCGAACAGGCTGTCGCCGTGGCGCAGATGATGATCGAGAAAACTGAGTGGCGCGCCGACGGTGAAGGTATGGAGCCAGAGCGAGACCTTGGCCAACTCGACGGCCATCGAATTCTTGTCGACGCCGTAGATGCAGCGTTTCAACACCATGCGGCGAATGATATGCCGGTCGTCGAGCTGAGCCGGATCAACGGTCCAGCCGCGTTCCTCGGCGTTGCCGAGAATGAGATTGCGAATAGCCTCGATGCGGTCGCCGAGGGGAGAAACATACTCCCCCCATGAGACGGTCGCTTCCGCGTCGGCCATCGCGCCGATGACCTGATCGGCGAGATAATCGACCAGGCTGACGAGAAAGTGGCCGGACCCCATCGCCGGGTCGCAGATTTTCAATTCGAGGAGCCTTTCGGCGGGATCGAGGCGCTTCAGGGCGCCGAGCCGGTAATCCAACGGCTGCGTCCGCCTCGCAAGCTCCTCGGCCCGCGCGCGGAACGCCTCCGTGCGCTCCGTGACCAGCGGGGCGATGGTCTCGCGAATGATCAGCCCGACCAGATCCTCCGGCGTGTAGTAGCTGCCCGATCCCTTGCGCGCGAAGACGTTGGGCCGGACGATGATCTCGCCGGCCTCGCGGACGATTTCATGCT
This sequence comes from Allostellaceae bacterium, assembly GCA_035934195.1. GTDB lineage: Bacteria > Pseudomonadota > Alphaproteobacteria > ATCC43930 > CGMCC-115725 > AP-15. The sequence goes on along the minus strand of DASYYD010000205.1, from coordinate 2,556 downwards.
CCAACAGGCGCTCATAGATCGAGCCGAGCTGCTGCACGCTCAAATCGCGATAGTTGATGTATTTTCGCCCCGCGTCCGTGCGCTCGAAGGACAGGGCGTCGATCACCCTCGCCATGACGGCATCGCCGAGGCGGATCGTATCGAGCAGCGGCGTGCGCTCGCCGTCGAACAAGCCGCCGTTGTAGGGCGGCAGGCCGATCGACCGGTCGCCCCGATCGATCGCGCGGCACAGATCGTCGAGCGCCGACCAGTAGCGCGCGGCGGTATCCGAGAAGGTGTCTCTGCGATCCTTCCGGCGGCCGACATCGCCGCGGACCCGCTCGCGCAAGGCATAGTTCTCATACCGGCCGTCGCGGACCGGCAGCAGATCCCGGTCCTCGGCATAGAGGATGAAGAGCAGCCGATAGAGCAGGACCAGCGCCGCCTCGCGAACGTCCTGCAAAGGAGCCGACGGAGCCGCGGCGGCGATGGCGCGGGCCAGCTCCGGGAAGACCTGGCCGAAGACGAGGTTGGAGAGATTGGCGGCGACGCGCTCTTCGTAGAACCGGCCCTCCGCGAGGGCCCCGCTGATGGAAGGTCCGGCTGTCGCTCGGCGTTGGCAGAAACGCCTCGCGACCGAACACCAGGGCGGAAACCTTTAGCCAGTGGCGGCATTCTTCCTCGGAGAGCGCGAACAATCCGCCCTCGTGGCCGGGGACGGCGAGGATTGCGGCGAGATCGATCTCGAAGAACTGCTCCGAAACCGAGCGCGCGCCCTGATAATAAAGCCGCCACTGCCGACCATTGGTCAGCATGCCCCAGCGCAGCTTGCCGGTGGTCAGGTCTTCGACCCTCCGCAGATAGCGGAGCATCTGCGTCGACGGCGCGGTTTCTTCGCCGCGCCTCCCGGATCGGCGATCGAGCGGCCGTTGCCACCTTTTCGATTCGATGACGGCGAGGCCGAATTCGTAGCGCCGCCATTCCTCGGGAAAGGCGTTGGCCCGGGCCTTGGCCGCGCCGTCCCCGAACAGGAGGCCGTCGGGCACGTCCTCCCGTCCGCGCGGCGCGAGATTCTGTTGCCGGAGGCTCTCGGTCCATCCGAGCCGTCCCAAGATCGGCCAGATCAGATCGTCCTCGGTCTGGCTTTCGTTTGGCGACTGCGCAGTTGGAAACCGGTCGAAGATATGCCGGAGATCCGTCCTGAGCGCTTCAAGGGCGGCGTCAACCAAATGCGACCAGTCGGGCAAGCGACCGATCGATTCGCGCAGGAAGTCGCCGGAAAACAGGCTGCCCTGGAAGATCCCCTCGGCCATTCTTCGTCGGCCCTTCCCTCTCAGATCAGATTGAGCGGATTCGAAGCTCGGCCGTCCCGATCAAATATCGTGCACATCGACGACGCCGGGGAGCGACTTGATCGCGGCGCGCACCTTGGGATCGACGCGGAAGCCGCCGGGGATGGCGATCTCGACCTCGCGCTGCGGCAGGTCGAGGACGAGGCTGACGCGCCCGCGCCCGCCCACCTCGCGGGCGAACAGGCCTTTCAAGCTCAACAATGCCTCGGGCTTGCCGAGAAACACCTTGAGCCCGGCCGCGGCGTGCGCGACGACGCCATCCAACGGCTCGACCTTTTGCGCCGCGAGCTTCAAGCTTTCTTCGTCGCGGCGCGCGTCGACCGTGACGACGAGCAATTCGTTCGGCTCGAGCAGCGCCCGGGCCTCGCGCAGCATTTCGGAAAACAGCATGACCTCGTAGATGCCGCTGCTGTCCGACATCTGCACGAAGGCGAAGCGGTTGCCGCGCGCCGAAGTGCGTTCCTTCTTGCTGACGACCACCCCGGCCAGCCGAAAGCGGCTGCTGCCCCCCGCCGCCAGAGCCGCCGGCAGATCGACGAATTTGACGATGCCGGCGCGCTCGAGGCTGCGGCCGTAGGGGTCGAGCGGGTGGCTCGACAGATAAAAGCCGATCGCGGCAAACTCCTGCTGCAGCCGCTCGACGGGCGGCCAATCCTCGACGACCGGCAAGGCGGGGCGCACTGCGAAGGCCGGGTCAATGCCGCCGAACAGGTTTTCCTGGCGGCTGGTGCGCTCTTCGCCGGCAAGGCTGGCCTGACGCAGCAGGATCTCGGCGGCGGCGAAGGTTTGCTGGCGGTTCGGGTTGAGGCAATCGAAGGCGCCGGCCTTGGCGAGGCTTTCAAACTGCCGGCGGTTGAAGCTCTTCGCGTCGAGCCGGCGTGCGAAATCGAAGAGGTCGCGGTAGGGGCCGTTCTCTTCGCGCTCGGCGGCGACGAGCGCCATCGCCTGCGCGCCGACGCCCTTGACCGCGGCGAGCGCGTAGCGGATCGCGGGCTTGCCCGTCTTGCGGTCCGTCTCGACCGAAAATGCGACATCGGAGCGGTTGATGTCGGGCGGCAACAGGGCGATGCCGAGCCGGCCCAGCTCCTGCCGGAAGAGGTTCAGCTTGTCGGTGTTGCCGAGGTCCAAGGTCATCAGCGCGGCGAGGAACTCGACCGGATAATTCGCCTTCAGATAGGCGGTCTGATAGGTGATCAGCGCATAGGCCGCGGCATGCGGCTTGTTG
>DASYYD010000173.1:0-1755 GCA_035934195.1 Allostellaceae bacterium | reverse complement strand
ATTTCATCGAGGGGCTCTATCCGCACCCGACACCCTGCGTCTTAGGCCACGAATCCTCGGCCGTCGTCGAGGCGGTCGGCGACGGCGTCGGCTACGTCAAGCCGGGCGACCACGTCATCACCTGCCTATCGGTCTTCTGCGGCACCTGCCCGCAATGCGTGACGGGGCACCCGAACCTCTGCGAGAACACGGAAGTGAAGATGCTGCCGGGCGTCTCGCGGCGGCTCTCCTGGAAGGGCGGGGAATTGATGAACCAGTTCCTCAACCTCTCCTCCTTCGCCGAGCAGATGCTGGTGCACGAGAACGCGATCGTGAAGATCGACCCCGACATCCCATTGGACCGCGCCGCGCTCGTCGGCTGCGGCGTCATGACCGGGGTCGGCGCCGTCTTCAACGCCGCCAAGGTCGAGCCCGGCTCGACGGTCGCGGTCATCGGCTGCGGCGGCGTCGGGCTCTCCGCCGTCAACGGCGCGGCGCTCGCCGGCGCCGAGCGCATCATCGCGATCGACACGCAGCCTTCGAAGCTCGAACTGGCGCGGGAATTGGGCGCCACCGACACGCTCAACGCCAGCAACGCCGACCCCGTCAAGGCGATCCGCGAGATGACGGGCGGCGGTGTCAACTATTCCTTCGAGGCGCTCGGCACCAAGACGACGGCCGAGCAGGCCTTCCAGATGCTGCGCGCCGGCGGCACCGCGACGATCATCGGCATGGTGCCGCTGGGCGTGAAGATCGAGCTGCACGGCTTCGATTTCCTGCGCGACCGCAAGCTTCAGGGCACCTCGATGGGCGGCAACCGTTTCAGGGTGGATATGCCGCGCCTGTTGTCGCTGTGGCGGCAGGGCCGCTTGAAGCTCGATCACCTGATCTCGGGACGGCTAAGTCTCGGTCAGATAAATGAAGGCTTTACCGCGCTCAAATCCGGCGCCCCGGTGCGCCAGGTAATCGATTTCGCGGCTTGAGGCTCAGCGCCTCGCCGGCCGGCGCAGGGCCAAGAGCGCCAGCCCGCCGCAGCAATACGCGGCGATCGACAGGATGAAGGCGAGGCGGTAGCTGCCCGACAAATCGAAAATGACGCCGGCGGCCCAGGCACCGAGGGCCGAACCGATGCCGCTGCCGATCGTAATGACGCCAAGGATCCGCCCGAGCTGGCGGCCAGGGAAAAGGTCGGCCGTCTTGGCGGTGATCGCGGGGCCGCGCGCCCCCCAGGTCAGGCCGAAAAACGCGGCGAAGAGCCACAGCAAAAGCGCGTCATGCGGCCCCGATATGAAGAGGGCGCACAGGGTGCCGAGGATCGAGACCCCGTAGGACAAGAGCGCCGCCAGCTCGCGGCCGATGTAATCCGACAAGGTGCCGATCGAGATGATGCCGACGATCGAGAGGGAAGCGCCGAACCCGAGCACCTCGGCCGCGTAGAGCTTGTCGAAACCCATCGAGACGGCGAAGGCGAGCTGGTGCAGCGAAACGAGAAAGCTGCCGATCCCGGTGAACATGTAGACCGCGAAGAGCAGCCAGAAATCCCGGGTGCGCGCCGCCTCGGCGAGCGACCAGCTGGCCGAGGGCGGCCGGGCGGCGGCCGCCGCGCTCGCCGGGGCCGGCGCGGCATGGCCCGGCTCCGGCTCCGGCCGGCGGAAGAGGCTCGCCAGCGGCAGAAGCAATACCGCGACGAGCGCGCCTTCCGCGAGGTAGGCGCCGCGCCAGCCGAAGCCGGAGATCAGGAGCTGCGCCGACGGCGTCGCCACCGCCCGCCCGAAC
>DASYYD010000164.1:0-14445 GCA_035934195.1 Allostellaceae bacterium | reverse complement strand
CGCGGCCCCCGGCTTCGCCGCCGCGACCGGGCCCGGCGGCGGCGGCGCCGCTCCCGCGGCATATCCGCCGCGCAGCTGCTCGTTGTTGTATTTCGAGTTGGCGCGGTCGGCGACGAGGCTCTTCGTCAGCTTTTCGAGCTGCGCCTCGGTCAATCCGCCGATCGGCGGCGGCGGCACCGTCGCGAGGTTGGGGTAAGGCCCTTCGGCGCCGGCTTCGAGGTTCTTGGTGTTGGAGGTCGTCTTCGGGTTGGGATCGTTCTTGCTGGCGCCGGTCAGGTTGCGCCAGGTCTCGACCGGGCTGCAGGCGGCGAGCCCGGCGGCGGCCACAAACAGGGCGAGCGCCAGCGCCCGCCACCATAGCCGCCGAACGGCACGGCATCGTGAGGATGGGGTGAGAAGCATCGCCGCGACCGCAGTTTCGAGGAGAAGGGCGTCCTTCGACCGCTCTACATCCGACGCCCGGTGGTGTATTAGATCCGCGCCGCCGCGTCACGACATTTGATGGCGAATGGCTCGGGCCGGGGGCCCCCGTCGCCGATCCGGGGCCGTCGCGGTCGCGGCCGAGGACAGCAGGATGAGGCAAAAAAGCCGCGGCAAGGGGCACGAGAGACGGGCGGACCCGGCGGCCGACCCGGCCGGCGAGGCCGCCGCGCAGGCCATTGCGTTCGCCCGCCAGACGGCGGAAATCGCCGAGAAGAGCCGGCAGCTGGTCAGTGAGTTCCTGGAGCGCCAATCGCCCGCCGAGGGAATCGGCGCCGCCAGCCCGGCGGCGATCGGCGGCGCCTTTTTCGAGATGACGGCGCGGCTGATCGCCGACCCCTCGCGCCTCGTCCAGGCGCAATTGTCGCTGTGGCACGACTACATGACGCTGTGGCAGCGCACGGCGCAGCGCTTTTTGGGCGATCCCGTCGAGCCGGTTATCGAAGCCGCCCCGGGCGACCGCCGCTTTCGCGACGCCGCCTGGAGCGACAACACGCTCTTCGACTTCATCAAGCAGAGCTATCTGTTGTCCGCCCGTTGGATCCAGGGGGTGGTCAAGGAGGCGGACGGGCTCGACGAGCACACGTTGCGCAAGGTCGATTTCTATACGCGGCAGTTCGTCGATGCGATCGCGCCGTCGAATTTCGTGCTGACCAACCCGGAAGTGCTGCGCGCGACGATCGAGACGCGCGGCGAGAACCTCGTCCAGGGGCTCAAAAACCTGCTCGCCGATCTGGAGCGCGGCAAGGGGCGGCTGGCGATCAAGATGACCGACATGAAGGCGTTCCGTATCGGCGAGAACATCGCCGTGACGCCGGGCAAGGTCGTCTATCAGAACGATCTGATGCAGCTGATCCAGTACATGCCGACGACCGAGACCGTGCTGCGCCGGCCGCTGCTGATCATCCCGCCCTGGATCAACAAGTTCTACATCCTCGATCTGCGGCCCGACAATTCGTTCATCCGCTGGGCGGTCGCGGAGGGCCACACGGTCTTTGTCGTCTCCTGGGTCAACCCGGACGAGCGGCTCGCGCAGAAGACCTTCGAGGATTACATGCGCGAGGGGCCCTTGGCCGCATTCGAGGCGATCGAGGCGGCGACCGGCGAGCGCGAAGTGAACATCATCGGCTATTGCCTCGGCGGCACGCTGCTCGCGGCGACCCTCGCCTACATGACGCAAAAGCGCGACCGCCGCGTCAAGAGCGCGACCTATTTCGTGACGATGGTCGATTTCGCCGAGGCCGGGGAACTCTCCGTCTTCATCGACGAGGAGCAGCTCCTCGCCCTCGAAGAGCGCATGAGCAAAAAGGGCTATCTCGAAGGCCGCGAGATGGCAGCGACCTTCAACATGCTGCGCGCCAACGACCTGATCTGGTCCTTCGTCGTCAACAACTACCTGTTGGGCAAGGAGCCGTTCCCATTCGACCTGCTCTATTGGAACGCCGATTCGACGCGCATGCCGGCGGCGATGCACAGCTTCTATCTGCGCCGCATGTACCAGGAGAATTTGCTCGCCAAACCGGGCGGCATCACGCTCGGCGGCGTGGCCATCGATCTGAGGAAGATCAAGACCCCCGCCTTCATCCTGTCGACGCGCGAGGACCATATCGCGCCGTGGCGCTCGACCTATGCCGCGACCCGGCTCTATGGCGGGCCGGTCAGGTTCGTGCTCGCCGCCTCGGGCCACATCGCCGGCGTCATCAACCCGCCGGGCAGCAAATACGGGCATTGGGAGAACGAGGCGAACCCGCCGACCCCCGAGGAATGGCTCGCGCACGCGACCGAGCACAAGGATTCCTGGTGGCCCGCATGGCAGCGCTGGGTCGCGCAATACGGCGGCGGCACGGTGAAGGCGCGCCACCCCGGCGACGGCAAGCTGACGCCGATCGAGGACGCCCCCGGCTCCTACGTCATGGTGCGGGCCGAGGATTGAAGGCTGCGATGCCCGGTAAGGTCGATTTCGAGATGCACGCGGGTCGCTATCCGCTATCGGCGCCGGAACACGCGCGCGATGCGGCCCGTCCTCGAAGGCGACGATGCCGAGTTGCGCGAAACTAGCGGATCGTCAGCTCGAAGACCGTGCCGCAATTGCAGGCGCTGATGTCGCCGCCGAACGCGGTCGTGCCGGCGAATACGCCGGGAGCAAGCGGCAGGAGGGGGCCATTAGGAAAGCCCCCATCCGTGCCGGTGAAACGATGCAGCACCCGTTCGGTCCCATCGGCCTTCAGCTTGAAGACCGTACCTGCGTCGGCGCTACCGCCGCCGGCCGTCGTCGTGCCGTAGAGCGCCCCCTTCGCTGCGAAGACCAGCCCAACTTGCGGCTGTTTCCCGTCGCGGCGCGACGCGCCGAACCCGTGAAGGACGCTCTCCGAGTAGCTGCCGTCGCTGTTGGGCGTCAGCTCGAAGATCGTGCCCATGTTGGCATGGCCGCCGGCCGTCGTCGTGCCGTAGAGTACGCCCGTCGCCGTGTCGATAAGGAGCTGCCCCTGGGGCCCCGCGCCGTCCTCGCCTGCGAAGGCATGAAGAATGCTCTTTCTGTACCTGCCATCGCCTCGCGGACTAAGCCTGAAGACAATGCCGAACTGCGAACCCCCGCCGGGAACGCCAATCACCGTCGTCCCGTAGAGCGCACCAGTCTCGTCCGTGATGAGCCCGCCGGCCGGGATTGTGCCATCCCCCGGCCGCCTGCCGAAATTGTGCAGAATGCTTTCCGTATAGGTGCCGTCGCCGTTCGGCGTCAGCTTGAAGACCGTGCCGCAACCGAGCGCGAGCGGGTTTGGAACGCCGCAAGCCAATCCGCCGGCTTTTCCGCCGCTGCCGCCGCTGGAGGTCGTGCCGTAGAGAGCGCCGCTCGCATCGATGATCAATCCCGATCCCGGGCCACTGCCGTCGGTCGGATACCCGAGGAATTCGTGCAGCAAGGTTTCGCTGTAGCTGCCGTCACCGTTCGGCGTCAGCTTGAAGACCGTCCCGCAACCGGGCGGCGGCCCCGTACCTTCGCATGCCATTCCGTTGCCGTTTCCAACGCTGCCGCCGAACTCGGTCGTGCCGTAGAGAGCACCGCTCGCATCCATGACCAGCCCGCCTACCGGCGAGCCCCCGTCATTCGGGGTACCGGTGAATTCGTGGAGCACGCTCTCGCTATAGGTGCCGTCGCCGTTCGGCGTCAGCTTGAAGACGGCGCCGCCGGAGGGCGGGAAAGGGTCAGGAGTCGTGCCGAAGAGCGCACCCGAGGAGTCGGCGATGAGCGGACCTTCGGGGTTTGTCCCAAAGAGTGGGCCGAAATCGAGAATAGTCGTCAGCGTCGCGGCCGAGGCCAGCCCCGAAGACGGCAAAAGGAACGCACCGATCAGGCCCAAGCCAAGAAAGATGAGGCCGGTTCGCATCCTCGCCCTCCCCTTTAGAAGTTCGCGAGACGGCGGATGACCGCTCAATTTATGTTTGATAGGCGGCCCCGTCCAGGCTCAGCAGCAAATATATCACGCAGCAGACCGACCGGCCAAGGTTGTATCAGGGCGCCGCCCGAAGATCGGTTCTCGAAAAGTCGCTGCCCTTGAAAAGGAGCGGCAGGTCGCGCTGTTTGGCGAGTGCACAGGACGCGCAGTCGCCGAGATTGAGGGCGGCGGGATGGCGGCCTCTGCCATAGCGCAGGAAAGCCGCCCGCGCGCCTTCCGCGAGCTCCGCGTCCTGCGCCACCACCTGGATCCCCGCCCGGGCGATCAGCGTATCGAGCTCCGTCCATGATGTCGCATCGCCGCCGCGTCCGGCCAGCACCATGCTGGTTTCAAGAAAGCTGACCGAGGAGAGCAGGCAGCCCTCTGCCTCGGCAATGATCTGGAGGAAACTGTCGGCCTCCGGCTCGCGGCGCAGGATCGCCATTAGTGCCGAGCTGTCGACAACGATCACGCCGGCAGGCCGTTCTCGTCGTACAGGTCGGCATCCGTCAGCAGCTCGCGGCCTCGCAACCGGGCCGCGCTGCGCAGACTGATGGCGCGCAAATCCTCGTAGAGGGCGGCTGCGTCCGGTCGTGCGCTACGACGCCGACGGACCCCGTCGGGGATGAATTCCGCCCCGGCCTGCTCAAGCACCTTGCGAACGGCCGCAGAGGTGCCGGGCGCGACGCGCTCGCTGTCCTTTCTCCTCTCGAGACGGCGAATCGTGACGACCGAGACGCGGGCGCGCCCGGCGAGTTCGGCCTGTTCCAGGCGCAGCAGGGCGCGGGCGGCGCGGATTTGTTCAGGGGTGATCTCCATGAGCGGAAGATATCTCTTGGAGCGTTTTCGTACAAGGCTCGGAGCCCGAACCCTTTCGCCCAATCGCCTCCGCAACGGCGGCTGCGAGGCGGCACAGCTTCACGGCGTCGCGAGCGGCTCGGTCTCCCTTGCGAGCCAGGCGCGCGTCTCGGGATCGAGAATGGGCGAGAGTTCGTCGCGGACGCGGGCGTGGTAGGCGTCGAGCCAGGCGCGTTCGCCCTCGTCGAGAAGGGCGAGGTCCACGAGCCGGCGGTCGATCGGCACCAACGTCAGGGTCTCGAATTGGAGCATCTCGCGCTCGCCCCCGCCATCGGCGGGCGTCACCAGGACGAGGTTCTCGATGCGGATGCCGTAGGCGCCGGCCTTGTAGTAGCCGGGTTCGTCCGAGACGATCATGCCGGGCAAGAGCGGTTGCGCGTTCGCGGCCTTGGAAATCCGTTGCGGGCCTTCGTGGACGCCGAGATAGCTGCCGACGCCGTGGCCGGTGCCGTGGTCGTAGTCGAGCCCCGCTTCCCACAGCGCGCGGCGCGCGAAGGCGTCGAGCTGGGTCCCGGTCGTGCCCTTCGGAAAGCGCGCGCGGGCGAGCGCGATGTGGCCTTTGAGGACGCGGGTGAAGCGGTCGCGCATCTCCGGCGCCGGCTCGCCGATCGCGACGGTGCGGGTCACATCGGTCGTGCCGTCGAGATACTGCGCGCCGGAATCGACGAGATAGAGCATGCCGGGCATGAGCCGGCCCTCGGTCTCGGGCATGGCCCGGTAATGCACGATGGCGCCGTTCGGCCCGGCGCCGGAGATCGTCGGAAAGGAGAGGTCGCGGAAATGCTCGCCCTCGCGGCGCAACGCTTCGAGCCGGTCGGCGGCGGCGATCTCGGCGAGGCCGCCCTGTGGCGCCGCATGCGCCAGCCAGGCGAGAAAGCGGCTCATCGCGACGCCGTCGCGGCGGTGCGCCGCGCGCGTGCCGGCGATTTCGACCGCGTTCTTGCAGGCCTTCGGCAACAGGCACGGGTCGGCGGCGCGGTGGAGCCTGGCGCCGGCGGCGGCAAGCCGGTCGAAGATCCAGGAAGCGGCGGTCGCCGGATCGGCCTGGACCGGGCCGCCCTCGCCGGCCAATTGGTCGAGCGCGGCCCCGAGCCGCTCGGGCGGCTCGACCGCCACCCGGTTGCCGAGATGCCGCTCGAGGCCCGGGAGCAGCTTCCTGCGGTCGATGAAGAGGGTGACGGCGCCGTCCGCCCGCAGGATCGCGAAGGAGAGCGGCAGCGGCGTGTGCGGCACGTCGCCGCCGCGGATGTTGAGCAGCCAAGCGATCGATTCGGGCATCGTCAGCACCGCCGCGGCAATGCCGTCCTCGGCGAGGGCGCGGCCGAGGCGCCGGCGTTTCTGCTGCGCGGTTTCGCCGGCAAAGCGATCCTCGTGCGGGGCCACCGGCGCCAGCGGCGCCGCCGGCCGGTCGGCCCAGACCGTGTCGAGCGGGTTGTCGGGAACGGCGCGCAGGCTCGCCTCGCGGCGCTCTGCGGCGGCGCGCAGCCGCTCCACATCCTGCGGCGTGTGCAGCCACGGGTCGTAGCCGAGGACGGCGCCTTTCGGCAGGTTGCGGCCGATCCACTCGGCCGGCAGCTCCTCGATCAGATGGCGGGGCTCGAAGAGGCCCCTATCGACCTGCAATTTCGCCTGCAGCGTATAGCGCCCGTCGACAAAGATCGCGGCATGCTCGGCGAGCACGATGGCGAGGCCGGCCGAGCCGGAAAAGCCGGTCAGCCACAGGAGGCGCTGGCCGCAAGGCGGCACGTATTCGCCCTGATGCTCGTCGGCGCGCGGCACGATGAAGCCGTCGAGGCCGCGCTGGCGCAGCTCGCGGCGCAGCCGCGCCAGCCGCTCGGGGCGAGGCAGCGCGGCGAAATCGGCGGCGCCGAGCCCGTCATGGTAGGCGGCGGCGCGTTCCGCGAAGAGAGCATCGAGCGCGGCGGCAAACTGATGGCCGACCTTCGGCGCGACGAGCGCGTGCCAGTTCGCGCCCACCGCCGCCGGGGCGGCGAGGATGCCGTCGAGGAGCCCGTCGATTCCCTCGGGGTCGTAGGGCGAGCCCGCCTCCCCCAACAGCTTGCGCAATCGCGTCAGATCCATCGGCGTTCCTCTACAAGCGCCCCCGATCAATCCCCCGCCATCGTCATTCTGGGGCGCCGCGCCAAAGCCCATTGGGCGGCGAGCCCGGCATCCATGTTCCACAGGCCGGCGCGATTGGGTTCCGGGCCTCGCCCTTCGCGCGATCCCGGAATGACAGGTGATTGGACCGGCCTGCTCAATCCAGCACCGCGATCGAGACGGGCGGGCGCAGGTCGAGGCAGACGGCGAGCGCCTGGTGCAGGTCGCTCTTCAGAAAGCGCTCGAACAGCGCCGCGTCCGCCGCGCCCTCGCCGCCGAGCCGCAACAGCGCGCTCTGCGTCATCGCGTAATCGAAGCGCGGCGCCCATTTGCGCGCGCCGAGCCGCGCCGTCGTCGAGCAGTTGTCCACCATATAGGCGACGTCCTTGAAATCCATGTAGGGGTTCAAGGAATCGATCGCCTCGATGATCGATTCGTTGACGATCTCGGAATAGGGGTGGCCGCGCTCCTTCAGGATGTCGGCCTGCGCCATCATCGCCGCCACATAGACGCCGGCGGTGACGGGGTGCACCTCGGCCTCGCGGTTGCTTTTGAGGCTGCGGCCGACCTGCCACATCTCGGTGCCGGCGATCTCGCTCATCGGAAAGCGTTTGAGGCGCTCGGCGGCGTCGACGACGCTCCTGATCTCGTTGCCGCTCGCAACCTCGTCGTAGATCTCGGCGAGGATCTCGGCGGCCGGGCCGTAGGCGGCGCAATAGGCCCGCTTGAAGGCTTCCTTGCCGGCGGCGTCGAGGCCTTCGTAGACGCCGATCAGGCCCGCCGCGGAGATCCGCCGGCTGATCGGCGCGGTGATGCTCTTCGCCGAATCGAGGAAAGCATCGTCGCGGCTTTCACCCTGCCCGCGGAACCAGCGGTAGAGCGCTTCCGCGATGCCGTGCACGGCGCCGAGCAGGATGCCGCGCTCGCCGAAGATGTCGGATTTGTATTCGAATTCGAGCGTCGTCTCGAAGGTGCAGGGCGAGCCGAGCGCGACCGCCCAGGCGAGCGCATGGTCGGTCGCCTTGCCGTCGATGTCCTGCTCGACGGCAAAGCTGCAATTGATGCCGGCGCCTTTGATCTCGCGGCCCTGCTCGTAGAGCCGGCGCACCGAGCGGCCCATGCCCTTCGGGCACACCCCGATGACGTTGATGTCGGGGCGGAACGCCTTGCCGGCGCTTTTGAGGTAAGCGAGGAGGAAGCCGTGCGACAGCCCGAGCGTGGCGCCGGCGCGCAGCGCCGCCATGATGCGGTCGTAATTCTCGACCTGCGCCGCGTCGGAGATCAGGAGCAGCACGAGGTCGGATTCCCCGATCACCTGGTACATCTCGCCGAGCGTGCCGTTCGCACGTGTGAACCCGGCCTTCTCGGCGGCGGCCGCGGAAGCGGAAGCGGCGCGCAAGCCCACCTTGACGCGGATGTCGCTGCCGGCGAGCGAATCGCGCAAATTCTGGGCCTGCGCCGGGCCTTGCGAGGACCAGCCGAGGACACCGATCCGGCGGATGCCCGAAAAGGCCTGCGGCAGCAGCGGAAAGAGATGCCGGCCGCCGCGCACGATCGATTCCTCGCGGCCGCCGAGCACGATCTTCTCGATCGGGAACACGTTCGAGCTGAAGGTCATTTCCGTCCTCCTCTCAACCCGCGGCGTTTAGCGGTTTCGCGGACTTACGGCAAGGCAAAGCACGTTGGCTTCGCAACGCAGCAATAGGGGTTGCGATGTTGTCGATCCCGAAAACCCAAGCTTTCCGCATGGCTGACTTGCGGGCATGGGGTTGCGGAAAGACCGTTTTGAGCCATCTATTGTGCAGCGCAGTATAACATGCTGACTGTGGAGTTTCAGGAGTTCGCTTCATGATGCTTGTAAATCTGTTCGTCGCGGCGAAGAACGCCATCGCCGAGTGGCACCGCCGCCGGATCGCCTATGAGGAGCTGATGGCGCTGTCCGACCGCTCCCTCGCCGATATCGGGGTCTGCCGTTCGCAAATCCGCTCGATCGTCTACGGCGAGCCGGAGTCGGCGGAGGCGCCGCCGGTCGAAAAGCCGGCGATGCGCGGGCCGCGTCATCCGCGCCACCTCCCCTTCGCGTCCTGACGGCGCGCCCCGCCCTTCCGCAGCACCAGCGTCGACCAGCCGTCGATGACAATGCGGCGTTCGAGGGCGAGGCCGCAGCGGCGATGCGCTTCGACCACGCAGCTTTCCTGACGGCATAGAATCCCGGACAACACCGCCCGCCCGCCCGGCGCCAGCGCGCGCGAGAGATCGCGCGCCATCACCGCCAGCGGCCGCGCCAGGATATTCGAAAACACCAGGTCGCTGTCCCGCCCGCCGCGGCCACGATAGCCGGGCGCGGCGGCGAGGCGGACGAGGCGCTTGACACCGTTGCGCGCGACGTTGTGGCGGGCGACCGAGACGGCGCGCGGGTCGATGTCGCTCGCCTCGACCGGGCGGCGCCACTGCTTCGCCGCGGCGATCGCCAGGATGCCGGTGCCGGTGCCGACGTCGCGCGGCCGGCGAAAGCGCGCGCGCCTTGCCAGGAGCTCGAGCGCCACAAGACAGCCGCGGGTCGATTGATGCTCGCCGGTGCCGAAGGCGGTGGCGGCGTCGATTTCGATGCCGATCGCGCCGGCCGGCGCGCCGCCCCGATGGTGCGAGCCGTGAATGAAGAAGCGGCCGACCTCGAGCGGTGGAAACCGCAGCCGGTTGTCGGAGAGCCAATCGCGCTCGGCGAGCCGCGCCTCCTCGACCTCGCCGAGGGCGCCGCCCTTCGCCGCCGCGGCGAGCGCCAGGCGCGCCACAAGCTCAGGGGTCAGCAGCGGGCGACGTGGATAAGCGTCGATCACCCAGGATCGGCCATCCTTCGCCTGCCGCCCCTCGCCCTCCCGGGTTGCGGGTCCCTCCCTCTCGCCGCGCGCGGGGAGAGGGGCGGGGTGAGGCGCCTCGAAGACCGAGACCGCGTCGCAGAATTCCTCCAGGACGGCGGCGACGGCGGTTGCCGCCGCCTCGCCTCCCTCGACGCGCGCCGAAAGCCGCCGCAACGAGCCCACCCGCTCCTCAGGCGCGCTCGACAAAAGCGTCCATGACCCGCTTGTCGCCGGCCGCGTCGAAGCGCACGCCCAATTTGTTGCCCTCGATCTCGGTCACCGTGCCGTAGCCGAACTTCTGGTTGAAGATGCGGTCGCCGACGGCAAAGCCGCCGACCTTCCGCACTTCTTCGCCGCGCCGCGACGGCGCGCGTTCGACGAGCGCCGGGCGGGCCCGCGCCTCGCGCCCGGCCCCCTGCTCCCAGATCGGCCCCCAGGAGGCCGACTGCGCCCGGCCGATGCCGGGGTCGAGGCCCGGCTCGGCAAAGCTCTCGACGAATTCCGGCGGCAATTCCTCGATGAAACGCGAGCGCATCATGCTCTGCCATTGCCCATGGATGCGGCGGTTGGCGGCGCAGGAAATGAAAACCCGGCGGCGCGCGCGGGTCAGCCCGACATAGGCGAGCCGGCGTTCCTCTTCGAGGCCGGGGAGCCCGTTCTCGGCCATCGCGCGCTGGCTCGGGAAGAGGCCGTCCTCCCAACCGGGCAGGAAGACGGTGTCGAATTCGAGCCCCTTCGCGGCATGCAAGGTCATCAGGTTGACCATGTCGCCGGCCGTCGCGGCGGCATTGTCCATGACGAGGCTGACATGTTCGAGAAAGCCGCCGAGATTCTCGAACTCGGTCATCGCGACGACGAGCTCCTTCAGGTTTTCGAGCCGGCCCGGCGCGTCCGGCGAGCGGTCGGCGAGGAGCATGCCGGTATAGCCCGATTCGTCGAGGATGATCTGCGCGAGGTCGGTGTGCGCGAGCTGGCCCGCCTTCGCCCGCCACAGATCGAGCGCGGCGACAAATGCGGCAAGGGCGCTGCGCGCGGCCGGCCGCAATTCGCCGCCGCCGGCGAGGAGGCGCGCCGCCTCGACGAGCGGCAGCGCCTTGCCGCGGGCCAGCAGATGCAGTTGCTGCACGGTGGCGCTGCCGATGCCGCGGCGCGGCACGTTGAGGATGCGCTCGAAGGCGAGGTCGTCGGCCGGCTGATTGACGAGGCGCAGATAGGCGAGCGCGTCGCGGATCTCGGCGCGCTCGTAAAAGCGCGGGCCGCCGATGACGCGGTAGGGCAGCGCCAGCGCGATGAAGCGCTCCTCGAACTCGCGGGTCTGAAAGCCGGCGCGCACCAGGATCGCGATCTCGCGAAGCGCGTGGCGGCGGCGCTGCAGGGCTTCGATCTCGTCGCCGACCCAGGCGGCCTCCGAATCGGCGTCCCACAGCGAGCGCACGAGGAGCTTGTCGCCCTCGTTCGCGCGCGTCCACAAGGTCTTGCCGAGGCGGCCGCGGTTCTTCGCGATGAGCCCCGCGGCGGCGGCGAGGATCTGCGAGGTCGAGCGGTAATTCTCTTCGAGCCGCAGGACCTGGGCGCCGGGGAAATCCGACTCGAAACGCAGGATGTTGCCGATCTCGGCGCCGCGCCAGCTGTAGATCGACTGGTCGTCGTCGCCGACGCAGCACAGGTTGCGCCGCCCCTGCGCCAGGAGGCGCAGCCACAGATATTGCGCGACGTTGGTGTCCTGGTATTCGTCGACGAGGATGTAGCGGAAGCGCCGCTGGTAATCGGCGAGGATGTCGGAATTCTGCGTGAAGAGCGCGAGGTTGTGCAGCAGGAGATCGCCGAAATCGACGGCGTTGACGGTCAGGAGGCGCTCCTGGTACTGGCGGTAGAGCGCGATCGCCTTGCCGCCGGCGAAATCGCCGGCGCTGTCGTCGCCGACCTTGTCGGGCGAGAGCCCGCGATCCTTCCAGCGCTCGATCAGCGATAAGACGGCACGGGCCGGCCAGCGCCGCTCGTCGATGTTCTCGGCCGCGGCCAGCTGCTTTACGAGGCGCAGCTGGTCGTCGGTGTCGAGGATCGTGAAGCGGGGATCGAGCCCGACCGCCTCGGCGTGCCGGCGCAGGATGCGGGCGGCGATCGCGTGAAAGGTGCCGAGCCACACCCCGCCCGCGGCGCGGCCGACGATCGCCTCGAGCCGCTCGCGCATCTCGCGCGCCGCCTTGTTGGTGAAGGTGACGGCGAGCAGCTCGCCCGGAAAGGCGCGGCCGGTCGAGAGAATGTGGGCGAGCCGGGCGGTGAGGACGCGGGTCTTGCCGGTGCCGGCGCCGGCGAGCACCAAGACCGGGCCGTCGAGCGCCGCGACGGCGCGCCGCTGCGCCTCGTTGAGGGCGGCGAGATAGGGCGCGTCCGCGTCCGGCGGCCGGGCGAGAGCGGAGGGATCGGGCATCGCACCATGATATAGCATTCTCCCGTCGTCCCGGCGAAGACCGGCGGCCGGCGCACGGCAGTTCCGGTGCAATTACGGTGCAATTACGGTGACAGTGCACTTATTTCCCTAATTCTGTGATCGCGGCGATTGCGCCTGCGAAATAAGTGCACTGTCACCGTAATTCATCGTAATTCCGTAATTCGTAATTCGGCTGTAACAAAGATGCCGCGTTTCGTTGCAAAACTGTCGCAGCATCGACGAAGCCGTGGCGTTCGGGCCACCCGCTAAGGTTATGATGCGTTATTCTCTGGCGTCCGCCCGCGATGCATGCCGCGATCGTTTTTTTAGTCCTGATCCTGACCTATGTCGGCATGGCGGCCGGGCGGGTCGCCTGGCTGCGCGTCGACCGCACCGGCATCGCGCTGCTCGCCGTCATCGTCCTGCTCGCCAGCGGCCAGATGACGCTCGACGATTTCGGCACCGACGTCGATACGCCGAGCATCGCGCTGTTGTTCGCGATGATGATCATCTCGGCGCAATTCCTCGAATCGGGGTTCATCGACCTGTGCGCCCGCACGATCACCGACAGCCCGCGCGGTACCGCGCTGCTGCTGGCGCTGACGGTCGTCATCGGCGGGCTGTTGTCGGCCGTGCTCGCCACCGACATCCTCTTGATCGCGATGGCGCCCTTGCTGATCGCCGGGGCGCAGGCGCGCGGCTTCGACCCGCGGCCTTTCGTCATCGCCCTGGCGGCGGCGACCAACGCCGGCGCCGCGGCGAGCCTCATCGGCAGCCCGCAGAACATCCTGATCGGCTCGCTCGGGCGGCTCGGCTTCTGGGTGTTTCTCGGCAAATGCGGCGTGCCGGCGTTGTTCAGCCTCGCCGTCGTGTTCGCCGTCGTCTGGCTGCAATGGCGCCGCCGGATCGCCGTCACCGTAACCGTCGTCGGCACGCCGCCCGAGCCGCCGCCGATCACGCATCACCCCTTCGACCGCAACCAGACGATCAAGGGAGCGATCGCCGTCACGCTGCTGCTCGCCCTGTTCGCGACCCGGCTGCCGCGGGAGATCGGCGCGCTGATCATCGCCGCGCTGCTGCTCGCCAACCGCAAGATCACCAGCCGGACGATGATCGCCGCCGTCGATTGGCCGCTTTTGCTCCTCGTCTCCTGCCTCTTCGCGCTGACCGGGTCACTGAACCATTCCGGGCTCGCCGCGCAACTCCTCGGATTCCTGACGCGGCACTCTCTCCTGCCGGGGAACCTCGTGCTGCTGACCGGGTTCAGCGTCGCCGGCGCCAATGCGATCGGCAGCGTGCCGGCCTCGATGCTGCTCGTGCAATTGTGGCCGGACGCGCCGGCCGGGGTGTTCTATTCCCTCGCCCTGTTGTCGAGCCTCGCCGGCAACCTGCTGTTGACCGGCAGCCTCACCAACATCCTGATCGCCGAGCGGGCTGAGCGCATGGGCGCGCATGTCGGCTTTGCCGCCCACGCCCGCGCCGGCATCCCGATCACGATCCTGTCGGTCGGCTTCGCCGTGTTCTGGCTGGCCGTGACCCACACCCTGCCGCTCCTCGGCGGCAACGGGTAAGCAATGGCGGCCCCGCCCCTGCGCATCGGCACCCGCGGCAGCGCGATGGCGCTCTTTCAGGCGGGGCTGGCGCGCGAGCGCCTCGTCGCCGCCCACCCCGATCTGGCGGGGCGGATCGAGATCGTGCCGATCCGCACCAGCGGCGACCGGGAGCAAGGCCGCCGCCTCGCCGAGATCGGCGGCAAGGGGCTGTTCACCAAGGAGATCGAGGAGGCGCTCTTCGACCGCCGCATCGACCTCGCGGTGCATTCGCTGAAGGATCTCGAGACCTGGCTGCCGCAGGGGCTCCTGATCGCCTGCGTGCTGCCGCGCGACGACCCGCGCGAGGCCTTCCTGTCGCCGCATGCGGCGAGCCTC
Source organism: Allostellaceae bacterium (assembly GCA_035934195.1). Lineage (GTDB taxonomy): Bacteria > Pseudomonadota > Alphaproteobacteria > ATCC43930 > CGMCC-115725 > AP-15. The sequence continues at coordinate 356 of DASYYD010000164.1, read as the reverse complement.
GCGCAATTGCCGAAAGGCGCGGCCGTCGGCACGTCCTCGCTGCGCCGCCAGGCGCAACTCCTGCGCCGCCGGCCCGACCTCGACATCGTGCCGCTGCGCGGCAATGTCGATACGCGGATGCGAAAGCTCGCGGCCGGCGAGGTCGATGCGACGATCCTCGCCCTCTGCGGCCTCGTCCGTCTCGGGCAGGAAGCCGCGGCATGCGAGATCCTCTCCCCCGCGGTCATGCTGCCGGCGGTCGGCCAGGGGGCGCTCGCCATCGAGTGCCGCAGCGCCGACGAGCGGCTGCGCGAGCGCTTGCAGGCGCTGCACGACGGCGCGAGCGGCGCCGCCGTCGCCGCCGAGCGGGCGATGCT
>DASYYD010000158.1:0-7144 GCA_035934195.1 Allostellaceae bacterium | reverse complement strand
GGGATTGCTTCGTCGCTACGCTCCTCGCAATGACGGCGGTCAGCCCTTGAACAGCTTCGGAAACCCCTGCCAGCAGGCGTCGTAGTCGCGCTGCAAGGCCGGCGTCTCGAGGGCGAAGCGGGTCGGCGCGATCAGGAGACGGGTCTCGAACATGAAGGCGAGCGTGTCCGTCACCTTGTGCGGCGCAAGTTCGGCGGCGCTCGCCCGCTCCCAGCTCGCCGCGTCGGGGCCGTGCGCCGCCATGCAATTGTGCAAGGACGCGCCGCCCGGCTCGAAACCGCCGGCCTTGGCGTCGTACTGCCCGCGCACCAGACCCATGAACTCGTTCATCACGTTGCGGTGGAACCAGGGCGGCCGAAAGCTGTGTTCGGCCACCATCCAGCGCGGCGGGAAGATGACGAAGTCGCAATTGGCCGTGCCTGCCGTCTCGCTCGGGCTGGTCAGCACCGTGAAGATCGACGGGTCGGGGTGGTCGAAGCTGACCGTGCCGATCGTATTGAACCGCGCGAGATCGTATTTGTAGGGCACGTAATTGCCGTGCCAGGCGACAACGTCGAAAGGCGAATGAGGCAGCTCGGCCGCCCAGAGGTCGCCGGCGAATTTGACGACGACCTCGCAGGGCCTCTCGCGGTCCTCGAAGGCCGCGGCGGGGGCGAGGAAATCGCGTGGATTGGCGAGCCCGTTGGCGCCGATCGGCCCGAGCGCCGGCAGGCGGAAGAGTTCGCCGTAATTCTCGCAGACATAGCCGCGCGCCTTGCCGTCGGGCAAGCCGACTCGGAACTTGACGCCGCGCGGGATGACCGCGGCCTCGCCCGGCGCCGCGGCGATCATGCCGAACTCGGTCGCGAGCTCGAGGCGGCCCGATTGCGGCACGATCAGAAGCTCGCCGTCGGCGTCGGAAAAGACGCGGTCCGTCATCGGCCGGGTGGCGCGGTAGAGGTGGATCGCGACGCCGCTGCGCCCGCGCGCGTCGCCGTTGCCGCCCATGGTCGCCAGCCCCGCGACGAAATCGGCGGCGCCGCCCTCGAACGGCAGCGGGTCCCAGCGCAGCCGGTTCGGGGTCGGCGCCGCCTCGGCGAAGGGTCCGCCGCGAATGAGCCCATTGTCGGTGCGCGCGAAACGCGGGTGCATCGCCGAGGGCCGGATGCGGTAGAGCCAGGAGCGCCGGTTCTCGGCCCGCGGCGCGGTGAAGGCGGTGCCCGAGATCTGCTCGGCATAGAGCCCCTTCGGCGGCCGCTGCGGCGAATTCTGTCCCTGCGGCAAGGTGCCCGGCAGCGCCTCGCTCTGATGCTCGTTGCCGAAGCCCGGCAGATAGCGTTCGCCCGTCATCGCCTTCTCCTCGCGCGGCCGCCGGCGAGAGGGCTCTTCAGAGGTCGAAGAACGCCGTCTCGCCCGCCCCTTGCAGAATGATGTCGAAGCGGTAGCTCGCGCGGCCGCCCTCCTCTCGGCGCTGCGCGAGGAGGGTCCGCCGCGCGCCCTCGTCCTCGATCGAGAGCAGCACCGGGTCCTCTTCGTTCGCCCGCTCGTCGGCGAAATAGATGCGTGTGTAGAGCTGCTTCAAGAGGCCGCGGGCGAAGATCGCGACCTCGATATGCGGCGCCTGCAGGCTGTTGCCGCGGCCGGGCACCGGGCCGGGGCGGATCGTCGCGAAGCGAAAGCGCCCGTCGCCGTCGGTGAAGGCGCGGCCGAAGCCGGTGAAGCCCGGGTCGAGCGGCTTTTCGGTCTGCGGGTCCTCGGGATGCGCATAGCGGCCGGCGGCGTTCGCCTGCCACAATTCGAGAAAGGCATCCGGCACCGGCGCGCCGTCGCCGTCGAGGATGCGGCCATCGACGGCAATCCGCTCGCCCGCCGGGTTGCCGCGCGCCAGGTCGGCCCAGTCCGGGCGGTCGAGCCCGAGATGGAAAAATGGCCCGACCGTTTGCGAGGGCGTCGGGATCAGCTTCTCCGCCATCCCCTCAACCTTCCGCCATCGGCGTCTGGGCGCGGCCGCGCAGCACGATGTCGAAGCGGTAGCCGAGCGCCCACTCGGCTTCGCTCAATTCCGGGTCGTAATCGGCGATCAGCCGCTCCCGCGCCGCCCTGTCGGGGGTGCTCTGAAAGATCGGGTCGTAGGCCAAGAGCGGGTCGCCCGGAAAGTACATCTGGGTGATGAGGCGCGTCGCGAAGGCGGGCCCGTAGAGGCCGAGATGGATGTGCGCCGGCCGCCAGGCATTGTAGGTGTTGCGCCACGGATAGGCGCCGGGCTTGATCGTTAGAAATCGGTATTCGCCGCTCTCGCCCGTCACGACCTGGCCGAGCCCGTCGAAATTCGGGTCGAGCGGCGCGTCGTGCTGATCGACCGGATGCTTGTAGCGCCCGGCAGCGTTGCATTGCCACAGCTCGACGAGCGTGCCGGCGACCGGCCTGCCGTCCTCGTCGAGGACGCGCCCCGCGAGGATCATCCGTTCGCCGAGCGGCGACCCGCCATGCCCCTGCGTCAAATCGGCGGCGTCCGGGCCGGCCCAGCCGCCGGCGAAGACCGGCCCCGTCACCTCCGACAAGGTGTGCTCGATCGCGATCGGCGCCCGCTTCGGCGCCCGCTTCTCGGTGCTCTTGTAGCCGGGGTCGAGATAGGGGGGCTGCCCGCCCGCGCGCGGGCGATTGAACGGCCGTACCGTCGTCGTCATGCCCACCTCTCGCGATATTTGCCGGGCTTGTAATCGCCGCCGATCGTATTGAACTCGGCCGCCGAAGTCAAAAAACCGTCGCGCCGGTTGACGAACCCGAACATGCCCAGCGTCATGGTTGGTATTCGAGAATAAATGCCTCGCCGGATCGTATGATTCACGTCAGCGGCACAGAGGTCCGCGCAGATTGGTCGAGGTGGGACATGTTTTGGTTGAGGCAACACGCCTGGGCTCGGCGTTTCGCAAATTGCGCTCGCCTCGGCCTTGAGCTTGTGCACGACGACCTTCGCAGCGAAGGCGACCGACACCCAGGAGCCGGCCTACCGAGGCTATCCCGGCTGGTATGGCCCTTGGCCCTACGGTTACTACGGGTATCGGGGCCATCCGATATACCAGCATTACTGGTGGCGCGGCGGGTGGTGTGTCCATCACCCTTATCGCTGCCGCTGGTAACGGCGCAATCGTGTCTTTTGACATAATTCCGCGTCAGAATTGTTACAATAAAAAAAGGGATGCTTATTTGCATAATCTCGTAGGGATAAGACGAGCGGCAAAATTGCCGCTGGCAGATTGGAGAAAGAGAATGAGTACCCTCGGTAAATCCCGTGCACTGCGAGCAGTGACTGCTGCCGCGATCGTGGCGGCGGGATTGGGCGCGATGACGCTGTCAGCCGCGCCGGCCGACGCACGGGTGTTCGTCAGCCTCGGCATTCCGGGCCCGTATTATTACGGCTATCCGGGGTTCTACGTCGGCGGTGTCTTCGGCCCGCATCCGCGTCCCTATTACTGGCATCGCGCCTTCGTCTATCATCACCCCTTCGATCGCGATCACGACGGCTGGCGCTAGCCCCGGCGAGCGCGAACCGCAAAAACCGCCCGGCGCGCAGGCCGGGCGGTTTTTTGTCCCGGCCCGGCGTTCATCCCTTGCACGCATCGGGCGTGGCGCACAGCCGCTCGAACTGGACGACGAGCGGCAGATAGAAGACCGTGACCGTGATCGACAGCGGCATCAGCCGCGCGTCGTCGGTGATCTTGAGCGCCACCGGCCGCGGCGCATCCTCGGGATCCCGGTTGCCGGGCTTCTTCTTGAAGCCGGCGATCGGGTGGAGGACGAGCGCGACCTCGATGACGCCCGGCTTGCCGCCGGGCTCGACTTGCCCGACGATGTCGAAGCGACGCTTGCCGTCGTAGACCGGCACGCGGAAGCGGTCGCGATGCGCGCGCCGCGCCTCGGCGAGCGCCTGTCGGATGCGCTCTAAGGCGGAGAGCGGATCGACGACGTTGCGGCGAAAGCTTTCGGCGAGGATCTTCTGGTGGCTGCTGTCGCCGGGCCCGCGCACGGCGACGACGGCGCCGTCATGCCGGACAAATCGCATGCTGATATGCCGCCCGCGCCGCTTGCGCAGGTCGTAGAGCGCGTCGTAGCGCTCCGGGTCGGCCGGGGCACCGGCGACGATCCGCCCGGCCGCTTGCGCGCTGGTGCGGAAATGCGTCAAGAGCCCCGGCAGGCCGACCGTGCGGATCTCGATGCTGTCGCGGTAGCCCGAGCCGCCTTCCGCCAGCGAGAGCCGGATCTGCCCCGCCGAGAGGCCCGCCCAATAGGCCGAATAAAGCGCGGTGAATTCGGCGGCCGCCGCCGGTCGCGCGGCGATTATCGCGAACGCCGCGGCGGCGAGGCCGAGGAGCCCCTGCCTCACTGCAAGAGCGCGATCCCCATGGCCTTGCCGAAGCGGCGGCTGGCGTCGAGCGGGTCGCCGTATTTGCGGTGCACCGCGGTATGCTGAGCGCAGGCGAGGAGCAGCTTATCGCGCGGGTTCTTCAGGTAGTCCTCGATCAGGCAGAGGCCGATTTCCTGGTTGTGCGGGTCGTTGCCGAGCCGGCTCGACAAGAGCGCCAGTTCGGCGGCGAGCGCGGCGCGGTCGGCGCCAGTGTCGAGATAGGCCCGGGTCCAGGCGACGCTGGCGGGGCCGTCGAGCGCGAGGACCGCCTCGCGCACGCGCAGCAGGATGTCGGTGGCGGCGAGCCCCGCGGCAGCCGCCGGCGCCCGGATCTCGACCGGCTGCAATTCGCCCGAATGCTTCTGATGCCAGGCCGCCTGGTTGAGATAGGCGGTGGCGAGGTAGAGCAGCTTCAAACGCTGCGGGTGGCGGAAATTGTCGTAGAACCAGCCGAGCGTATTCAGGTACTCGTAGCAATGCTGCGGCAGCGAGAAGCCGGTCGGGTTCTGCGTCTCGAGGATGACTTCGGCGGCGCCGAGCTGCAGTGCGTCGAGAATCTGCCGCGGGCTCTTGCCGGCGGCGAGCAGCTTCGTCAGCGCCTCGACATAGTTGGGCTCGGGCTCGCGGGTCACCGTTTCGATGAACGCGTCCCGTTCGGCCGCGCCGAGCGGGCCCGCATTTTCGAGGAGGGCCGTTTCGCGCGCGGTCACGCCGCGATAGGGGATCGCATGCACCGCCTCGCCCTCGACGAACATCGTGATGGCGTTGCAGGCCATCTCGTAAAGCGAGTACCAGCGCGGGCCGACCGCGATGTCGAGCGCCCCGGCATAGACGACCTGGTGTGCGTTCTCCCAGCCGAGCGCGCGGCCGAGTTCGACCGTGGCGCGGGCGCGGAACGATTTGTGCCCGGTCGTGTAGGAGCGGTTGTAGAGGGAGCGGTCCTGCACGTCGACGAGGCCGGCGAAGACGAGTTGCGCGAGCACTGCCCCGCGCTCGGCCGGGTTCTCCATGAGGCCGAGAAAGACGCGGTAGGCCTCCAGCACCTGGCCGCGGTGGACCAGCGTCATCCAGTGCCCGAGCCGCTCGTCGAGCGGGCCCGAAAGGCGCTCCGGCTCCTGGTCGGGCCAGAAGACCTGCGGCGCCGGCGGCGGGCCGGGCGGCGGGCTGAAGCCGGGGGCGCGGGCGTAATGGCCCGGCGCCTTCAGGATCTTCTGGTTCCAGATGTCGAGCCCGGTCGGGATGTACCAGATCGTCTGCGCCATCGGCAGCCCGGCGCAAGCCTCGGGCACGAGCTTATTGAGATGCAGCGTGGCGCGGGCGGAGAGCAGGCAATGGTCGTTGTTGACGAAGTTGACGAAGCCGTCGTCGATCCGCTCGTGGTAGGGGACGTGCGTGAAGGGGGCATGCATGCGCACGCCCTCGCCGATGATCTCGGTCAAGGGCCGGCCGGCGCGCAAGAGATCGTAATAAACCTCGCTCGCGCCCTGCTGGTCGCGCTGGAGGATGCGTTCCTCGAGCTTGCCATAGAGCGCTTCGGGCTTGTTGTGGCCAGCGGGGACGGCGTGTGCTGCGATCGGCATCCGGGCACTCCGTGGGTCGAACGGCGAACCATACCCCCCAATCCGCAACCCCGGCAACGATAGGAGGAGGACATCGTCCTCGCGCCCCGGCGCCGGACCCACGGCACAGCGGAGGGGTTGCGCCGCCACTTCTCTTCGCGGACACTGGCGGGGCTGTTGCGGGGGCTGCGACCGAATGATTTTTGCCTTTTTTCTGAAAGGCATCGTGGTCGGTATCGTGATCGCGGTGCCGGTCGGCCCGGTCGGCATCCTGTGCATCCGGCGGACGATCTTCGACGGCAAGCTGGCGGGCCTGGTATCGGGCCTCGGGGCGGCGACCGCGGATGCGTGCTTCGGGGTGATCGCCGGGTTCGGGCTCACCGTCGTCTCCGATTGGCTGCTCGGCTATCAGGACTGGCTGCGCCTCGCCGGCGCCGGCTTCCTCTTTTATGTCGGCAGCTCCGCGCTGATCGCCGAGCCGCCGGTAAGCGCCCCGCCGCGCACCCGCGAAACCCTCGTCGCGGACTACGCTTCGACCTTCGCGCTGACGATCAGCAACCCGGTGACCCTGCTCGCCTTTCTCGCGATCTTCGCCGGCGTCGGGCTGTCCGGCAAGGAAGCAACGCTCGGCCGCGCGGCAATGCTGGTGGCGGGGGTATGGGTCGGCTCGCTCGCCTGGTGGCTGGCGCTCTCGCTCGGCGCCGGCTCGCTGTTGCGCTCTTTCGAGCGCCGCCATCTGTTGTGGATCAACCGCGGCTCGGGCGGCATTCTGTTGCTGTCGGGGGCGGCGCTCCTCGGCACCGTCGTCCTTGCCCACATGCGCTGACGAAAGCCCATGGTCTATCTGCCTGCGGCCTTCACCGAAACCGACCGCGACGTGCTGGCGGCGCATATCGAGCGGCACGAATTCGCGCTCGTCGTCATTGCCGGCGCTGCGGGGCTGGTGGCGAGCCACGTGCCGATCCTGCTCGACCGCGACGGCGGAGATTGGCGGCTCTCGGGGCACCTCGCGCGGCCGAACCCGCAAGTCGCGGCCTTCGCGGCGGGCGGCGAGGCGCTGGTCATCTTTTCCGGCCCGCACGGCTATGTCTCGCCGCGCTGGTACGAGGCGGGGCCGGCGGTGCCGACCTGGAACTATGTCGATGTGCACGCCTACGGCAGCGTCCGCCTCGTCGAGGACGAAACCTGGCTGCGCAACTTT
>DASYYD010000096.1:0-8145 GCA_035934195.1 Allostellaceae bacterium | reverse complement strand
CGACCTCGACCTGCCGCGCGACAGCCTGATCGTGATGACCGGGCTGTCGGGCTCGGGCAAGTCCTCGCTCGCCTTCGACACGATCTATGCCGAGGGGCAGCGCCGCTATGTCGAGAGCCTCTCGGCCTATGCGCGGCAGTTCCTCGAACTGATGCAGAAGCCGGAGGTCGAATCGATCGAGGGCCTCAGCCCGGCGATCTCGATCGAGCAGAAGACGACTTCGCGCAACCCGCGCTCGACGGTCGGCACGGTGACCGAGATCTACGACTACATGCGGCTTCTCTGGGCGCGGGTCGGGGTGCCCTATTCGCCGGCGACAGGTTTGCCGATCGAGAGCCAGACCGTCTCGCAGATGGTCGACCGCGTGCTGGCGATGCCGGAGGGGACGCGGCTCTACCTCCTGGCGCCGATCGCGCGCGGGCGGAAGGGCGAATACCGCAAGGAACTGGCCGAGTTCAAAAGGCGCGGCTTTCAGCGCGTCAAGATCGACGGCAAGATGGTCGAGCTCGACGAGGTGCACCCCCTCAACAAGAACCAGAAGCACGACATCGAGATCGTCGTCGACCGGCTCGTGCTCGGCGACGACCTTGGCAACCGGCTCGCCGATTCGTTCGAAACCAGCCTCGACCTCGCCGACGGCATCGCCGTCGCCGAGAACGCGGACACCGGCGAGCGCACGATCTTCTCGGCGAAGTTCGCCTGCCCGGTCTCGGGCTTCACGATTCCCGAGATCGAGCCGCGGCTCTTCTCGTTCAACAACCCGTTCGGCGCGTGCCCGGCTTGCGACGGGCTCGGCACGAAGCTCTATTTCGACGCCGACCTCGTCGTCCACGACGACCGCAGGAGCCTCGCCGAGGGCGCGGTCAGCCCGTGGTCGCATTCATCGTCGCAATATTACACACAGACGCTCGAAAGCCTGGCGCGCCACTACAAGGCGAGCATGCACACGCCGTGGCACGATCTCCCCGAGCGGCTGAAGCAGACGATCCTTTTCGGCTCGGAGGGCGAGCCGATCAAGATCACCTATGACGACGGCCTCAGAAAATACACGACCGAGCGGCCGTTCGAGGGGGTCTTGCCGAACCTCGAGCGGCGCTTTCGCGAGACCGACAGCGCCTGGGTGCGCGAGGAGTTGGGGCGCTACCAGAACGCCAAGACCTGCGAGGTGTGCAGCGGCGACCGGCTGAAACCGGAGGCGCTCGCCGTCAAGATCGCGCGGCGCAACATCAGCGAGGCGGCGCGGCTGTCGATCGCCGAGGCGGTCGAGTGGTTCTCATCCGTCGCCGCGACGCTGACGCCGAGCCAGCGCGAGATCGCGCAGCGCATTCTGAAGGAGATCAACGAACGGCTCGGGTTTCTCAAAAACGTCGGGCTCGAATACCTGACCCTGTCGCGCTCCTCGGGCACCTTGTCGGGCGGCGAGAGCCAGCGCATCCGGCTCGCCTCCCAGATCGGCTCGGGCCTGACGGGCGTGCTCTATGTGCTCGACGAGCCCTCGATCGGCCTCCATCAGCGCGACAACGGGCGGCTGCTCGAGACCTTGAAGCGGCTGCGGGACCTCGGCAACACGGTTATCGTCGTCGAGCATGACGAGGAGGCGATCCGCACCGCCGACTGGGTGGTCGATATGGGGCCGGGCGCGGGCGTCCACGGCGGGCACGTCGTCGCCGAGGGGACGCCGGAGCAGGTCATGGCGAACCCCGACAGCATCACCGGGCAATACCTGACGGGCGCCCGCGAGATCGCCGTGCCGGGGTCACGGCGCAGCGGCCACAAGCGGCAGATCCTCAAGCTCGCCGGCGCGCGCGGCAACAATCTGAAGGGGATCACCGCCGAAGTTCCGCTCGGCACCTTCTGCTGCGTCACCGGGGTTTCGGGCGGCGGCAAATCGACGCTGATCATCGAGACGCTCTACAAGGCGCTGGCGCGGCGGCTCAACAATTCGCGCGAGCAGGCCGCCCCCTTCGAGGCGCTGGAGGGGGCCGAATATCTCGACAAGATCGTCGATATCGACCAGTCGCCGATCGGCCGCACGCCGCGCTCGAACCCGGCGACCTATACGGGGTGCTTCACGCCGATCCGCGACTGGTTCGCGGGGCTGCCCGAATCGAAGGCGCGCGGCTATCTGCCGGGGCGCTTCTCGTTCAACGTCAAGGGCGGGCGCTGCGAAGCCTGCCAGGGCGACGGCGTCATCAAGATCGAGATGCACTTCCTGCCCGACGTCTATGTGCAGTGCGACGTCTGCAAGGGGCGGCGCTACAACCGCGAGACGCTGGAAGTGCTGTTCCGCGGCAAGAGCATCGCCGACGTGCTCGACATGACGGTGGACGAGGGCGTCGGATTCTTCCGCGCCGTGCCGGCGATCCGCGACAAGCTCCTGACCTTGCAGCGGGTCGGCATGGGCTACATCCATGTCGGCCAGCCGGCGACGACGCTTTCGGGCGGCGAAGCGCAGCGCGTCAAGCTGGCGAAGGAACTGTCGCGCCGCGCCACCGGCAAGACGCTCTACATCCTCGACGAGCCGACGACGGGCCTGCATTTCGAAGACGTGAAGAAGCTCCTCGAAGTGCTGCACGCGCTCGTCGCGGCCGGCAACACGGTGCTCGTCATCGAGCACAACCTCGAAGTCATCAAGACCGCCGACTGGATCATCGATCTCGGCCCCGAGGGCGGCGACGCCGGCGGCCGCATCGTCGCCACCGGCACGCCCGAAGACGTGGCGGCGCACGCCGACAGCTATACGGGGCAGTACCTCAAGCCCTACCTCGCCCGCCGCTCCCCGCGGAGACTGAAGGCGGGCTGACCAAGCCGCGTGCATAGCGGCGACTTGCGGTAGCGCGTCGGAATGACTAAGTTTAATAAACTAAGTCTCAACGATCCGACGATGCGCAGCGTCAACATCCATGAAGCAAAAACCCACCTGTCTCGCCTGGTGGAGCGCGCCGCGCGCGGCGAGCCGTTTATCATCGCGAAGGCGGGCAAACCGATGGTCAAGGTCGTGCCGTTTGACGCGCCGGCCGAAGCGGCGATGCAGCGGATCGGCTTCATGGAGGGCCTGATCGAGGTGCCCGACGACTTCGACCGGATGGGGGCCGAGGAGATAGAACGGCTCTTCAGCGGCAAAGGATGAGGCTGCTGATCGACACGCATCTGCTGTTGTGGGCCGCGGGACAATCCGCTCGGTTGTCGCCGCAAGCGCGCCGCCTGATCGAAGATCCGGAGAACGAATTGCTGTTCAGCGCTGCGAGCCTGTGGGAAATCGCCATAAAGGCGCGGCTCGGGAGGCCCGACTTTCGCGCCGACGCAACTCAGCTCCGACGCGGCCTCCTGAACAACGGCTATCGCGAGCTGGCGATAACCGGCGAGCATGCGGTCGCCGTCTCGGGGCTGCCCGCGATCCACAAGGACCCCTTTGATCGGCTGCTGATCGCGCAAACCATGGTTGAGGGGATTACCTTGCTGACCTCCGATGCGGTTATGGCGCAATATCCCGCCGCCGTTCAGCAAGCATGAGGGAACCTCGCAACCCCATTGCCGGCAGTATCGCGCTATGAACGCCACGCGCAAACAAGCGCTCGGGGAATTGCGTGCAATGGTGCTCGCGGCGCTCGAAGGGCACGACGCCGCGGTGTGGCTATTCGGCTCTTGCGCCCGCGATGAGGTGCGACAACACAGCGACAGCGACATCGCGATTTTGCCGCGGGACGAGCTTCCTTCGAGCTTCTACGCCGTCCTCGCCGACGAGATCGAGGAGAGCACGATCCCCTACGATGTCGATCTGGTGGATCTGCCACGCGCCGACCCGGGGTTGGCCGAGCAGTCCGGCGCGAAGGTGTGAAGTGGCGGGATTAGAAGAACGGCTCGCCGAAGCGCAGGCGGCGCTCGCGACCCTCGGTGAATCCGTCGCCAGAGCACCGAACTCGCTGATCGAGCGCGACAGCGCGATCCTGCGGTTCATCTATACCTTCGAAGCCGTCTGGAAAGCCTGCCAGCACCTCCTCGACGAGCGCGAGGGCATCGAGGCTGCCTCCCCGAACGGCGCGATTCGCGCGGCGCGACGCCTCGGCTGGCTCTCCGACGCCGACGCCGAGGCCGCCATAAAGATCGGCCGCGACCGTAATCTCGCGGCCCATATGTATCGGGGCCCGGATCGGGGAAGAGATCGAAGAGCGCCTCGCCAGCCACGCCGCTGTGCTGCGGCGCTGGCTCGAAGCTTTGAGGACGGCCCGCGATTCGGCCGCTTGTTAGCGCCGGTCTAGTCTAGGCGTCCGCATCGTCGGAAAAGATTTCATCGAGGTCGCGCCGCCCATCCAGAACACGCACGATTTCGGGGACGGCACGCCGCACCCGGTAGAAAATAACGCGCGGCCGTGCAGCGATCGAGCGCAACCCCGGCCGCAGTTCTTCCCGCGGCCGTCCGCCGAGCGGATGCGCCTCCGGCAGCAACCTCACCGCCGCGGTGATTTCGCGCACGATCTTGTCCGCCGCCTGCCGCCCGGCGGTTCGCCGATAATATGCCCAGATCTCGGAGAGATCGACGCGCGCTTCCGGCGACCAGATGGCCGGCCGCTTACGACCTTGCATGCCGCGCGTGTTGTTCCCTGAGGAACTCCTCGACATCGAGCGGTTTGCCCTCGCCCGCATCGAGCGAGCAAATACCCTTGTCCAGCTCCTCGCGGAGCTGCCGGAGTTTTTCGAGATGCGACAGCAACCGCCGGCCGATCTCTTCCTGATCGGCGGCCGAGAGCGATTCCATCTCCGCAATCGCGCGCTTGAGCGTCTGCACCATAGCCGCACTATACCAAATCGACGGCGGTTTGCATGACGAACTCGGCGCCCCAGCAGCGCCCTGCCCGTGCCGGGAGGTGGGCTCCCTCGCGATCAGCCACGCTCCCTGAGCCGGCCGTCTTCGAGCGCGACGATGCGGTCGAGGCGGCGGGCGAGGTCGAGGTTGTGGGTCGCGACGAGGGCCGAGAGGCCGGTGCGGCGGACAATCTCCAATAAGGTCGCGAGCACGCTGTCGCCGGTCGCGTGGTCGAGGTTGCCGGTCGGCTCGTCGCCGAGGAGGATCTTCGGCTCGTTGGCGAGGGCGCGCACGATCGCGACGCGCTGCTGCTCGCCGCCCGAGAGCCGCGCCGGGCGATGGCTCGCGCGTGGGGCGAGCCCGACCCAATCGAGGAGCTGCGCCGCCCGCGCGCGCGCGGCGCGGCGCGGGACGCCGGCGATCATCTGCGGCAGCATGACGTTTTCGAGGGCCGAGAATTCGGGCAGCAGGTGGTGGAACTGGTAGACGAAGCCGAGTTCGGAGCGCCGCAGCATTGTGCGCCGCTCGTCGGAAAGGCCGCCGCAATCCTCGCCGCCGATGATGACCTGTCCGCCGTCGGGGCGTTCGAGAAGGCCCGCGACGTGCAGCAATGTCGATTTGCCGGCGCCCGAGGGGCCGACGAGCGCCACGACTTCGCCGCGCGCGAGCGCGAGATCGACGCCGTCGAGGACGCGCAACTCGGCGCCGGCCTGGCGGAAGACCCGCTTGACGCCCCTCAGTTCGAGCGCCGGGGTACCGTTTTGCGTCGGCATCGGCATCAAGCGTGCTTCGAGACGCGCCCTATCGGGCGCTCCTCAGCATGACGGATGATCTTCATGGCATCGAGAACCGTCATCCTGAGCCGGCGCGACGCGCCGAGTCGAAGGACGCTTAAACGGATCGCCCAAGCCGCTTCTCACTCGTAGCGCAGCGCCTCGACCGGGTCGAGCCGGGCGGCGCGCCAGGAGGGGTAGATCGTCGCGAGAAAGGAGAGCGCCAGGGCCATCAGCACGACGGCGGCGACCTCGCGCGGGTCGAGCCGCGCCGGAATGCGCGTGAAGAAATAGATCTCGGCGGAAAAGAGGTTCGTGCCGATGATCTTTTGGATGAATTGCCGGATCGCCTCGATGTTCTGCGTGAAGAGGACGCCGAGGACGAGCCCGGCCAATGTGCCGACGATGCCGATGCTCGCGCCTGACAGCATGAAGATGCGCAGCACCATGCCGCGCGAGGCGCCCATCGTGCGGAGAATCGCGATGTCGCGGCCCTTGTCCTTCACCATCATGATCATGCTGGAGATGATGTTGAAGGCGGCGACCAGGATAATGAGGGTCAGGATCAGGAACATGACGTTGCGCTCGATCTCGACGGCGTTGAAGAGGCTCGAATTGGCCTGCTGCCAATCGACGATGCGCACGCCTGCCCCAAGCGCCGCGGCGATCTGCCGGCCGACCGCGTCGACCCGGTCGGGGTTCTTGACGAAGACCTCGATCGAGGAGACCGCGTCGGGCATCTGGAAGTAGAGCTGCGCCGCCGGCAGCGGCACATAGATGATGCTGTTGTCGTATTCGTACATGCCGACATCGAAGAGGGCGGCGACGTGGTAGGTCTTGATGCGCGGCATCGTGCCGAAGGCGGTCGCCACACCCTTTGCCGAGATGATTGTGACGCGGCCGCCGACGCCGACTCCGAGCTGCTCGGCGAGGCGGTAGCCGAGGACGACGCCGTCATCCTTGAAGCCGGCGAGCGAGCCTTCGAGGATGCGGCTCGCGACGAGCGCGCGGTGCTGCAAATCTTGCGGCCGCATGCCGCGGACGAGCGCCCCGGCGGCGCCCTTTTGCGAGGTCGCCATGACCTCGCCGGTGATCAGCGGGGTCGCGCTGACGACCCCCTTCACCCGCGCCGCCTTTTGCGCCGCCGCCGCATAGTCCGCGAAGGGGCCCGCGGCGGCGTAGACGCCGAGATGGCCGTTGAGCCCCAGGATGCGGCCGAGCAGCTCGGCGCGAAAGCCGTTCATCACCGACATGACGATGATCAGGGTGGCGACGCCGAGCGCGATGCCCAAGAGCGAGAAGATCGCGATGACCGAGACGAACCCCTCCTGCCGCCGCGCCCGCAGATAGCGGAAGGCGACCAGCCGCTCGAAGGCGCCGAAGATCACGGTCGAAGATCCCCGATACGGATCATCGGGATTGCTTCGCTGCGCTCGCAATGACGACAACCATGGGCGTCATTGCGAGGAGCGCAGCGACGAAGCAATCTCGATTTGACATGTCGCCGATCAATGCGACATCACCCGCGCCAGCGCCGCATCGAGCGGCAGGTCGGCCCGCGCGCCGCCGCGCCGCTCCTTCAATTCGACCGTGCCGGCGGCGACGCCGCGGGGGCCGACGATCAGCTGCCAGGGCAGGCCGACGAGGTCCATCGTCGCGAATTTGGCGCCGGGCGACTCGTCGCGGTCGTCATAGAGCGTCTCGACGCCGGCGGTCCGCAGCCTGCCGTAAAGCCCATCGGCGAAATCGCGGCAACGTTTGTCGCCGGCGCGCAGGTTGACGAGCCCGACCGCGAAGGGCGCGACGGCGACCGGCCAGATGATGCCCGCGTCGTCATGGTTCGCCTCGATGAGGGCCCCGACGAGGCGCGAGACGCCGATCCCGTAGGAGCCCATCTCGAGCGGCACGCTGCCGCCGTCGGCGAGCGTCGCGAAGGCGCCCATCGGCTGCGAATACTTGGTGCCGAAATAGAAGATGTGGCCGACCTCGATGCCGCGCGCCGTCACGAGATCCTCGGCCGGGATCGGGCAGTTCTTCGGGTCGTGCTTTTCGTCGGTCGCGGCGTAGAGCGCGGTCCAATGCCGGAAAAACGGCTCGAGGTCGCTGTCGTAGTCGGGCTCGGCCGCCAGGATGTCGGTCTCGAGCCAGCGGCGGTCGCAATAGACTTCCGATTCGCCGGTGTCGGCGAGGATCTGAAACTCGTGGCTGAGATCGCCGCCGATCGGCCCCGTATCGGCGCGCATCGGGATCGCCTTCAGCCCCATCCGGGCGAAGGTGCGCAAGTATGCGAGGAACATCTTGTTGTAGGAGCGCTTCGCGCCCGGCTGGTCGAGGTCGAAGCTGTAGGCGTCCTTCATCAGGAATTCGCGCCCCCGCATGACGCCGAAGCGCGGGCGCACCTCGTCGCGGAACTTCCACTGGATGTGGTAGAGGTTCTTCGGCAGGTCGCGGTAGCTCTTGATCGAGGCGCGGACGATCTCGGTCACCTGCTCCTCGTTGGTCGGGCCGTACAGCATCTCGCGGTCGTGGCGGTCGCGGATGCGCAGCATCTCCTTGCCGTAATCCTCG
>DASYYD010000071.1:0-2509 GCA_035934195.1 Allostellaceae bacterium | reverse complement strand
CGGATTTGCGATGAAGATGCCGAGGCCCGATGCCGCGGTCTTGCAGCGCCGCGCCGAGATTGTCGAGGCGTTGCGGCGGATCGTGCCGGGCGAAGGCGTCATCGTCTCCGAGCCCGAGCGGCGCGTCTATGAAAGCGATGGGCTGACCGCCTACCGGCAATTGCCGCTGGCGGTCGTGCTGCCCTCGACGGTGGCGCAGGTCGCCGCGGTGCTGCGCTATTGCCAGGAGCAGGGCATCAAGGTGGTGCCGCGCGGCGCCGGCACCTCGCTGTCGGGCGGCGCCCTGCCGCTGGCCGACGGCGTGCTCCTCGGCATGGCCCGGTTCAACCGCATCCTCGACATCGACTACGCCAACCGCGCCGTCGTCGCGCAGCCCGGCGTCACCAACCTCGCGATCAGCCACGCGGTCGGCGACGCCGGCTTTTATTACGCGCCCGACCCGTCGAGCCAGATCGCCTGCACGATCGGCGGCAATGTCGCCGAGAATTCGGGCGGCGTGCACTGCCTCAAATACGGCGTCACGTCCAACAATCTGCTCGGCCTCGAAATCGTGACGATCGACGGCGAGATCGTCCGCCTCGGCGGCCGGCACCTCGACCCCGAAGGCTACGATCTGCTGGGCGTGATAGCCGGTTCCGAGGGGCTGCTCGGCGTCGTGACCGAGGCGACGCTGCGCATCCTGCGCAAGCCGCCGAGCGCGCGCGCGCTGCTGATCGGCTTCGCCGCGACCGAGGATTGCGGCAACTGCGTCGCCGCGATCATCGCCGCCGGCATCATCCCGGGCGGCATGGAGATGATGGACCGCCCGGCGATCCACGCCGCCGAGGATTTCGTCCATGCCGGCTATCCGCGCGACGCCGAGGCGCTGCTCATTGTCGAGCTCGACGGGCCGCCGGCCGAAATCGACGATCTGATCGCCCGCGTCGACGAGATCGCCCGCGCCAATGGGGCGCGCTCGATCCGCGCCAGCCGGGACGAGGCCGAGCGCCTCGCCTTCTGGTCCGGCCGGAAGGCGGCCTTTCCGGCGGTGGGCCGCATCTCGCCCGATTATTACTGCATGGACGGCACGATCCCGCGCGCCCGGCTCGCCGAAGTACTGGCGCGCACGCGCGCGCTGTCGGAGCAATACGGGCTGCGCGTCGCCAATGTCTTCCATGCCGGCGACGGCAATCTGCACCCGCTCATCCTCTACGACGCCAACAAGCCGGGCGAGATCGAGAAGGCCGAGGCGTTCGGCGCCGACATCCTGAAATTATGCGTCGAGGTCGGCGGCGTCCTGACCGGGGAGCACGGCGTCGGCGTCGAGAAGCGCGATCTGATGGGCGCGATGTTCGACGAGGCCGACCTCGCCCAGCAGGAGCGCCTCAAATGCGCGTTCGACCCGGACGGGCTATTGAACCCCGGCAAGGTCTTCCCGACCTTGCACCGCTGCGCCGAACTGGGCCGCCTCCACGTCCATCACGGCGCCCTGCCGCATCCGGATCTGCCCCGGTTCTAGCCGCGCGGCGGAAACCCGGCGGATTGCGGCAGGTCGTCGGTGATCTCGAACCACGCCGCCTTGCTCGCGACAAAGCAGTGGCTTTGCGGGCGAACCCCCGGATCGTCGTCGAGGATGCCGAGCGGTATCCCGAGATCGGTCCCGCGGACCGCCGCGGCGGCGTAATTCGGTGCCGCCCGGTTGACGATCGGCGAGCCGCACCGGCTGCAAAACCCGCGGTGGAACCCCGGTGACGATTCGAAATAGCTGACGAGCTCTTCGCCCTGCAGCCAGCGGAAATCGTCGACCCGCACGCGCGCCCGGCTGCGGAACGCGGCGCCGTGCTGCTTGCGGCAGTTCGTGCAGTGACAGTTGAGCAGGTGCGTCAGCGCGCCCGTGACCTCGAATTTGACGCCGCCGCACAGGCAGCTGCCGCGCACGATGGGCATGCGATGCCTCCACACGATGTTCGCGGCATCATTATCATCGATCTGATTCCAAGAAAAACTTGCCGCAAAACGTAAGACGTGGGTGGCCGGAACAAGTCCGGCCACGGGGATTCCTGGCCGCAGTGAGTTTCCATCAGGCAACCGGCTTCACCAAACCGGACCAGCCGTCGGTCAAGCTCGGCTGTGACCACGAGAAAGGCGCCTTCGCGGTGCGCTTTCGCGATAGATTGCGCGCATGACGCGGTTGCTCCCGACGACGCTCGACGAGCTGCGCGACGCCGTCGCCGGCGCGCTGGCAAGAGCGGAGCCGGTCGAGATCGTCGGCGGCGGGTCGAAGCGCGGGTTGGGGCGGCCGCTGCAGACCGCGCACACGCTCGACCTGTCGGCGCTTTCGGGGGTCCGCGAGTATGCGCCGAGCGAATTGGTGCTGACCGCCGGCGCCGCGACCCCGCTCGCCGAAATCGAGCGCGTGCTGGCCGAGGCCGGGCAGATGCTCGCGTTCGAGCCGGCCGATTGGCGCGGTCTCCTCGGCGGCGACGGCGAGCCGACGCTCGGCGGCGCCCTCGCCGCGAACCTGGCGGGG
>DASYYD010000069.1:0-10037 GCA_035934195.1 Allostellaceae bacterium | reverse complement strand
ATCGGCCGGGCCGCCTGCTACGCCACCGTCCGCTTCGCCGATCCGGCGGCCGCGGGCGAGATCCGAGCGATGCGCTTTGCCGGCTCCGATGGCGTCAGCCTCCTCGCGGAGGGAGTCGGGTGAGGTTCCGGCGCCGCGAGGCCGGACCCGACGAGGCGCTGCCGCCCGAAGCAGACGAGGAACCGCGCGGCTGGCTCGGGCGGCTCAGGGCGGGGCTGTCGAAAAGCTCGGCGCGCCTCACCGACGGCATCAACACGATCTTCAATCGCCGCCGCCTCGACGAGGAGGCGCTCGCCGAACTCGAGGAATTGCTGATCTCGAGCGACATGGGGGTGGCCGTCGCGCGCGAGGTCGCCGAGGCGCTGCGCCGGTCGCGGTTCAACCAGGAGGTCGCGCCGGAGGAGGTGCGCCGGGCGCTGGCGGCGCAGATCACCCGCCTCGTCGAGCCGGTCATGAAGCCGCTGGCCATCGACCCCGCGACGAAGCCCTTCGTCATCCTCGTCGTCGGCGTCAACGGCAGCGGCAAGACGACGACGATCGCCAAGCTGGCCCGCAATTACCGGCAGGAAAGCAAGCGCGTCGTCCTCGCCGCCGGCGACACGTTCCGCGCCGCCGCCGTCGAGCAGCTGCAAATCTGGGGCGAGCGCACCGGCTGCCCGGTCGTCTTCCGCCCGCACGGCTCGGACGCCGCGGGCCTCGCCTATGACGCCTTCGTCGAGGCGCGAGAGGCGGATGCCGACGTGCTGCTCATCGACACGGCCGGGCGGCTGCACAACAAGGCCGGGCTGATGGCGGAATTGCAAAAGATCGTGCGCGTCCTCAAAAAGGTCGACGCCGCCGCGCCGCACGCGGTGCTGCTCGTCCTCGACGCGACGATCGGGCAGAACGCGCACGCGCAGGCCGAGACCTTTCGCGAGATGGTCGGCGTCACCGGCATCGTGATGACAAAGCTCGACGGCACCGCCAAGGGCGGCGTCCTCGTCTCGCTCGCCGAAAAATACGGCATTCCGGTGCACGCGCTCGGCGTCGGCGAGGGCGCCGGGGATCTGCGCCCGTTCGAGGCGCAGGCCTATGCGAGGAGCCTGGTCGGGCTGGAGGCGTAAGGCCCCTCGCCCGCTCCCCGCGTGCGGGGGAGGGGATTTAGAGGAGGCTGTTCGAGTGGCGTCGCTGTCGAGACTCACCGCAGCAGCCACGAGGCGAGGAGCGCCAGCGCGAGCAATACGGCGAGGCCCTGCCAGACGCGCAACGGGGCGCGTTCGTAGAGCGTCAGCGGCCGGCTTATCCCCGCCGGCGCACGCGCCGGCCCCGCCTCCATCTCCATCGCGAACTCGGTCACGTCGTGAAAGCGCCTGCCCGGATCGAGCGCGACGGCGCGCCCGAGCGCCGCCTTGAGCCAGGCCGGCAGATCCGGCCGCAATGCGGAAAAATCGAGCGGCAGGCTGCGCCGCGGCGGGCTCACCGCGTCGGCATTGCCGTAGGGGTATTCGCCGGTGAAGGCGCGGAACATCGTGACGCCGAGCGCATAGATGTCGGTCTCTTCGTTGCCCGCTTCGCCCTCGAACATCTCGGGCGCCATATAGGCCTGGGTGCCGGGGATCGCCTCGGGCGGAAATTCCTCCAAGGCCGGGGCGCGCACCACCCCGAGGTCGATCAGCTTCAGCGCGCCGCCGCCTTCGAGGATGACGTTGTCCGGCTTGATGTCGCGGTGGACGATGCCGGCGCGGTGCAGTGCGGCGACGGCGCGCGCGAGGCTGACGGCGATGTGGCGCCCCTCTTCGAGGCCGAGCGCCGGCCGGCGCGCGAGGCGGCCTTCGAGAAGCTCGCCCTGGTAGAGCGGCATCACCGTATAGAGGGCGGTCTGCCGGCCCGGCGGCAATTCGATGACGCGCCCGACGGAGGGGTGGTGCACGCGCGCGCCGACCCACGCCTCGCGCAGAAAGGCGGCGCGGTAGGCCTCGACGCTGACGACCGCGGGCTTGGGGAATTTGAGCGCGACATTGCCGCCCTCGACCTCGTCCTCGGCGGCGAAAAGCCGGCTGTAGCGGCCGTCGGAAATCAGCGCCCGCAGCAAAAAGCCGTCGATCGCCTCGCCCTCGACCGGCACCGGGATCACCGGCAATTCCCCGATCGCGGCGCCGAGATCGGCCGATCCCGCGGTCGGCAATGCGACGACGTCGAGGACGAGGGCGGTCGCGTTGTCGGCGCCGCCCGAGGCGAGCGCGGCGGCGACGAGGGCCTGCGCGGTCTCGTCCGGGGCGGCGCGCTCGCGCAGGATCTCGGCGATGCCCGCTTCTGGCAGAAAGCCGTGCACGCCGTCGCTGCACAACAGGAAGCGGTCGTGCAAGGCTACCGGCTGCGCGGCGTAGTCGAGACGCACCTCGGTCTCGACGCCGAGCGCGCGGTTGAGGGTGTGCGAGCGGCCCGTCCCGTCCTCGCGCACGTGATCGGTCGTCAGGCAATTGAGGCGCTCGCCGCTCAACCGATAGGCGCGCGTATCCCCGACATGCAGGAGGTGCGCGACGCGGCCGCGCAACACCAGCGCGGTGAAGGTAGAGCCCATCCCGGCGAGCTTTTCGTCCTGGCGGGCGAGCGAATAGATCCAGGCGTTGAGGGCGCTGACGATCTTCGCCGCCGCGCGCTGCACCTCCATCGTCTCGGGCAGATCGCAAAACCCGTCGAGAAAGCCGCGCACCGCCGTCTCGGCCGCGATGCGCCCGCCCTTGGCGCCGCCGATGCCGTCGGCGATCGCCGCCACCACCTCCTGGCGCGGCTCGGGCAATTCGGCGCCGATCAGCGCCCCGGCGAAATCCTCGTTCGCCTTGCGGGGGCCCGTCTTCGAACAGAACCCGACGATCGCCCGCACCCCGAGCTCGCCCGCCGCCGCGAGGCCCGTTCCCCCGCTCATGCCGTCACCGCGGCTTCCCCAGGGCGCAACGGCCATGGCGGAAATAGCCGCCGGTGCTCGAGGCGACGGTTGCCGTCAGTTTGCCGGTTTTGCGGTCGAGCGTGTAGTGGCCGCCATCCTTGGGGTCGAACCAGGAAATCGCCGCCGGGGTAATCTCGGCCGGATTGGCGTCGACGGTCGATTTGGGGTAATCGATCATGACCTGCCAGGAGGCGCCGCTCGCCGGGTTGGTGCAGGTGATCGCCGCCCTGTCCGGCTGCTGCTGCCCCCTCGCCGCCGGCGGGAGCATGCCCGCCAGGCAGGCCACGCCTGCCGCTATGACCCGATGCCGGAACATGCTCGCGCCCGTATCGCCATGCGAGGATGCATAGCGAAATCCGGGGTTTCTGGAAAGGGCGCCCGGCCGAGGGTCGGCGATCAGAAACCGAGCGGCTGGTCTCTCGATCCCTCAGAGACGTCGAAGTCGCGTTTTATGATCGCCATCGCCTCTTCGTAAGAAAACGCCTCGCTGACTTCTTCGGTAAAACTGGATATATCGGCAGAGTTCCAGCCGTATGCTTCGGCCACTGCTTTGCACATTTCGAGGCGGCGCCAGATATTTTTGCTGTCGAACGAGACTTTCGGGCGCATCGCGGCCTTGCTCGAGCGAATTTTCAGCGCAAGGAACGGCGCGGGGCCTCGCGAGGTTCCTGCCCCGTCCACTTGCCGCCATGGATTTGCGATGATAACGCATCCGCCGACGAGCGTTTACACTTCTCTGCGATTGCCCAAATTATATGCAATTATCTGCACAATTTCTGCGCAATCCCTCGGGTGCCTCGACCTGACACAACGAAAATACCGGATTTGGCGGCGCGAGGTCATTCCGGCACGGCTCTTGCCTTCCGGTTCTCCCGAATGTGTCCGTCCGTTCGGCCCCCGCTCGCGGGAACCGGAGGCGGCGTGGTTGGCAACGGGAAAATAGGGGGCAATCGATGCTCGTACCTTCACCGAAATGGCTCGACACCGGCGACAATGCCTGGCAGCTGGCGGCCGCCACCTTTGTCGGGCTGCAAAGCATACCGGGGCTGGCGGTCCTCTACGGCGGGATCGTCAAGAAGAAATGGGCGATCAATTCCGCCTTCATGTGCTTCTACGCCTTCGCCTCCGTGTTGGTGGTGTGGATCCTGTTCGACTACAACATGGCGTTCGGGCCGCAGTGGTTTCCGTTCTTGGGCAAACCGATGCTGGCGACCTCGGCCTCGTTCACGCTCGGCCAGGCGACGATACCGGCGGCCGCCTCCGGCATGCCGCCGATCGCCTTCCCGATGGCGACCCTGATGTTCTTCCAGTTCGTCTTCGCCGCGATCACCGTCATCATCCTCGGCGGCTCGGTCTTGGGCCGCATGAACTTCGCGGCCTGGGTCATCTTCTGCCCGGTGTGGATGACCCTCGTCTATACGGTGGGGGCGTTCAGCCTGTGGGGCGGCGGCTGGCTGGCGAGCGCCGGGGCGGCGGATTTCTCCGGCGGCTATGTGATCCATCTGGCGGCCGGCACCTCGGGGTTTGTCGCCGCCTGGGTGATCGGGCCGCGGCTGCAGGCCGACCGCGACAACTTCCCGCCGAACAGCCTCCTCGTCACGCTGATCGGCGCCGGCATATTGTGGCTGGGGTGGAACGGCTTCAACGGCGGCGACCCCTACTTCGCCAATGCCGACGCCGGCGCAGCCGTGCTCAACACCAACACCGCGACCGCGGTCGCGCTCTTGGTGTGGACGCTGATGGACAAGATGGCCTACGGCAAGCCCTCGATCATCGGCGCCGTCAACGGCATGATCGCGGGCCTCGTCGCGATCACCCCCTCGGCCGGCTATGTCGACGGCTGGGGCGCCATCATCGTCGGCATCGTCGCCGGCATCATCCCGTGGCTGGCGATGAACAAACTGCAGAAGACCAGCTTCATGATGAAGGTCGACGACACGCTCAGCGTCTTCTCGACGCACGGCGTCGCGGGGCTCACCGGCGGCCTCCTCGTCGGCATCCTCGCCAACCCGGCGATGCTGCAATACATCGGCACCGAGAAGGACGCGCCGGGCGTCAACGTCACGGGCTGGCTCTACGGCAATCCGAAGCAGCTCTTGCTGCAGCTCGAGGCGGCCGCCTTCATCATCGCCTACAACGCGGTCATGACCTTCATCATCCTGAAGGTGATCTCGATCTTCGTGCCGCTGCGCATGGACGAGGCGAAGCTGAAGGTCGGCGACGACGCGGTGCACGGCGAGACCGCCTACGCGATCGGCATCGAAGGCGAATAGCCGGAAGGTTCGGTTTCCTCCCGACTGGGGTGGGGCTGCAACGGCCCCACCCCATTTTTTTTCGCCGATCGGCGCGGCGCCGACTCGCGGCCTATCCTCTAAAGCCCGATCAGCGCGGCGAGCTTCCGGCGAACCTCGTCGAGGATCTCCGCCGCGACCGCCGCTCCCGCCTCGCCGATGGGACGGGCAAGAGCGTCGATGCTGCGCACATGGCTGGTCAGGATCTCGCCGGAAACCGGCAGGCCCGGCGGCAGCACGACGCTGGTGCCGAACGGGCGAACCCGCGAGGTTATCGGGCAGACGATCGCGAACTCACTCGCGCGATAGAATTCCGAGGGCGACAGCACGAGCGCGGGGCGCCGGCCGCTCTGCTCGCGGCCGACGCGCGGATCGAAATCCGTCCAGATCAGCTCGCCCGCTTCCGGCACGTACGGCATCGCGGTCACTCGACGACCTCGCGGCCTTTGTCCCCTCCCCAATCGAAAGCCTCCCGCATCGCCTGCGGCGTCATCCCCCGCAACAGCTCGGCAAGCTCGTAGCGCGGCCGTGCCGGCGAGATGACGATGCGGCCGCCTTCCGCCTCGACCTCGACACGGGCGCCGGCGCGCAACCCGGCGCCTTCGGCGATGTGCTTCGGAAGGCGCAGCCCGAGGCTGTTGCCCCAACGCGCGATCTGGACCTGCATCGAACCGCTCCATCGGCCGCCGGATATACATAGAATATCGCGCGACCGACGGCAAACTCAACGGTCGATGCCGCCGAGGCAGAGGTATTTGACTTCGAGGAACTCCTCGATGCCGTACTTGGAGCCCTCGCGGCCGATGCCCGATTCCTTCATGCCGCCGAAGGGCGCGATCTCGGTCGAGATGATGCCCTCGTTGATGCCGACGATGCCGTATTCCAGCGCCTCGGCGACGCGGAAGATGCGGCCGATGTCGCAACTGAGCATTTCGGAATCACAGGCGCGTTTGCCCGCCCACACTAAGGAATAGAAAAGCCGCAAGCTGGATCAGCGCCATTATCAAAGCCGTGGCGCTTATGAGACAGGTGATCGATAGGCCAGGCGCAACAAAGGGGAGGACCACATGCGGATGACCAGATTTATATTGGCGAGGGTTACTCAGCGAGAATCCTCCATCGTGCTGGGCTTCAATATGACGCAGCACGCGGCGGGCGAGCCGGGCGAAGAAGGCCATTCGATCATACAATATCAGGAGAGCCACGATTCCCCCAGATGATAACAAAAACAAAAAACTCTCCATTATTTGATATCTTGGAGATACTATATAAGGAAATCCAAATATTACAAATATTCCTGAAATAACGGCAATGGATAGTGTGTCATAATGTTTGTGTTCTTTCGATGCATTTTCGTATATTTCCTTGGGAAAACGTCTCAGGCCGTTCAAGCCGTAAAGGGGGACGTCGACCCACTCAGCTTTTACGGCTTCGAGCTTGTCCAACTCCCTCTTATGGAGCTTTCCAGCGTGCACGGGATCGTCTGAGCCGCAGAATTCCAACTTAAAATCCGGAAAAACCCGGCGGAAAACGTAGGCGGCTCTCCGAAGGTGAAAATTGGAGGTCACCACCACTAAATCCGGTTGGCCCAGATCGACTATTATGCGGCGCGTGGTAAGGGCGTCTTCAACCGTGCTGCTGCTGTTTGTGGGTCGCAGGACGCGCTCGCGCTTTACCCCGAGCTCCACGAGATACTCACGCAGCAGTTCGCCGTGGGCGCAATCCGATGAGTTGAAGGCCCCATAACTGCCTGTTGGCAATAGGAGGTAATCGGTGTGTTTTTGGGCAATCTGTGCGGCTTTGATACAACGCTTTCGCGCCGCTTCGGAAAGGCCAGAGCGATTGCTCTCGTTTCCCAATACAACGATTATTCCCTTTGGCGAAGGATCGGCGGCGGTCAACGGCACTCCCCCCGGATCAAATAGCGGAAGGGGCGCGCCAGTCGCACGCCCCTTGGCGCTGAACCCCTACAGCTCCTTCCGATAGGCATCAGCGGTCGATGCCGCCGAGGCAGAGGTATTTGACTTCGAGGAATTCCTCGATGCCGTACTTCGAGCCTTCGCGGCCGATGCCCGATTCCTTCATGCCGCCGAAGGGCGCGATCTCGGTCGAGATGATGCCCTCGTTGATGCCGACGATGCCGTATTCGAGAGCTTCGGCGACGCGGAAGATGCGGCCGATGTCGCGGGCGTAGAAATAGGCGGCGAGGCCGAACTCGGTGTCGTTCGCCATGCGGATCGCCTCGGCCTCGGTCTTGAACCGGTAGAGCGGCGCGACGGGGCCGAAGGTTTCCTCGCGCGTGATCCGCATGTCGGTCGTCACGTCCGTCAGGACGGTCGGCTCGAAGAAGCTGCCGCCGAGCGCGTGGCGCCGGCCGCCGACCGCGACCTTCGCGCCCTTCTGGAGCGCGTCGGCGATGTGCGCCTCGACCTTCTCGACCGCCTTCATGTCGATGAGGGGG
The DNA here is from genome assembly GCA_035934195.1 of Allostellaceae bacterium. Taxonomy (GTDB): domain Bacteria; phylum Pseudomonadota; class Alphaproteobacteria; order ATCC43930; family CGMCC-115725; genus AP-15. The sequence goes on along the minus strand of DASYYD010000069.1, from coordinate 2,359 downwards.
CCGATCACGGCACCCGGCTCGAAGCCGTCGGCGACCTTCATCGCGCCCGCCGCCTCGGCGAGGCGCCGGGTGAAGGCGTCATAGACGCCGTCCTGCACGAGGATGCGGTTGGCGCAGACGCAGGTCTGCCCGGCGTTGCGGTATTTGGAGGCGATCGCGCCCTTGACGGCCATCTCGATGTCGGCGTCGTCGAAGACGATGAAGGGCGCGTTGCCGCCCAATTCGAGCGAGATCTTTTTGACCGTGCCGGCGCATTGCTCCATCAAGAGCTTGCCGATCTCGGTCGAGCCGGTGAAGGTCAATTTGCGCACGGTCGGGTTGGAGGTGAGCTCGCCCCCGACCTCCTTCGCGGGGCCGGTGACGCAGGAGAAGACGCCCTTCGGCACGCCGGCACGCTCGGCCAGCTCGCACAGGGCGAGGGCCGAGAAGGGGGTCGCCGTCGCCGGCTTCAAGACCATCGTGCAGCCGGCGGCGAGCGCGGGGCCGCATTTGCGGGTGATCATCGCGGCGGGGAAATTCCACGGCGTGATCGCGGCGCACACCCCGACCGGCTCCTTCAGGACGACGATGCGCTTGTCGGTGCCGTGCGCGGGGATGGTGTCGCCGTAGATGCGCTTGCCTTCCTCGCCGAACCATTCGATGAAGGAAGCGGCATAGGCGATCTCGCCCTTCGATTCGGCGAGGGGCTTGCCCTGTTCGGCGGTCATCAGGGCGGCCAGGTCTTCCTGGTTCGCCATCATCAGATCGAACCAGCGCCTGAGGATCTGGGCGCGCTCCTTCGCCGTCCGGGCGCGCCAGAGGGGCAGCGCCCGGTCCGCCGCCTCGATCGCCCGGCGCGTCTCCTCGGCGCCCATCTTCGGCACCGTGCCGAGGGTCTCGCCGTTCGAGGGATTGGTGACCGGGATCGTCGCGCCGCTGTCGGCGCCGACCCACTCGCCGCCGATGTAGCAGTGCTGCCGGAAAAGCTTCTGGTCCTCGAGCTGCATCGCGAGCCTCCTCCCTTGGGGTCAAGGATTAGGTCGGGTGCGGCGGCGGCTTTCGCAAGCAGGCGCTTGCTGGATCGGCGTCGCGCGTCCTTCGACGCGGCGCTTGGCGCCGGCTCAGGATGACGGTCTTTCTCAATGCCATCGAGAAAGCCCTCATGGTGAGGGCACGCGCAGCGTGCGTCTCGAACCACGCAAGGCCGCGACGCAGCTGCGCGAGACGCGCTACTCCACCGTGACGCTTTTCGCGAGGTTGCGCGGCTGGTCGACGTCGGTCCCTTTGATGACCGCGACGTGGTAGGCGAGGAGCTGGACGGGAATGGCGTAGAGCAAGGGCGCGACGAAGGGGTCGCATTCCGGCACCGGGATGCCGAAGAGGAGCCGGTCCTGGAAGCGCGCGATGCCGGCCTTGTCCGACACCATGACGACGCGGCCGCCGCGCGCCATCACCTCCTCGATGTTGCCGAGCGTCTTCTCGAAGAGCCCGTCATTGGGCGCCAGGACGATGACCGGCACGTGCTCGTCGATCAGCGCGATGGGCCCGTGCTTCATCTCGCCGGCGGCGTAGCCTTCGGCATGGATGTAGGAGATCTCCTTCAATTTCAGCGCGCCTTCGAGCGCGATCGGGAAGGCGCTGCCGCGCCCCAGATAGAGCACGTCGCGGGCGAGCGCCAATTCCTGTGCGATCTCGCGGATGCGCTCGTCGTGGTTCAAGACTTCGCTGGCGCGCGACGGCACCTCGGTCAAGTGGCCGGCGAGCGCGGCCGCCTGCGCCTCGTCGATCGCGCCGCGCGCGCGGGCCAGCGCCAAAGTGAAGCAGGCGAGGACGGCGAGCTGGGTCGTGAAGGCCTTGGTCGAGGCGACGCCGATCTCGGGGCCGGCGAGGGTCGGCAGCACGAGGTCGGCTTCGCGGGCGATCGCGCTCTCCGGCTGATTGACGATCGCGAGGATCTTCTGGCCCTCTTTGCGCGCGTAGCGCAGCGCGGCAAGCGTGTCGAGCGTCTCGCCCGATTGCGAGATGAAGATCGCCGCGCCGCCCGGGGGCAAAGCCGGCATGCGGTAGCGGAACTCGGAAGCGATGTCGACATCGACCGCGACGCGGGCCAATTTTTCGAGCCAGTATTTGGCGACGAGCCCGGCGTGCCAGGAGGTGCCGCAGGCGATGACCGCGATGCGCTCGATCCCGGCGAGCGCGAAGGGCAGCTCGGGCAGATGCACCGCGCGGGTCGCCGGATCGACGAGCGCCTGCAAGCTGTCGCCGATGACGGTCGGCTGCTCGAAGATCTCCTTCTGCATGAAATGGCGATAATTGCCCTTGCCGGTCAGCGCGCCCGAATGGGCGGCATCGTAGACGCGGCGCTCGGCGCGGGCGTTGC
>DASYYD010000067.1:0-2836 GCA_035934195.1 Allostellaceae bacterium | reverse complement strand
TCGGGCGCCGTGGTCGGCACCGCCGCCGGCGCGAGCGGCGCCAATTACGCGCAGATGTCGCTGCAGCAGCAATACGACATGGCTTACGCGCAATGCATGTACGCCAAGGGCGATCGGGTGCCGGGCTTCGGGCGAGGCCCGGGCGGGCCGCCGCCTTACGGGCCGCCGCCTTACGGGCCGCCGCCCGGCGCGGCCGTGCCGCCGCCGCGGTAGCGGACGATGGCGAAGACCCGCGGAACCGGCCTCCTGATGGTGTGGGTCGATATCGACGCCGCGCACGAGGCCGCGTTCAACCGCTGGTACGACGAGGAGCACATCCCCCGCCTGCTGCAGGTCCCCGGCATTCTCGGCGCCGGCCGCTATTCGGCGCTCAAGGGCGGCCCCAAATACCTCGCGGTCTACGAGCTGGAAAACCATCAAATCGTGCGCGGCGAGGCGTTTCTGGCGGCCGCCAGGATCGGCCCCGGCGACGAGCACGCGGCGCCGAGCCGGATCGGCCGCAATCTCCTCATCAACGCCTACCGTCAGATCTTCCCCGTGCACAGCAGCCCGATCGAGCAGACGATGGGGATGGCGCCCGTGCTGCAGATGGGGCGGATCGACGTGTCGCCCGCGGTCGAGGACGAGTTCAACGCCTGGTACAACACGGTCTACATCCCGGGCTATCTCGCGGTGCCGGGCTGCCGCAATGCGCGCCGCTATGTCGCCATCGACGGCCAGCCGAAATATCTGACGCTCTACGAATTCGAGCACGCCCGCGTACCCGAGAGCGAGGCCTGGGCGCGAGCCCGCGCGAGCAATCCATGGACGCGGCGGATGTCGCCCAATCTGCGTCACGACGAGGGCTCGCCAGGCGTCTACCAGCGGATCTATCCGAAATAGCGGCGCAGCCGGAGCGTAAAGGCAATGCGATTCGGGCTGATGCTGCCGAGCTACTCCTTTCGCTCGCTCGATTACTCCACCGCCGCGCAGCTGCGCGGCATCGCCCAGCGCGCCGAAGCGCTCGATTACGAAGCGCTGTGGGTCGTCGACCATCTGCTGACCGCGCCGGGGCTCTATGGCACCGCCTGGCTGTCGCCGCTCGAAACGCTGGCCTTCGCCGCCGGCGCCACGACCCGCATCAAGCTCGCGACCGGCATCCTGATCCTCGCCTTGCGCAATCCCGTCTTCGTGGCCAAGGAGATCGCGAGCCTGCAGTTTCTCTCGGGCGGACGCTTCGAACTGGGCGTCGGCGCCGGCTGGGACGGCCACGAATTCGAGGTCGCCGGCGTGCCGCTCGCCGAGCGCGGCCGCCGCACCGACGAGATCCTCGAGATCTTCGAAAAGCTGTGGACGGGCGCGCGGACGAGTCACAAGGGGCGCCATTACGCCTTCGACGACGTGGCGATCGACCCGCCGCTGCCGGCTCGACCGAAATTGTGGGTGGCCGGCGGCGGGCGAATACGCACGAGCCTCTCGCCCGATCCGGAGACGATCGCGCCGAGCGTTCTCGAACGCATCTGCCGGAAGGCCGACGGCTGGTTGTCTCGGGCGGCGGGCTCGAACGAGACAGTCATCGGGGACTGGGCGACGATCTCGCGCCGGCTCGACGAGATCGGCCGGGCCCGCGACAGCCTCGTCTTTGGCCACTTGAACTTCGTCCACGTCGTCGCGACCGACGACGAGGCGGCGGCATTCAAGGAACAGCAGCCGGTTTTCGAGAAGGTAATGGGCGCGCACCGCGCGTTCGAGCAGCTCGCGACCTCCTATATGTTGGGGTCGCCGCGGCATATTCGCGAGCGCATCGAGGAGCTGGCGGCGGCAGGCCTCGAATATCTCGTGCTGGCGCCGCTCGTCTACGATGTCGATCAGCTCGACCTGATGGAGAGCGAGGTCGTTCGGCATTTCCGCGCCCGCTGATGCGCTTCGAGACGAAGCGGGCTGCCGAGGTGGCCGACGCAGTCGCGGCCGACGGCATGGAAGTGCGCGTCGTCTGCGGCCTGCCGCGCGGCGGGATGGCGATCTTTTCGCTGGCGCCCGGGCGGGTCGGTCGGGCCGTGGCGCATCGCACGGTCGAGGAAATCTGGTATTTCGTCGCGGGCACCGGACGGCTGTGGCGCAAATTCGGAGAACTCGAAGAGATCGTCGAGGTCGAGGCCGGCGTCTCGATCGGCATCCCGCTCGGCACGCGTTTCCAGCTGCGCTGCGACGGCGCCACGCCGCTGGCGGCGGTCGCCGTGACGATGCCGCCCTGGCCCGGCGAGGGCGAGGCCTATATCGTCGACGGCATCTGGCCGGCGACGGTGTGAGCCGCCCCACGCGGAACCCCGGCTTCGCGGGTCGGTTGACCTTTCGGACGCCGGCGCTGGAATCGCGATGACGAGAGCCAACAATTTCGATGCGCTGCGCCTTCTGGCGGCGATCTCGGTCATTTTCTCGCATTCGTTTCTGATCGCGCAAGGAACCCAGGCGCGCGAACCCTTCAACCTCATAAACGGCAATCAGGCGGTGCTCGGACTCGCCGGCGTTTTTGTATTTTTTGCGATCAGCGGCTTTCTCGTCACGCAGAGCTTCGAGGCGACCGGACATGCCGGCCGCTTTCTCGCGAAGCGGGCATTGCGCATTTTCCCCGGCCTTTTCGTCGCGACACTCGTCTGCGCGTTTCTGATCGCGCCCTTCGTCACGACATTGCCGCTCGCGCAGTATCTGAGCCGCCTGGAGCCCTATGCCTATGTGCTCGGCAACACGAGCCTCCTCGATCCGCACGTGCACGAGCTGCCGGGGGTGTGTTTCGAAAACAATCCCGTCGGGCTCGAGATCAACGGCTCGCTGTGGAGCCTGCAGCTCGAATTCATGA
>DASYYD010000062.1:0-3755 GCA_035934195.1 Allostellaceae bacterium | reverse complement strand
GATCGGCAACCCGGATTGCGTCAACCCGCACGGAATGCTCGCCGCCGGCTGGCGGGTCATGTTGAAGGGATAGCTGAAGGGCGACCAGTCGATCCAGTGCCGCTCTTTCGCCGGATCGTTGAGATCCTGGCCCACGGGAAGCGCCAGGATCGGCATCATCGGCGTCAGCAGCAAATCATATTGCCGGTGCAGCCGCGCCATGCTGTGAGAAAGGGCGTTGCGCGCCTGATCGGCGGCGATGAGTTCGGTTGCCAGGATCTTCTCGCCCGCCGCAGCGTCGGCGAGGAGGCCCGGATCGGCGAGCGCGCGCTTTTCCGGCGGATAGGGCGCGAGGTTTCGCGCCATCGCCGCCGTCCAGATCGTGAAGAGCGCGTCGCGCGGCGAGGGGAAGACGCTGTCCACTTGTTCGACCGAGGCGCCGAGCGCGGCGAACTGCCTCGCCGCCGCGGCGACCGCCGCCGCGATCTGCGGCATCACCTCGGCATAGCCGAGGGCAGGGCTGTAAGCGATCTTCCAGCCCGCGACGCCCTCCTCGAGCCCCTCGCGCCAGTCGCGTGGGTCCGGCGGCAGCGCATAGGGGTCGCGGTCGTCGGGCATCGCGATGACGCTCAGCATCAAGGCGGCGTCCTCGACCGTGCGGGTGATCGGCCCGGTATGCGACAGCGAGCCCGTCGGCGACAGCGGGTAGGCCGGAACCCGGCCGAAAGTCGGCTTGAAGCCGAAGACGCCGGTGAACGCGGCCGGGATGCGGATCGAGCCGGCGCCGTCGCTGCCTTGATGCAGCGGCCCGATCCCGGCGGCGCATGCGACCGCCGCGCCGGCGCTCGAACCGCCCGGAGTATGGTTCGTGTTCCACGGATTGCGGGTGATGCCGGTCAACGGGCTGTCGCCGATCGCCTTCCAGCCGAATTCCGGGCTCGTCGTCTTGCCGAGGAGGACGGCGCCCGCTTCGCGCAGGCGCGCCGTCGCCGGCGCGTCCTCCGACCAATCCTGGTCGCGCGCGACCATCAGCGAGCCGCGCAGGGTCGGAAAGCCGCGCATCAGCGCGAGGTCCTTGATCGTCACCGGCACGCCGTCGATGAGCCCCAGCGGCGCGCCGGCATGCCAGCGCCGCTCGGAGGCGCGCGCCGCCGCCAGAGCCCCCTCGCGGTCGACGATCGAAAAGGCGTTGAGCTTACCCTGGAGAGCATCGAGCCGGTCGAGCACGAACCGCGTCACCTGGACCGGCGACAAGGTCTTGTTGCGGTAGCGATCGAGCAGCGTCGCCGCCGAGGCGTAGGCGATGTCGGTGTCGCTGGCCATGCTTCCCTACTCCGAGCCGGAATGCCGCACCGGTTATCCGTCTATGGCCCCCATCCGGCAACGCCGATTTCACTCAGCCCAGCCGATCGAGGAAGAAGGTCTCCATCAGCCCCTTGCCTTTGACCTCGATGGCGCCGCGCGGCTCGAAGCGGAAGCGCTCGCCGAGCGCGGCGCGGGTCACGGCGGAGACATGGACGCGCCCGGCGACGCCGTAGCTCTCCATCCGCTTCGCGGTGTTCACCGTATCGCCCCAAACGTCGTAGACGAATTTGCGCGTGCCGATGACGCCGGCGACGAGCGCACCCGAATGAACCCCGACGCGCAGTTCGAGCGGCAGGCCCTCGCCGCGCCCGATCTCCGGCACGATGTCGAGCATCGCGAGCGCCATTTCCGCCACCGCCCCGACGTGGTCGGGGCGCGCTTCCGGCAGGCCGCCGGCCACCATATAGCCGTCGCCGAGCGTCTTGATCTTTTCGAGGCCGTACCGTTCGGCAAGGTCGTCGAAGCGGGCGAAGATCGCGTCCAGGAGCTCTACGGTTCGTTCCGGCGTCAATCTCGCCGCCAGCGCGGTGAAATCGACGAGGTCGGAAAAAAGGATCGTCGCCTCCTCGAAGCGATCGGCGATGACGGTCGCGCCCCGCCGCATGCGATCGACGATCGAGCGCGGCAGGATGTTCAAAAGCAGCGCTTCCGAACGCTCCTTTTCGGTGCGCAACTCATCGAGGATCGCCTGCTCCCGGTCGCGCAGCCGCTTCTTTTCGAGCGAGGCGTCGATCCGCGCGCGCAACAATACCGGGTTGAAGGGCTTCGCGAGATAATCCTCCGCCCCCGCCTCGATGCATCTGACCGTGCTGTCGATCTCGTCGAGCGCGGAAATCATGATGACCGGGATATGCCGGGATGCCTCGCCCGCCTTCAAACGGGACAACACCTCGAAACCGCTCATTCCGGGCATCATCAGGTCGAGCAGCACGAGATCGAAGGCGTGCCCGTCGATCAGCTCCAACGCGGCCTCGCCGCTTTCCGCCGCCACGACGCGGTGGCCTTGGCGTGCGAGCCGGCGCGACAGCAGATCCCGGTTCGCGGCATTGTCGTCGACGACGAGGATGAGGCTCGGCGGCGCGCCCGCATCCTCGGCATCGGCGCCGGCCAATGGCTTGACCGCGAGCAGCGTGCTGGTGACGGCTGCGATCGGGCTCGCCCGCGCCTCTGCGGGCGTTGCCGAGCGCGCCACGAGATCGTCGATCTCGCCGATCAGCCGTCCGGCGAGCGCCACCACCCGCGTCAGGTCGGCGACGAGAAGGGCGCGACCGCCGTCGCCGGCTTCTTCGAGGAGAAGCTCGCCATAGCCTTTGATCGCGTTGAGCGGCGTGCGCAGATCGTGGCGCAGCCGGTTCGGGTCGATCGCCTCTCCGCCGCTGCCCGAAGAACCGGCGGCGCGCTCGAGCAGGACAGCGAGTTCCGTTCCCGCGTGCCGCATTCGCTCCAGGTCGGGAACCAGATCGTTCGCCTCGCTGTGGTGGGCATCCTCGATCAACATATCGACAAAGCCGACGATCGCGCCGACCGAGGCGCCGAACTCCTCGCGCAGATAGGCGGTGCGCGCCTGTTCGAGGCGTTCGCCGGAAGCGGGTTCCTCGGACACGCGGCTCAGCTCGGCGGCGCGGCGCGGCCGAGCAGGGCTTCGATTTTTTCGAGAAGCCGCGGCAGCTCGACCGGCTTTGTGTCGTAATCGTCGCAGCCCGCGGCAAGCGCCTTGTCGCGGTCGCCCGCCATGGCGTGCGCCGTGAGCCCGATTATCGGGATAGCGCCCGTCTCGGCTTCCGCCTTGATGCGGCGCGTCGCCTCCCACCCGTCCACCACCGGCAGGCTCATATCCATCAGGATCAGATCGGGGCTTTCCGCCGATGCGGCCGCCACTCCGGCTTCGCCATCGACCGCGACGGCGACCTCATAGCCGCGCCGCGCCAGGCGCCGCGACAGCATGTCCCGGTTCATCTCGTTGTCCTCGACGATCAGGATCTTCGCCATTTTTGCTACCCTTTACTCGGCCACCGCGCCGGCCGCCGCCTCGGCTCGCCGAAGCAGGTTCCGCCTGATCGCGCCGAGCAGATCGTCGGCGCCTTTCGCCAGCACCTCCCGCGCGCGCCCGGACAAGAGCTCGCGTTCGGCGGGCCCGAGTTCCATCGCGGTCAGGATCACGACCGGGATAACGCGCCAACGCGCTTCCTTGCTCATGGCGTCGAGAAAGGAGAAGCCGTCCATTCCCGGCATCATCAGATCAAGCAGGATCATCGCGGGCCGCGGGTTGTGCGCGAGCCAGGCGAGCGCCTGCGATCCGTCGGCGGCCTCGGCGACCCGGCAATCGAGCTTTTCGAGATGGCGGCGCGCCAGTACCCGGCTTTCCGGATCGTCGTCTACCACGAGCACCGTCCCGCCGCCGCCCCCGAGAT
>DASYYD010000024.1:0-7089 GCA_035934195.1 Allostellaceae bacterium | reverse complement strand
GCATCCCTGATGGCGCGGCTCGACCGGCTCGGCGCGGCAGCGCGCGAGGTCGCGCAGACAGCCGCCGCGATCGGCCGGGAATTCTCCTACGAGCTCGTGACCGCCGTCGCCGCGCGCGGCGAAGCGGAGACCCGAGCCGCGCTCGACCAGCTCGTCGCCGCCGGGCTCGTCTTTCAGCGCGGCACGCCACCCTCGGCGGATTATCAATTCAAGCACGCGCTGGTGCAGGACACCGCCTACGGCACGCTGTTGCGCGGGTCCCGCCAAGCCTTGCACGCGCGCATCGCCGCGGCGATCGAGTCCCACGCTCCCGACCGGGTCGAGCGCGAGCCGGAAATGCTTGCACATCACCTCGCCGAGGCGGGCGCCGCGCCGCGCGCCGCGCTCTATTGGAGGAAGGCCGGCGAGCAGGCGGTGCGGCGCGCCGCCAACCGCGAGGCGATCGGCCATTTCCGCCGCGCGCTCGCGGTGGTCGAGGCCGGACCGGAAGGCGAAGAGCGCTGGCGGGAAGAACTTGCGATCCTGTCGCAGCTGGCCCCGCCGGTGATGGCCGTCCACGGCTGGTCGGCGCCGGAGGCGGGCGAGATCGTCGAGCGCGCGGCCGAGATCGGCCGGCGGCTCCCCAGCTCGCGGGACATCGCGCCCGCGGTCGCGAATCTGTGGCTCTTCAATTCGGCTAGAGGCCGCGTCGACCGGGCAGCCGAGATCGCCGCCGATCTCTTCCGCATGGCGCGCGCCCTCGACGACCGGGGAATTCTCTTGCAGGCGCACCATTGCAGCTGGGCGACACGATTCTTTCAAAGTCGGTTCGGCGAAACCGGCGAGCACATCGCGGCGGCCGCGCAGCTCTACGACGAAGTGCGTCACGCGCATCACCGCCACGTCTATCTCGGCCACGATCCCGGTGTCTGCCGGTTGGATTTCGCCGCTTGCCTCGCGAACGTCGTCGGCCGTCCCGACGAGGCGAGGCGGCTGGCCGAGGAGGCCCTCGTCCTGGCGCGCCGGCTCAATCACGCCGCCTCCCACGCGATCGCGCTGTGGCGTGCCTGTGAAGTCTACGCGGTGCAGTCCGAGCCCGATGCGGGACGGATGTACGCGCGGGAATTGCTGAGCCTCGCCGATGCCGCGGGCCTCTCGACGCCTAAGTTTTATGGAGCCGCATTTCTCGGCTGGGCGGAGGTGCGGTTGGGAGAATTGGAGCAAGGGCTCGCTCGGCTCGAAGAGGCGTACCGGCTGTTGCGTCGCCTCGGCGCGCACATACACGCGACGCTGTTGCTCGGGCTGTGGGCCGAGGCGCTCGCGTCCGCCGGGCGCTACGAGGAGGGGTTGCGCCAGGCGGAGGAAGCGCTCGAAGCAACCTCGCACGGCGAGATGACCTATATCGCGCGTCTCTATCGCACCCGCTCGACTGTCGTGCGGCATCTGCGCGGCGCGCGCGACCCGCAGGTGGAGGCAGACTTGCAACGCTCGTTCGCCATTGCCCGCGAACAGCAGGCGAGGGGTTGGGAGATCGGCGCCGCAACCGACCTTGCCCGGCTCTGGGCCGAGCAGGGCCGCCGCGCCGAAGCCTATGAATTGCTGGCGCCGGTTTTCGCCGCTTTCACCGAGGGCTTCGACGCGCCCGATCTGCAGCAGGCGAAGGCGCTCTTGGACGAACTTGGTTAGGAATGGGGGTGACATGCAAATCGGGGGTTTTTATTTCCCGGTCGATTACGGCATCGACATCGGCGAGTTGGCGCGCGCCCTCGAGGAGCGCGGCTTTTCTTCGCTCTATCTGCCCGAGCACACGCACATCCCGACGAGCCGGCGGACGCCGTTCGGCGGCGGCGGCGAGCTGCCGCGGCGCTATTCGCACACGCACGACCCGTTCGTCGCCTTGTCCTTCGCCGCCGCGGCGACGCAGAGGCTCGAGATCGGCACCGGCATCTGCCTCGTCCCGCAGCGCGACCCGATCGTCACCGCGAAGGCGGTGGCGAGCCTCGACCGGATGTCGGGCGGCCGCTTCGTTTTCGGCATCGGCGGGGGCTGGAACGTCGAGGAGATGGAAAACCACGGCGCGCGCTACGAGACGCGCTTCAAGCTGATGCGCGAGCGGGTGCTGGCGATGAAGGCGCTGTGGACCGAGGAGGAGGCGGCCTTTCACGGCGAGATGGTGGATTTCGATCCCGTCTGGTCCTACCCGAAGCCGGCGCAAAAGCCGCATCCGCCGATCCTCTTGGGCGGCGAGAGCGACCACACGCTGCGCCGCGTCGTCGCGTTCTGCGACGGCTGGTTTCCGCGCCCCGTCGCCGGCTTCGCCGCGGCCGACGCCAAGGCCCGGCTCGCACATATGGCCGAGAAGATGGGCCGCGACCCCGCTTCGCTCTCGATCGCCGTCTTCCGCGCCGCGCCCGACCAGCGCGTCCTCGACGATTATCGCCGCCGCGGCATCGAGCGGGCGCTCTTGGAGGTACCCGATCTCGGCCGCGACGAGATCTTGCGCCTCCTCGACGAGCGGGCGGCGCTCCTCTAGCCCGGGCACGGACCCGACGTCCGAGCCGATGCGGGTGCTGTTCGCGGTCGCCGAGCTCTACCCCTGGGTCAAAACCGGCGGGCTCGGCGATGTCGCGGCGGGGTTGCCGCCGGCGCTCGCCGAGGAGGGCGTCGACGTACGGCTGATATTGCCGGGCTTCCCCGGCTTTCTCGACGGCCTCCCCGGCATCGCCGACCGCGTTCGCCTCGCGACGCCGTTCGCCCCGGAGCGGGTGCGGATCGCGCTCGCGCGGCTGCCGAAGAGCGGGCTCGAAGCCTACCTCGTCGACCATCCTTCATTTTACGACCGGCCCGGCAGCCCCTATGGCGACCCGGCGGGCGCCGATTGGCCGGACAACCACCGCCGCTTCGCGCTCTTCGGCTGGGCCGCGGCGGCGCTGGCGCGCGGCGCCGACCCGGACTGGACGCCCGACATCCTGCACGGCCACGACTGGCACGCCGGCTTGGCGCCAACCTATCTCGCGGCGCGCCGCGACGCCGCGGCGGCGGGCGCGGCGAGCGTCTTCACCGTGCACAATCTCGCCTTTCAGGGGCTGTTCCCGGCCGTGAGCTTCGCCGATCTCTTCCTGCCGGCATCGTTTCACGCCGTCGAGGGCGTCGAATTCCACGGCCAAGTGTCGTTTCTGAAGGCGGGGCTGCACTATGCCGACCGCCTGACGACGGTCAGCCCCACCTATGCGCGCGAGGTCGCCACCCCGGCTTTCGGCGCCGGGCTCGACGGCCTCCTGCGCCGCCGCGCCGCCGATTTGAGCGGCATCCTGAACGGTGTCGACACGGCCGTCTGGGATCCGGCAAACGACCCGAACCTGCCGCTCCCCTATTCCGCCGCCCGCGCCGCGCAAGGGAAGGGCGCGGCAAAAGCGGCGCTGCGGCGCCGCTTCGCGCTCGACGGGGATGCGGGCGCGCCGCTCTTCGGTGTGGTCAGCCGGCTGGTGCCGCAAAAGGGGCTCGACCTGCTCCTCGCCGCTCTCCCCGAGCTCGTCGGCGACGGCGCCGAACTCGCCCTTCTCGGCTCGGGCGACGCGGATCTCGAGCGCGGCTTCGCGGCGGCGCGCGAGGCCTACCCGGGCTGCGTCGGGATCGAGGTCGGCTATGACGAAAACCTCGCGCACCTGATCGTCGGCGGCGCCGACATTCTCGTCATGCCGTCGCGCTTCGAGCCGTGCGGCCTCACCCAGCTTTATGCGCTGCGCTACGGCACCTTGCCGCTCGTCCGCCGGGTCGGCGGGCTCGCCGACACGGTCGTCGATGCGAGCCAGCAGAGCCTCGCCGTCGGCACGGCGACGGGCTTCGCTTTCGACGGCGAGGACAGTGGGGCGTTGCTGTCGGCGGCCGAACGCGCCATCGCGCTCCACCGCGACCGCGCGGCGTGGCGGCGGATGATGCGGCGGGCGATGACGCGCGATTTCAGCTGGGCCGAGGCGGCACGGCACTACCTCGCGCTCTACCGCAGCCTGCGGCCGAGGGGCCAGACGTGGCGATAATGCGCCCCGCGAAAAGCGTTCAAGCGTTTGCGAGCGCAGCTCTCGATCTTGCGACAATCGCCGCCGGCGAGCGATCCGGGCGCAATCCATCGGGCCACCATCCGGATCCCTCGCGTGGAGAGACCTAGCACCGCTTCGGCGATCCCCGCCGGATTGAGAGCTATGGAGAACTTCGGATCAAGCATGCCGCTTCGGCAGCTTCACTACCAACTCGAGTTTTCCGCCGATCGCTTCGATGTACTTGCGAAGCGTTGAAAGATACATGTCGGTCTGCTTCTCGATCTTCGAGACGAAGGGCTGAGACAACGCGCGTGAGCGCCGTCGGTCGGCCAGGTAAGCATCGAAGGGTGTCATAGAGAGCTCGCGGGTCCGTGCCTGCCCGCGGCCCGAAGACGAACTCCGCGAAGCAATCTCGTCGGCGATACTCCAGTTGAGGATTGTCGCGTCGCCTTACGGGCTCCCCGCAATGGCGAATCGAGTAATTCCGGGCGTCCGCCTCACCCGGTCGCAACCGGCGTGTCGGCGCGCCCGCCCCATTCGGTCCACGAGCCGTCATAGACCGCGGCATCCTCCTTGCCGGCGAGATAAAGGCCGAGCGCGAGGATGCAGGCGGTGACCCCCGAGCCGCAGGTCGTCGTTACCGGACGGCTGGCGTCGATCCCCGCGGCGGCGAAATGCCGGGCGATATCGGCGGGCGACAGAAAAGTGCCGTCGGCATCGAGCAGCGAGCCGTAGGGCAGGTTTTTCGCGCCCGGCATATGGCCGCTCTCGAGCCCGGGGCGGATCTCCGGCTCGGCTCCGGAATAGCGGCCGGCCGAACGCGCATCCGCGACGCTGGCTCGCCCGCTTCGGAGCTCGGCGCGCACTTCGTCGAGCCCGCGCACCAGCGCCTTCCTGAAGCGCGGGGTGAAAACCGCCGGCGACGCCGCCGCCGGCCCCTTTTCGACCGGCCGGGCCTCGGCGAGCCATTTCGGAAGGCCGCCGTCGAGCACCGCCACCCGGTCGTGGCCGAAGACGCGGAACATCCACCACACGCGCGCCGCGGCCATTGGCCCGTCGGCATTGTAGGCGACGATCCTGGTCCCGTCGCCGAGCCCCAAGGCGCCGACCTTCGCCGCGAACACCTCCGGCGCCGGCAGCATATGCGGCAGCGGGTTCTTCTCGTCCTTGATGGCGTCGATGTCGAAGCGCACGGCGCCCGCGATATGGCGATCGAGGAATTCGGCATCCGCGTCGCGCGGCACGTTCGGCAGAAAATAGGTGCCGTCGACCACCCGGAGGTCGGGATCGCGCAGATGCGCCGCGAGCCAAGCGGTCGAAACCAGGGCGTCGTCGCGGTTCGGCATCGCTGTTTCTCCACGTAAGCTCCTTGCGATCGCCGAAGCATAGGGCTTTGGTCGAAAGGGAGCGACCCGTTCCGCGAGCCTCTCGGCGAGCGAGGAGGATTTCTTGAGAAAGCTGCACCCACTCGTCGCCGCGGCGTGCCTCGCCCTGTCGACCGGGGAATTGCAATCCTGCACCGGGTTCGGCGGGCTGAAGCGGCTGCCCGACGCGCAGGCGGTCATCGCCGACATGCGTTTCCCGGGCTCACCGCTGACGATCGAAGCCGCAGCCGACCGGCCGGACGGCGCTTACCGCGCGGGGGAAAAGATCCGCTTGTCGGTGCGGCTCGACAAGCCTGCCTATCTGGCGGTCCTCGAGGTGCGAAAAAGCGGCGAGACGCGTCTCTTATTCCCCAACAAGGCGCATCCCGGCGCCTTCGAGCCGGCGAATGTCGTCGTCTCGATCCCGGGGCCGCGCGACGCCTTTGTGATCCTTGCGCCGCGCCCAGGTACCGTCTTGCTCGAGGTCGTCGCCTCGACCAGCGGCGCTTCGTGGCTCTTCCAACGCACCCCGGCGGGATCCTCGACCTTCGCCGAGCTCGGCGCGACGACGCGTCTGCTCGCTAAGGAGATCGCAAGCGCCCTGAAGCACAACGGCGGGGCCGCCGCGGCGGCCGTCGTCATGATCCACGTCGCGACGGATTGATCGCAGCGGCTGAGTCAATCGGGGATCGTTCGCCGCTCGCCCGCCTATCCTATTTGAGGAGTCCCCGGCGACGCTCCCCGGCTCGTCGCCGCCCGATGGAGGCCGTTCGTGCACAAGATGCTCTTCGCCATCTTCGCCATCGCCGCGACGGCCGCGGTGGCAGCGACACCGCTCCTCGCCCAATCGGGCGGCAACCCGGCGGCGAACGCTGCCGCGAGCCCGGCCGCGGCGGTGCCGCTCGGCGGCGCCGATCAATCGGGCGCGGCGCAATCGATGCACGGCCGTTGGGGCATGGGGCAGCAGGGCCTGGGGCCGACCAGGCCGGGTGCGATGCCCTGGAGAATGATGATGGGCCATATGGCGATGCGGCACCGCATGATGCAGCGCTCGCCGCAGGCCCGGTGCGAGGAGCGGCTGGCGCGGCGCGCGGGCTTGCGCGCCTATGTCGCGGCGAAGCTCAACCTTACGGCCGCACAGCGCCCGCTGTGGCGCAAGGTGCAGGCCGCCGCCCGCAGCGAGGCGCGCCGGGAGCGGCAGCTGTGCGACGCGATGAAGCCCGGCGCGGCGACGACGATGATCGACCGGCTCGACCGGATGCAGCAATTCCTCGCCGTGCGGCTCGACGGGCTGAAGGCGGCAAAACCGGCGGTCGAGGCTCTCTACAAGGCCCTCACCCCCGAGCAGCGCAAGGTCATCGACCACCCGTTCCGGACGCCATGACCTCGGGCCGACCCACGCCCGGCTGCACCCTCGCCGAGGCGCGGCGCGTCGCCCGCCTCGGCTTGCGAGTGGTGGCGCGCTGCGCGGTCTTTCTGAGCTTGACGATCGGCAGCATGGGCCTCGGGTTTGCCGTCGCCTCCGTACTGAAGCTGTAAGGCCGCCTCGGCCGAGCGCCGCGCGCTCCTCGGCGCAGCGGCGGCTTGACGGCGGGGCTGGCGGGGCTCAGGTTTTCTCCGACGCGGCCGGAGGAAAGCCAATGAAGCTGATGTGGTTTCACCTGATGCCCTACACCGAGTTGCCGGAGGATTTCCGCGACCGGCACCCC
>DASYYD010000019.1:0-6491 GCA_035934195.1 Allostellaceae bacterium | reverse complement strand
TGACGGCCGGCACCTTGTGGCCCTTGCCGATGACGGCGTCGGCGAGGTCGAGCTGACGGTAGAGTTCGAGGGTGCGCGCGTGCATCGCCAGCGCCCGCGAGGTCGTCCCGGGCTCGGCCGTCTTGTCGATGATGCGCGGCCGCGCCCCGAGCTTTGCCAGCCAAAGCGCGAGGACCAGGCCGGTAGGCCCGGCACCGACGATGAGGACGTCGCTGCGCGGCATGTCGTTCTCTCCCGCGGGCTTTGGAACGGCAGCCTAACCGCCGGCCGCAGTCAAGCGGCGCCGGCACGCGCGGAGGGCGCCGCCCGCTGTCGCGGCATCGCGGCGCCCCCGCTTTTCAGACCAGGCGGGCCGGCCGCAGGCCGGCGCCGCAATGTGCTCGCCAAGATGCTTAGTAGCGGTACCACCACCACGGACGGTGATAGTAACGCCAGCCCGGGTGCGTATAGACGCAGTGCCGGTACGGCCCCGCCCACCAGCAGCGGTACGCCGCATGCGCCGGCTGGCTCAACATGGCGGTGCCAGACAACAGGCTCGCCGCGGCCACGGCCGCAAGGATCAGCTTTTTCACAGCAAACCTCCAATGTTTGCTCTGCCTCTCTTCTATACGACACGAGGCCCGATTCAATCCCCATTTATACCTGCGGTGACCGGATTGATATCTTGATGCGCGTTGCGGTTTATTTGAGTCGCTCGGCGCCGGACTCCAGCGAATCGAGGATATGTCGGACCGCGGAGCGCGGATCGGCGGCGCGCATCGCCTCGCCCATGACCGCGACGCCGCTGGCGCCGGCGGCGAGGCAGAGGGCCGCGTTCGCCGCGCCGATGCCGCCGAGCGCGACGATCGGCCCCAGGCCGAGCGCGGCCGCGCGCGCCAGCCCCTCGATCCCGAGCGCCGGGCCGTAGCCGGGCTTGCTCGGCGAAACGAAGACCGGGCTGAGGCTGACGTAATCCGCTCCCGCCGCAAGGAGGGCGGCGGCCTCCGCGGCGGAATGCGCCGAGGCGCCGATCAGCGCCCGCGGCAGCCGGGCACGCGCTTGCGCGATGCTGCCGCCGGCCGGCAGGTGCACCGCGCCCGCGCCGGCCGCCTCGGCCGCCGCGACATCCGCGTGCACGCCGACGAGCGCGTCGAAACCCTCGCCGATCGCGACGAGGCGGGCGAGCAGCGCGAGCCGCTCGGCCGGCGGCAGGTCTTTTTCGCGCAGGCTGAACCAGCGGCAGCCGCCGGCGAAGACGGCGCGGGCCACCGCTTCGAGCGGGAGGCGCGCCTGGGCGCGATCGGAAATGACGAGAAAGGGCGGGCGCGGCAGCCGGACGCGGCTCATTTCCGCTCGGGGCCGAGGAGGACGGCGGCGGTGATCGTGACGCTGACCGTCGTCTCGCCGGGCGCGGCGACCGGCGCCGGCACCGCCCGAGGGGCCGCCGCCATGGCCGCGAAGCGCGGCGGCGGCGGGCCGTTCGATTGCGCGTTGCCGACACGCAGCTCGCTGTAGCGCAGCACCGACAGGTGCAGCTGCCGGGCGATCGCCGCGGCGCGCCGGTCGAGGGCGGAGAGCGCATCGACGGTCAAATCGTCCTCGGCGCCGCGCACCGCCTCGGGCGAGGCTTGGTAAGTGAGGTTGGACATGACGAGGCCCGCGGATTGCAATTCGCCAGCGAGCTTCAGAAGCGCCGCGGCATCGGTGCCGGTCAGAACCAGCTCCTGGCTGCCGTGCCAAGCCGCGGGGCGGTTCGGCGGCGATTCCCGGTAGACCGCATAAGACCCGGTCTCGACCTCGACGCCTTGCACCGCCCTGGCTTTTGCCAGGGCTTGCCCCATCAGGCGATTGATCGCCGCCTCGACGGTCCGCGGCTCGGCGGCGGTTTCGTCGGCCCGCAAATCGACGCGCAGCCGGTCGCGCACCACCCGCTGCCGGGCGGTCTCGCTCAGATGCAGGACCGTCGGCGGCAGCGGCGGCGATTCGGCAAGAGCCGGCGCCGCAAGGAGGACGAGGCTCACCCCGGCGAGGAAGGACCGCATCGCCGGCCCTTCCTCACTCGATCGCCGTCAGCTCGCGAGCGGACAGCCATTCGAGGCGCCGCAGGCGGTCGAAGAGGACGGCCGGGGCGATCCGGGAGGCGCCGGCCTCGAGACAGGAGCGGAATTTCTCGAAGACCTCGGCCCCGGCGAGCGGCCGCTCGCCGTGGCCGCGGGCGCGGCGCACCTTGTCGCTCTCGACGATCTCGCCGCTCTTCAGCGCGACGCGGACCTGGTCGAAACGCGAGCCGCCCGGCAGGTCGGGGTCGTAATCCTCGTTCGCCTCGATTCGGACGCGCTGCATCAGCGCCTGCACCTGCGGGCGGCGGACGAAGTCGTCGGTATACTGGGCGAGCCCGGCATGCCGCGCGAGGACCGCGCTCGCCATTGCGAATTCCATGCTGAACTTGGCCTCGAGCCCGGTCTGCGGCATATGGTTCTTGAGGATGAGGGCATGCGTACCGCTGAGCGAGACCGTAACGCCGTCGATCTCCTCGGGGTCGAGCGGCCGGCGCGCGAGCAGGTCGAGCATCGCGTCGAGGGAGCGGTGCGTGCAGTAGCAGGCCGGGTATTTCTTGATGCCGATGCGGTCGGCCACGATCTTCCAGCGCTGCCCGAGCCCCTCGGCGGGGCTGTCGCGGTCGGCCTTGCCCTCGGGCGAGACGGCGGCGAGAAAGCCTTGGCCGTGTTCGAGGGCGTCGGGCGCGGCGGTGAAGCCTTCCTCGGCAAGGCGCGCCGAGATGAGCCCGGCATAGGCGGCGCGGCCGGCGTGGAAGGGTTTCGTCATGGTCCCGAAATTGGCCATGATGCCGCCGCTCTGCGAGGCGCCGAGCGCCAATGCCGTCGCGGCGGCCGGCGCCTCGAGCCGGCGCAGCGCGGCGCAGGCCGCCGCCGCCCCGATCGAGCCGAAAATCCCGGTCGGATGCCAGCCCGTGCGGTGATGATGCCCGGGGTCGCGCCGGGCGAGCTCGGCCCAGCATTCGTAGCCCGCCACATAGGCGAGCAGGAGCTGGCGCCCGGAGGCGCCGAGCGCCTCGCCCTCGGCGAGGATCGCCGGCACCATGACGGTGCTCGGATGGCCGCGCTGGCCCACGTCGTCGTAGTCGAGCGCATGCCCGGCAGTGCCGTTGATCCACGCGGCTTCCGGCGCCGGCGCGGTCTCGCCGGAAAAATAAAGGCTCGCCGCGCCGACCGGGGGCTTGAGCACGCGGCGCAGCAGTTGCGGCGCCGGCTCGCGCGCCCCGGCGATCATCGTCGCGATCGTATCGGTGAAACCGAGGCGGGCAACCTCGATCGCCTCCGGCGGCAGATCCTCGTAAGCGATTTCGGCGACGAACCGCCCCAGGCTTTGCGTCAGCGACATGGCATTCCTCCCGGCGCGTCACGGCAGATCGGTCGAACGAGATTATGGAGATGAAGCGCGCCCTCGTCACGCGCCCCCGCGAGGAGGCGGAGGAGCTGGCGGCGGCGCTCGCCGCGCGCGGGCTGGAGGCGCTCGTCGAGCCGCTGATGGAAATCCGTCACCGCTCGACCGAGGGGCTGGACCTCGGCGGCGTGCAGGCGGTGCTGTGCACGAGCGCGAACGGCGTGCGCGCCCTCGCCCGCGCGACCGGCGAACGGCGCGTGCCGCTCTTCGCGGTCGGCGACGCGACCGCCGCGCGCGCCCGCGAGGAAGGCTTCGAGCGCGTCACGAGCGCCGGCGGAAACGCCGCCGATCTGGCGCGCCTCACGGTCGCACGACTGCGGCCGGAAAGGGGGCGCCTCGTCCACGTCGCCGGCAGCCTCGTCGCGGGCGACCTTGCCGGCGAACTGTCGCGGCACGGCTTCGCGGTCGAGCGGCAGGTGCTCTACGAGGCGCGGCCGGCCGAAGCGCTGAGCCCGGCGGCCTGCGACGCCTTGCGCGCCAGCGCGCTCGATGTGGCGCTGTTTTTTTCGCCGCGCACCGCCGCGCTCTTTGCTAGGCTCGCCGCGACCGCCGGCCTCGAGCGGCAGCTGCCGGGGGTGGTCGCGGTGTCGATCAGCAAGGCCGCCGACGCGGCGCTCGCCGAGCACCGATGGCGCGGGCGGGTCGTCGCCGCAAGACCGAACCAGAAGGCGTTGCTCGAGGCGCTCGATGTCGTGCTGGCCGGGCATTGCGAAGGCTGACGCGGCCCGCGGGTTTTCGAGGGGCAGCTGGGATGGTGCGGCATGACCGATGAAGAGGAAGCAAGGGAGGAGGCCGCGGCGCCGGCGCCGCGGCGCCGCGCGATGTGGGTCGCGCTCTGGCTCGCGCTGCTGCTCGCCATCGTGCTCGGCGGCGTCGGCTCGACGCCTTACTGGGCGGCGCAGGTGACGCCGCTGCTACCGTGGGCCAGCAGCGCCTCGCCGTCGGCCGCAGAGTATTCGCGGCTCGCCGCCCGCATCGGCACGCTCGAGGCGGGTTCGCGGGCGGCGGCGGCAGCAGCAGCCAGCGTCGGGCCGCAGAGCGACAAGGCGATCGCCGCGGCGGCGGCGCACCTGCGCACGCTCGACAAGCGCGTCACCGCAATCGAAGCGAAGGAGAGCGCGACGCCGACGGTCGATCCGGCGCAGATCGCGGCGCTGCAAAAAGAACTCGCACAGCTCGCGGGCCGCGAAAAGCAAGCCCCGCCGCCGGCCGCCGCCGCGCCGCCGCCGCCGGCCGCCCTGCCCAAGCTCGAGCAGCAGATCGCCGCACTCGAGGCGCGCTCGCAGTCGCGCGCCGAGCAGTTGCGCGCCGAGATCGCCAAGCTCAAGGCGGAGGAGACCCGGCTCGACGCGATGACGGCCGGCCTCGCCGACCGCGTGCCGGCGCTCGCCGCCGAGCTGCACGCGCACCGCGCCGCCGGGCATGCCGATGCGGCGCTCTTCCTCGGCCTCCTGCAGCTGCGCGAAGCCTTCGCCGACGGGCGTCCCTTCCCGCAGGAATACAAGACCTTTCTGACCTTGGTGCGCGACTGGCCCGATCTCGCCGATGCGGCGAAGCCGCTCGCGGAGCCCGCCAAGACCGGTGTCGCGAGCCGGGTCGCGCTACTTCGCCGGCTCGCCGAACTGGCCGGGCGGATCGTGGCGAGGAAGCCGCTGCCCGCGAAACAGGATTGGCGCTCGCGGCTGGCCGCCGAGGTGGCCGCGCTCGTCAAGATCCGGCATATCGACGAAAAGGGCGCGCCGGGACCGCAAGCCTCGGTCAACGCCGCCCAGCTGGCGCTGGCGCACGGCGACCTCGCCGGCGCCGTCAAAGCGCTCGAGCCGCTGTCGGGCCCCGCCGCCGAGGCGGCGCGCCCCTGGCTCGATCTGGCGCGGCAGCGGCTTCAGGCCGAGACCGCGCTCGCCCATCTGCAGGACCTGATGGTGCGCCGGCTGGTCGGGCCGGCGGCGGTTCCCGCCGCGCCCGCGGCCCCGGAGAAGGCCGCGCCGGCGACCCCGAAGAAGCCCGGAGCGCCCTCCTGATGCGCGGCTGGATCGCCGCCCTCGCGATTGCGCTTCTGGCCGTTGCCGCCGCTTTGCTCGCCGATCATCCGGGAACCGTCGACATCGTCTGGCGCCGCTGGGAGGTCGAGACCTCGGTCGCGGTGCTGATCGCCGCGATCCTGCTCGCCACGCTCCTGGTGATGGCGCTCGTCAAGGGGGCGGCGCTGATCCTGCACGGCCCGGGCGCCTATCTGCGCCGGCGGCGCGAGCGGCGGCGGCAGGCCGGCTACCGGGCGCTGACGCAGGGCATGGTGGCGGTCGCGGCGGGCGACCCGCAGGAGGCGAGGCGCCATGCCCGCAAGGCCGAAATCCTGCTCGCCGAGCCGCCGCTGACGCTGTTGCTCTCCGCCCAGGCGGCGCAGCTCGAGGGCGACGAGGCGGCGGCAAAAAAATTCTTCACCGCGATGCTCGGCCGCAGCGAGACCGAATTCCTCGGGCTGCGGGGGCTGATCAACCAATCGCTGCGCGCAGGCGACCGCGGCACGGCGCTCAGGCTGACCGAGCGGGCGAGGACGTTGCGCCCGAGCACCCGCTGGGTCGTCGAGAGCCTCTTCGATCTCGAACTGCGCGCGGGCCGCTGGGAAGCCGCGCGCGAGACGCTCGCCCGGGCGGAGAGGCTGCGCATCCTGCCGCCCGAGCGCGCCCGCCACCATTTGGGCGTCATCATGCACGAGCTGAGCCGCGCCGCCGCCGGCGACCGCCGGCGCGCCGTGCGGCTGGCGGCCGAGGCGCAGGCGCTCGCCCCCGACCTCGCCGCCCCGGCCGCGCATTACGCGCGCCTGCTCTTGGCCGACGGGCGCAAGCGGCTGGCGGCGCGGGCGATCGAGCGCGCCTGGCGCAGCGCGCCGCACCCGGATTTGGCGCGGGTCTACGGCGAGATCTTCGCCGAGGAACCGCCGCTGGCGCGGGTCAAGTCCTTCGAGCGGCTCGGCGACGAGAACCCGCAGGCCCGCGAAACCCATTTGGCGCTCGCCGAGACGGCGCTCGAAGCCTCGCTGTGGGGCG
>DASYYD010000018.1:0-12915 GCA_035934195.1 Allostellaceae bacterium | reverse complement strand
ATCTCGTCGATCAGCTTCGGGCCGATGCGGTCGAACTGGAAGGTCGCCTTGCACTGCCGGCGCCAGTATTCGCTGGGCTTCAGCGGGATCAGGTCGCGGAAGCGGTCCTCATACTCGAAATCCATGCGGTCGAGCGCATAGGGGAGCCAGCCGATGCCGCTCTCGCCGAACGAGATGCGCAGCCGCGGATGGCGCTCGAGGACGCCGGCGCCGATCAATGCGGCGATGATGTTGATGAGGCCCATCTGGAAGGCCGAGACGCCGGTGAAGAGGGCGGCGCGCCGGGTCTTGCCGGAGGCCTGCTCGCGGGCCCGCGGGTCGGTCGTCGGGAAGGTGTGGAAATGCAACGGCAATTGCACGTCGCCGACCGCGTTCCACAACGGCTCCCACATCGGGTGCCACATCGGCTCCATGTCCCAGGAGCAGCTGAGTTCGAGCCCCTTGATCCCCATCTTGGCGACCCGATGGATCTCCGCGACGGCGGCGTCGATGTCGCCATAGGGCAGGCACGCGAGCCCGATCTGCCGCTCGGGATAGTGGCCGCAGAACTCCTTCAGCCAGTCGTTGTAGATGCGCAGCATCTCGTTCGAGGCTTCGCGGTCATTCAGGCGCGAGGCGGCGCCGAGGATGCCGTACATGACCTCGGCGTCGACGCCGTCGCGGTTCATGTCCTTGATCCGCAGGTGCGGGTCGGAGCAGCGCCGGATGTCGCGCTTGCCGTCCTCGTACATGCCGGTCTCGGCCATCTTGTCGACGCGGTAGTTCTGCCCCGGCACAAAGGGCGCGCCGCCCGGCCCGACGCCGTTCTTGAGGCCGAAATTGGCGCCGTTCTTGGCGACCCATTGCGGCCCTTGCGGCCCGTCCTCGACATAGGGCATGCGCGCCTTCAGCTCGGCGCGCGCCTGCGAGGTGAACAGGTCGGGCGGCATCCACGGCATGTCGAGATGGCAATCGGCCGAGATCCTGCGGTATTGCATCGTTTCTTCCCTGCTTGTCTGATGGGCAAGCCCGTCGGAGAAACTCTACTCCCGGCCGCACTTTCTTTCCTAGCGTCAATGCCGCATGATCGCCAAGCGTCCGTTTCGCGGAGAAGGAGCTGACGATGCCGGACACCATCGAGACCGACACCGCGCTTGCCGTTTTGGGGCTCGACCACGTCGTATTGCGCGTCGCCGACCTCGGCCGCGCCATCGCCTTCTACGAGGGCGTCCTCGGCCTCCATGTCGAGCGTACGCTGGAAAAGCCGAAGCTCGTGCAGCTGCGCGCCGGCGACTCGCTCATTGACCTGGTGCCGGCCGAGGAAGGCAGGCCGGCAGGCCGCAACATGGACCATTTCGCGCTGCGCATCCGGAATTTCGACGGCGCGGCGCTCGCCGCGCATCTGAAGCGGCACGGGGTGGCGGTCGGCGATGTGCACGAGCGCTACGGCGCCGAAGGCTACGGCTCCTCGCTCTACATCGAGGACCCCGACGGCAATACCGTCGAATTGAAGGGGCCGGCCACCAGAAAGCTCTGAGCCGCCTCGCTTTTGCGGGGCCGGTGCAGCGATCCGCCTTTGTGAGCGGGGTCACACGAGGCCGCACGGCGTCTCGGTAAAGTGAATATGCGGAGCCGCCGCAAGGGCGCGCTCCGATGCGCCAAGTGTGTTATCGTTGCGGAGAACGAGGGCGCCGCTGCGGCGTCCATCGGCCCGCGACAGGGAGGGCAGCACATGACCGTGCGAGCCGGTGGGCCCGGCGCGCGGGCCGCGAACGGCGCCCTTGGGCGACGCGATCTCCTGCTGTTCGCGGCCGTCGCCGGGGCGGCGGGATGGAAGCCGGCCCGCGCCCGGGGCAGGACGCCGCGCATCGGCTTTGTCAGGGCGGGATCGCGGCAGGCGGAGGCGCGCCTTCTCGCCGCCTTTCGCGGCAGTCTCGGGGCGCTCGGCTGGGTCGACGGCCGCAATGTCGTGATCCTCGACCGCTGGGGCGAGGGCGATGCCGGGCGCCTGCCCGAGATGGTCGACGGGCTCAACTGGTCGACGATCGACGCCCTCGTGACCGACGCCGCGCCGGCCGCGGTCGCCGCCGCCAAGGTGACGCGCACGATCCCGATCGTTCTCGCCGGCGTCCCCGACGCCGTCGCCCTCGGCCTCGCCGACAGCCTCGCCCGCCCGGGCGGCAACGTCACGGGTTTGTCGCCCTCGACCTTCGATCTCGCCGGCCGGCAATTGCAGCTCCTGCGCGCGGCCGCGCCGGCGATGCGGCATCTCGCGGCGATCGCGAATTTCGAGCTGGGCGGCGCCGATCAGCGATGGCTGAGCATCCAGACGCGGTGCGAGCGGCTCGGGCTGCAGCTGTTGGAGCTGCAGACGACGACGCCGGGGGCGGTCGATCGCGCCTTCGAGCTGGCGCGCAACGAAGGCTGCGACGGGCTGTGGGTCGCCTTCGACCGCGAGGCCGCCGGCGAGCGCGCCGAGGTGGTCCGGCTCGCCGCCGACAACCGGCTGCCGGCGGTCTACCCGGCGCGCGGCTTTGTCGAATTGGGCGGGCTGATGTCGTACGGCCCGGACCCGGTCGATCTGTTCCGGCATGCCGCCCTCTATGTCGACAAGATCCTGGGGGGCGCCCACCCGGCCGATCTGCCGATCGCGGCGCCGGTGACGTATCATCTCGCCGTCAACCGCGCCGCCGCGCGCTCGCTCGGGCTGACGATCCCGCCGGCGGTCCTCGCCCGCGCCGACGAGATCATCGATAACGAGGTGGCGCAGCCGCCCGCGCCCCCGCCGATGCCGCCGCCGCACCGGGAAGGGCCCGAGGCGAAAAGCGCTTCCATCGGCGGCGGATGAGGCGGCGCGATGTGATTCTCTGGGCGGCCGGCGCCGCGGCGGCCGCGAGGCCGCGCAGGGCGGCGGCGGCAGCCGCGCCTGCGCGAAAGCGTGTGGCCATCCTGATGAGCACCGCCGAGCGCGACCCGCACGAATTGTCGAGCGTCGCGGCCTTCGTCGAGGGGCTGGCGAAGCGCGGATGGGTCGAGGGGCGGAACCTCGAAGTGCTCGTCCGCTGGGGCGCCGCCGACCCCGCCCGCATCGCGGCCAACTCGCGCGAAATCGTTGCTCTTGCGCCGGACGCGATCCTCGCCAAGGGCGCGACGATACCGAGCGCCCGCGACGCGACGCGGACGATCCCGATCGTTTTCGTCGTGACCTCCGACGATGCGGTGCAAGCCTGGGTGCGGCGCTTTGCCAGGCCCGTTGGCAATCTGACCGGATTTTCGAGCCCCGAGCAGCAACTCGTCGGCAAGCGCCTGCAATTGCTTCGCGAGGCCGCGCCCGGCGTCAAACGGGGATTGTATCTGTGGAACCGCCGTCTCGGGGTCGAAAACGGCCGCGCCACGTTATCCCGCATCGTCGCGGACGCGGCTGCCGCCGGCTTCACGCTTGCCGCCGCCGCCGTCGACAGCGACGCCGAGATCGGCGGCGCGATCGAGGGCTTCGCGCGCGAGCCCGACGGCGGCCACATCGTCGCGTTCAACGCCTTCACCACGACAAGGCGCTCGGCCTGACCGTGCCGCCGATCCTCCTGGCCCAAGCCGACGAGGTGATCCAATGAAGCGCCGCCAGTTCATCGCTCTTCTCGGCGGCCTCGCCGCCGCGCCCCCCGCCGGCGTGCTGGCGCAGGGGACGCAGCCGGCGCAATCCGTCCGCCGCGTCGGCCTGCTCGGGTCGGGGCCGCCTTTCGGCGGCAAGAGCCCGATCGTCCTCGGGCTCGGCGCCGCCTTCAAAGCGCACGGCTACATGGTGGGCCGCGATGTCGTATTCGTGGGGCGGGCCGCCGCCGGCGACGAGAAGCGCCTGCCCGGGCTCGTCGGCGAGCTGACGGCGAGCGGCGTCCGGCTGATCGTCTCGCTGGGGTATCCGGCGGCGGTCGCGGCGAAGGAGCACACGCGGCTTGCGGTGGTCGCGATGAACACCGGCGATCCGGTCGCGACCCGGCTGGTCGAGAGCCTCTCGCGCCCCGGCGGCCACGTCACCGGGATCTCCGACATCGCCAGCGAACTGGCGGCCAAGCGGCTGCAGCTGCTGACCGAAGCGGTGCCGCATGTGCGCAAGGTCGCGATGCTGTGGAACGCCGACAATCTTGGCATGACCTTCCGCTACAAGGCGGCCAGGGCGGCGGCGCTGCGGCTGCATATCGAGGTGCAGCCGTTGGGGGTGCGCGAGCCGGACGATTTCGGCTCGGCCTTCGCGGCGATGACGAAGGATCCGCCGGACGCGATCCTGATGGTGACCGACGCGCTGACCATCCTCAACCATCGCCGCGTCTTCGAGTTCGCCGCGGCGCACCGGCTGCCGGCCATCTACGAATTCGATTTTCTGGTGCGCGACGGCGGCCTGATGTCGTACGGCCCGGATGACGCCGAAACCTACGATCGCGTCGCCGGTCTCGCCGACCGCATCCTGAAGGGCGCGAACCCGGCCGATCTGCCGTTCGAGGAGCCGACCCGCTTCGTCTTCGCGGTCAACCTGAAGACCGCGAAGGCGATCGGCCTCGAAATCCCGCGCGACATCCTCGCCCGCGCCGACGAGGTCATCGAATGAGGTGGCGCGAACTGATCGCTCTGGCCGGCGCTGCGGCTCTTCTCGGATCCGCGGCCGGGCGGGCACAGCCGGGCCGGCAGCCGCGGATCGGCATTCTGCTGCCGAACGATCGGCGCCAGTTCGGCGGGCCGGATCATCCGGCGATCCTCGGCTTGCGCGATTTCGGCTTGATCGACGGCAAGACCGCCACGATCCTGGTACGCCAAGCGGAAGGCCATCTGGCGCGCCTGCCGGATCTCGCCCGCGAGCTGGTCGCCTTCCGCCCGACAGTCCTTGTCACCGCCGGCCCGCAGGCGATCGAAGCGCTGCGCAAGGCGACATCGACGATACCGATCGTGATGGCGATCGTCGGCGACCCGGTGACTGAAGGGTTCGTCAAAACCCTCGCGCATCCGGGCGGCAACATGACCGGGTTGTCGATGCTCAACACCGAACTCAGCGGCAAGCGGCTCGAATTGCTGAAGGAGGCGGTGCCCACCGCCACCCGCGTCGCGGCTTTCTTCGAGCCGACGACGGGGCGCTCGGGCCTGTCGGAGACCGTTGCCGCAGCCCGCCCGCTCGGTCTCGAATTGCAAGTGCTGACGGTGGCCTCGGGCGACATCGCGCAGGGCTTCGCGGCGGCGGCGCAGGGCAGGGCGCAGGCGCTACTCGTCATGCCGTCGGCGTTCTACAACAACTCGCGGGTGCGCCCGCGCCTCGGCGCCCTGGCGCTGCAATACCGGTTGCCGTCGATGTGCGAGGCGGTGTCCTACGTGCGTGACGGCTGCCTCTCGTCCTATGGCCCCGATTTCGCCGCGATGTGGCGCCGCTCGGCCTACTATGTCGACAAGATCCTGAAAGGCGCGAAGCCCGCCGACCTGCCGGTCGAGCAGCCGACCAAATTCGTCCTCGCGGTCAATCTGAAGACCGCGAAAGCATTGGCACTGGCCCTGCCGCCGATCCTGCTGGCGCAGGCCGGCGAGGTCGTCGAATGAGGCGGCGCGCATTCATCGCCGGGCTCGCCGCCGCATCCTGCCTCGTCGTGCCGGCGCGTGCGCAGAACGGCAAGATCTACCGCCTCGGCTTTTTGAGCGCGACGAGCTTCGCCGCGAACTCGGGGCCGGGCCGGCTCGCCGACGGCATCCTGGGCCGGCTCGCTCGCGACGGCTTTCCCCGGCGCGGCAGTCTCGCACTCGAAAAACGCGGGGCAGAGACGCGTCTCGAACGCCTGCCGGCGCTGGTGTCAGAACTGGCCGCGAGCAAGGTCGATGTCATCGTCGCCGCCGGCTATCCCGCGGCGGCGGAGAAGCAGGGCGCGCCGGGCATCCCGATCGTCGCCGTCAATACCGGCGATCCGGTCGAGACCGGTCTCGTGCGCAGCCTCGGCCGGCCGGGCGGCAACCTCACCGGGATTTCCGATGTCGCCACCGAACTCGCCCCGAAGCGTCTCGAAATTCTGAAGGACGTGGCGCCGGGCTTGCGGCGCGTCGCGATGCTGTGGACCGCCGACGACCTCGGCATGGAATTGCGCTACGACGCCTCGGCGGCGGCCGCGAGGAAGCTCGGCGTCGCGGTGCGGTCCTTCGGCATGCGCGAGCCTCGGGATTTCGACCGCGCCTTCGCCGCCACGGAGCGCGCCCTGCCGGACGGGCTGTTGGTGGTCGCCGGCATGACGACGACCCTCAACCGCGGGCGGGTATACGACTTCGCGAATGCGCATCGCCTGCCGGCGATCTATGAGACCGCCGCCTTTGCGCGCGACGGCGGCCTCTTGTCTTACGGACCCGACGGCGCCGAACTGGTCGGGCGCGCCGCGAGCCTCGTCGAGCGCATCCTGCAGGGCACGAGCCCCGCCGCTCTGCCGCTCGAACAGCCGACGCGCTTCCGCCTCGTCGTCAACCTGAAGACCGCGAAGGCGATCGGCCTCGAAATCCCGCGCGACATCCTCGCCCGCGCCGACGAGGTCATCGAATGAGGCGGCGCCGGCCCCGCGGTACCGGGTCGCCCGGAAATCGGCTATGATGGCAGCCGCGGAGACCCGATGAGCGAAGCGGCGGAGCGCCCACCATCCTTCGGCCTGCCGGCGGCGGATCGCGCCGCGGCGGGCGATGCCGCGCGCCCGAAGGGCCGGCTCTTCCGCAAATACGTGGTGGTGCTGGTCGGCCTCGTCGGCGTCGTCCTCTTCGCCGACGCGGCGGTCAATTTCTGGTTCAGCTGGCAGGAGGAGCGGGCCGCGACGGGGCGCATCCTGCAGGAAAAGGCGGATTCGGCGGCGCGCCGCATCCGCGGCTTCATCGACGGCATCGAGCGCCAGATCGGCTGGACGACGATCGCGCAATGGGCGGCGAGCCCCTTGGACGAGCGCCGCTTCGATTTCGTGCGGCTGCTCCGCCAGGTGCCGGCGATCACCTCGGTGCAGCAGCTCGACGGCGCGGGGAAAGAGCAGCTCGAGGTCTCGCGGCTCTCGATGGATGTCGTCGGCAGCGGCCGCGATTATTCGAAGAGCCCGGCCTTCGTCGAGGCGCGCGCGCACCGTGTCTGGTACGGCCCGGTTTATTTCCGCAAGCAGTCCGAGCCCTACATGACGGTCGCGGTGGCGAGCCTCGGCCCGCATGCCGGCGTCACCGTCGCCGAAGTCAATCTGAAGCTGATCTGGGACGTCGTGACGCGGCTCAAGATCGGCGAGCGCGGCGAGGCTTACGTCGTCGACGGCAAGGGGCGGCTCATCGCCGACCCCGACATCAGCCTCGTCCTGCGCGAGACCGACATGTCGCGCCTGCCGCAGGTCGCCGCCGCCCTCGCCGGCGGGCCGCAGCGCGCCACCGCCGCCGACAATATCGCCGGCAATCGGGTGCTGACCGCGCACGCGCCGATCGCGCGGCTCGGCTGGTTCGTCTTCGTCGAATTGCCGATGCGCGAGGCGCTGGCGCCGCTCTATGCCGCGGCCGAACGCGATCTGGCGCTCCTCCTCCTGGGGCTGCTGCTTGCGAGCCTCGCGGCGCTCCTGCTCGCCCGCCGCATGGTGGTGCCGATCCGCGCCATCGCCGACGGCGCGGCGCGCCTCGGCCAGGGCGAACTCGACCGCCGCATCGAGGTGAAGACCGGCGACGAACTGGAGGCGCTCGCCGGCGAGTTCAACCAGATGGCCGGCCAGTTGCAGAAATCCTACGCCGAGCTCGAACAGAAGGTCGAGGCGCGCACCGCCGAACTCTCCGAAGCCCTGGAACAGCAGACCGCGACGGCCGAGGTATTGGGCGTCATCAATTCCTCGCCGGGCGACCTCGCGCCGGTGTTCGAGGCGATGCTCGAAAAGGCACTGGCGCTTTGCGGCGCCGCCTTCGGCATCATGCTCACCTACGACGGCCAACGGTTTCATCACGCCGCAGTGCGGGGCGTACCCGATGCCTTCGCCGAGCATCGGCGGCGCAACCCGTCAATGACATTCCCGCCGCAGAGCAACGTTGGACGGCATCTCCACGGCGAGGACGTCGTCCAGATCCTCGACCTCGAAGCCGATGATACGACCAGGGGCACCGACCAAGGTCGTGCGCTCCTCGACCTCGGTGGCGCCCGCACCCTTCTATCGGCAGCTTTGCGCAAAGACGGATTCTTGCTCGGCATTTTGTCGATCTACCGCCAGGAGGTCCGCCCCTTCACCGACAAGCAGATTGCGCTGCTCGAGAATTTCGCGGCGCAGGCGGTCATCGCGATGGAGAACGCGCGGCTGATCGCCGAGACGCGCGAGGCTTTGGAGCAGCAGACCGCGACCGCCGAGGTGTTGGGGGTCATCAATAGCTCGCCCGGCGACCTCGCCCCGGTGTTCGATGCGATATTGGAGAAGGCGCACACCCTTTGCGGCGCCGCGAAAGGCTCCCTGGTGACCTTCGACGGCGAGCGTTTCCAGGCGGTATCCACCCGAGGCCTCTCGAAGCGGTACGCGACAATCCTGCAGGGGACAGAGCACAATCCTCCAGGCTCGCCCCCTGATCGGCTGGTGCGGGGGGAACGTCTCGTCCAGATCCCCGACATCAGAGCCCTCGAATTTCCTGTTGCTCGCGCCGTCGCGGAGCTGGAGGGCGCCCGCACGATATTATACATACCGCTGCGGCGGGATAGCGCGCTGCTTGGCTATATCACTGCCTACCGCCAAGAGGTGCGGCCGTTCACCGACAAGCAGATCGCGCTGTTGCAGAATTTCGCGGCGCAGGCGGTCATCGCGATGGAGAACGCGCGCCTCATCACCGAGACGCGCGAGGCCTTGGAACAGCAGACCGCAACGGCTGAGGTCTTGGGCGTCATCAATAGCTCGCCCGGCGACCTCGCCCCGGTGTTCGATGCAATCCTCGAGAAGGCTCACACGCTTTGCGGCGCCACGTACGGCAATTTGGCCGTCAAGGATGGCGAAGATTTTCGGAGCGTCGCCTTCCACAACTATCCGCAAGCTTTTATCGAACGGTCGCAGCAGCGTTTCCGCATTTCCGAGCACCCGGTCACCCGGCACCTGGCCGACGGTGCTCCGTTCGTCCACATCCCCGATATTGCCGAGGTCGATCATCCGGTAGCGCAGGCTGCGGCGGAAGGCGGGTTCCGCACCTGCCTGTTTATCCCGCTGCGCGGAGACAACGCCTTTCTCGGTTATATCGTTGCGAGTCGCCAAGAGGTGCGGCCGTTCACCGACAAGCAGATCGCGCTGTTGCAGAATTTCGCGGCGCAGGCGGTCATCGCGATGGAGAGCGCGCGGCTGATCACCGAGACGCGCGAGGCCTTGGAGCAGCAGACCGCGACCGCCGAGGTATTGCAGGTCATCAACTCCTCGCCCGGCGACCTGGCCCCTGTGTTCGACGCGATGCTCGAAAAGGCGATCCGCCTGTGCGAGGCCGAGTTCGGCATCATGTTCGCCATCGATGGCGAGAGCGCGCGCATGGTCGCCGAGCGCGATGTACCGGAACAATTGACTGGTTTTCTGACACGGCACCCGCCTGGTATTGGATCGGATACGTTCTTCGGCCGCGCGGTGATTGAACGGTCCTTTCTTCACACCGCCGATGTCAGAGCAGAAGCGGGGTATCGCGACGGCCAGGAGTTGGCTGTGACGGCGGCCGATCTTGCCGGCGTCCGCGCACTGCTGATGGCGCCATTGCTAAAGGACGATGGTGTCCTCGGCGTTTTTGCGATTTTCCGCCGGGAAATCCGACCATTCACCGAAAAGCAGATCGCGCTGTTGCAGAACTTCGCGGCGCAGGCGGTCATCGCGATGGAAAACGCGCGGCTCATTACCGAGACGCGCGAGGCCTTGGAGCAGCAGACCGCGACCGCCGAGGTATTGCAGGTCATCAACTCCTCGCCCGGCGACCTGGCCCCTGTGTTCGACGCGATGCTCGAAAAGGCGATGCGGCTGTGCGAGGCGGCCCTCGGCAGTCTGATGACCTATGACGGCGAGTGTTTCAATATGGCGGCCGCTCGCAATCTGCCACCCGCGTTGATCGAGCAGACAACCCGCGTCAAGGTGGCACCGGGCGGGTCGTACAGCGCGCTGGTCGGCGGCGAGCGGCTGGTCCATACCGCCGACATCAGGGATACCGAGTTTTACCGGTCGGGCGCTCCGTCGCGCCGAGCGCTTGCAGATCTAGGAGGGGCGCGAACCGCGGTTTGGGTCGCGCTCCGTAAAGATGATGCCTTGCTGGGCTCATTCGTCTTGTATCGCCAGGAAGTCCGCCCATTCTCCGACAAGCAGATCGCGCTGTTGCAGAATTTCGCGGCGCAGGCGGTCATCGCGATGGAGAACGCGCGGCTGATCACCGAGACGCGCGAGGCGCTCGAGCAGCAGACCGCGACCGCCGAGGTATTGGGGGTCATCAATTCCTCCCCCGGCGAACTCCAACCGGTGTTCCAGGCGATGGTCGACAAGGCGGCAAGGCTCTGTGATGCCGTCTATGGCGGCCTTCGCACTTTTGATGGCGGGCATTTCCCTCTCGCCGCTATGACCGGCGATGCGAGCTTTGTCGAACTGGCGCGTCGCGACAGCGGTAAAGACAGCGCGATGTTCGAGGCCTTCAGAGGCGGCGAGCGCGTAGTGAACATTGCCGATGTGCGCGAGGCCGCCGTTTATCGCACCGACGCGGCTCTCCGGAAGCGCCTCGATGTTGGCAATGTCCGAAGCTGGCTCGGGGTGGCATTAGAGAAGGAAGGCGGTCTGGCAGGTGTCCTTGTTGTGTACCGCCAGGAGGTTCGGCCCTTTTCCGACAAGCAGATCGCCTTGCTACAGAATTTCGCGGCGCAGGCCGTCATCGCGATGGAAAACGCGCGCCTGATCATCGAGACGCGCGAAGCGCTCGACCAGCAGACCGCGACCGCCGAGGTCTTGCAGGTCATCAATTCCTCGCCCGGCGACCTCGCGCCGGTGTTCGAGGCGATGTTGGACAAGGCGATGCGCTTGTGCGAAGCGCGCCAAGCCCACCTTTTCACTTTCGACGGCGAGCTGGTTCATCCCGTCGCCGTACGCGGCAATCCGCAGTTCGGCGAGTGGCTGCGGCAGCAGGGTCCGACGCGCTCGCCACCGGGCAGCTCAGTCGATCGCCTGCGACTGGGCGAGGCCTTCGTCCACATGCTCGATCCCACTAAAGAGGAGCCATACCGGACCAACCCTTGGTTCCGCGAGCTGATCGACCGCGCTGGCTGCCGCACGACGATCTCGGTGCCGTTGCGCAAGGACGATACGCTCGTGGGGACGATCCACCTCTACCGCCAGGAAGTCCGCCCGTTCAGCGACAAGCAGATCGCGCTGTTGCAGAACTTCGCGGCGCAGGCGGTGATCGCGATGGAGAACGCGCGCCTCATCACCGAGACGCGCGAGGCGCTCGAACAACAAACCGCGACCGCCGAAGTCCTCCAGGTCATCAACTCCTCGCCCGGCGACCTCGCCCCGGTATTCGACGCGATGCTCGGGAAGGCGCTGCGGCTGTGCGATGGCGCATTCGGCAACCTACTGAGCTACGACGGTAAGCTGTTCCATATAGCCGCGGCGGTGCACGGCGACGGACAACTGGCTGAACAGCAACGGCGACGCCCCCCGTTTGCTCCGTCGGGGAAGCATAACGTATTGGCTCCGATCCTGCGCGGCGATCAGGTCGTCTTTGTCGAGGATGTGCTGGCGACCGACAATTACCTCGAAGACGGAATATTCAAACAATTGGTCGTCGGAGGCGGGTACCGCAGCCTGCTGAACGTCGCATTGCGGAAAGAAGGCGCGCTCGTCGGCGTCATCGGCATCTTCCGCAAGGAAGTCCGCCCGTTTTCCGATAAGCAGATCGCGCTGTTGCAGAATTTCGCGGCGCAGGCCGTCATCGCGATGGAGAACGCGCGGCTGATCACCGAGACGCGCGAAGCGCTCGAGCAGCAGACCGCCACCGCCGAGGTCTTGCAGGTCATCAATTCCTCGCCGGGTGATCTCACACCCGTCTTCGACGCGATCCTGGATAAGGCGCACAGCCTCTGCGGTGCCACCATGGGCGGCTTGCTGGTCCACGACGGTGAGAATTTCCGCGCCGTCGCCACCCATAACCTTCCAGGACCGCTCGCAGAAAAGTTGCGTCAAGGCTATCGGGGCGTCGATAGTCCGGTTTCCCGTCCGCTGCTCGATGGTGCGCGCTTTTTTCAGGCTCCAGATCTGCAAGACCTCGACCATCCGATAGCGCAGGCCGGAGCGGCGCTCGGCGTTCGCACCCTGCTGACCGTGCCGCTGCGCAGGGACGACGCAGTTCTGGGTCTGATTGTCGCCGTCCGCCAGGAAGTGCGGCCGTTCACCGACAAGCAGATCGCCTTGTTGCAGAATTTCGCGGCGCAGGCGGTCATCGCGATGGAGAACGCGCGCCTCATTACCGAGACCCGCGAGGCCCTGGAGCAGCAGACCGCGACGGCCGAGGTATTGGGCGTCATCAACTCCTCGCCCGGCGACCTCGCGCCGGTGTTCGACGCGATCCTTGAAAAGGCGCACAGCCTGTGCGGCGCTATTCTCGGCGGGCTGTGGACCTACGACGGCGAGCGCTTTCGCGCGGTAGCGACCCGCGGCTATCCCGAGAATATGGTCGAGATGATACGCCGCCCTATTCGCGGCACCGCCTTCCATCAAGGAATGGTGCGCGGTGGGCGCTACGTGCATATCCCCGATGTCTTGGCAGAGGTCTCGGAGCTGGACGACCCGGTTGTAAAGGCCAGCATCGAGGCGGGCAATCGCACCTTTCTGGCGGTACCGCTGCGCAAGGATGGCACGTTGCTGGGCCACATCTCCGCCGCGCGGCCCGAGGTCCGGCCGTTCTCGGAGAAAGAGATTGCGCTGCTCGACAGCTTCGCGGCGCAGG
>DASYYD010000445.1:0-6728 GCA_035934195.1 Allostellaceae bacterium | reverse complement strand
TCGACGAGGCGCAGCCGATCGAGCACGCGTGGAGCATGGTGCGCACGCGTGCGCAGATCGAGCGGGTGATTGCCGGGGTCGAGGCCAATCCGGGGGTCGTGCTGTTCACTCTCGTCAGCGACACCTTGCGCACCACGCTGCAGCAGGGTTGCCGGCGGCTGCAGGTGCCGGCGATCCCGGTGCTCGACCCGGTGATCGGCGCGCTCGCCTCCTTTCTCGGCCGCGAAAGCCGCGGGCTCCCCGGCAAGCAGCATCTCCTCGACAGCGAATATTTCGCCCGCATCGACGCGATGACCTTCGCCCTCAACCATGACGACGGCCAGTCGAGCTGGGGCCTCAACGACGCCGACGTCGTGCTCGTCGGCGTGTCGCGCACCTCGAAGACGCCGACCTGCCTCTATCTCGCGAACCGCGGCATCAAGGCGGCGAACGTGCCGCTCGTCCCCGGCATGCCGCTGCCCCCGGAGCTCGTCGAGGCGACGCATCCGCTGATCGTCGGCCTCACCAACGACCCCGAACGGCTGATCCAGCTGCGCCGGCATCGGCTCAGCATGCTGCGCCACGAGGAGACGACCGACTATACCGACCTCGAGGCGGTCCGCGCCGAGGTGCGCGAAGGCCGCCGCATC
Source organism: Allostellaceae bacterium (assembly GCA_035934195.1). GTDB lineage: Bacteria > Pseudomonadota > Alphaproteobacteria > ATCC43930 > CGMCC-115725 > AP-15. Next base: position 6,099 of record DASYYD010000445.1, on the reverse strand, counting down.
TTTGCCGATCGGCACTGGCCGGTCATCGACGTGACGCGCCGCTCGATCGAGGAAACGGCGGCGGCGATCCTGAAGCTCCTGGCGCACCGCCATGGCCTCGAGGCGTGAGCAGCTGGTCCTCGCCTCGGCGAGCCCGGCCCGCGCCCGACTCCTAGCCGCCGCGGGGCTCGAATTCGCGGTCGAGCCGGCCGGTCTCGACGAGGCGGCGATGAAGCGCGGGCTCGCGGCGGCGCATGCCTCGGCCGCCGATTGCGCCCTCGCCCTAGCGGCGGAGAAGGCGCGCAGCGTGTCGCTGCGGCGTCAGGCGCTCGTCATCGGCGCCGACCAGCTGCTCGTCTGCGGCGGCGATTGGCTCGACAAGCCCGCCGACCTCGCCGCCGCCCGTGCGCAGCTCAGGAGGCTCGCCGGCGAGACGCACGAACTGGTGACCGCGGTCTGCGTCGCGCAACGGGGCGATGTATCGTGGTCGCATGTGAGCCGGCCGTGCCTGACGATGCGCGCCTTCGACGATGCGTTCCTCGACGCTTATCTCGCGGCGGAGGGCAGCGCCGTCCTCGACTGCGTCGGGGCCTATCGGCTCGAAGCCCGCGGCGTGCAACTCTTCGCGCGGATCGAGGGGGACCATTTCGCGATCCTCGGATTGCCGCTGCTCGAGCTGCTCGGGTATCTGCGAGAACGCCACGCGATCCTCTGACGGAGAGGCGATGCCGATCACGGGCAAGACGCTGTTGGCCGGGATCATGGGCTGGCCGGTCACCTATTCGCGCTCGCCGGCACTGCACGGCTTCTGGCTCGCCGAAACGGGGGTCGACGGCGCTTATGTGCCGCTGCCGGTGCGCCCGGAACATCTCGCGGCGGCGCTGCGCGCGCTGCCGCTCCTCGGCTTTCGCGGCTGCAACCTGACGATCCCGCACAAGGAAAAGGCGCTCGCGCTGATGGATCGGGTCGAGCCGCTGGCGCGCCGCATCGGCGCCGTCAACACGGTCGTCGCGGCGGCCGACGGCAGCCTGGAAGGCCGCAATACCGACGCCTACGGCTTTGCCGAAAATTTGCGCGACCGGGCGCCGGGGTTCGAGCCGCGCTCCGGGCCCGCGGTCGTCCTCGGCGCCGGCGGGGCGGCGCGTGCGGTGGTGGCGGCGCTCGCCGATATGCGGGTCGAGGCGGTCCGGATCGTCAACCGCACCGTCGAGCGCGCCGAGGCGCTCGCCCGCGACCTCTGTTCGCCCGCCACGACGATCACCATCCATCCGTGGAGCGAGGGGGCGCGCGTCCTCGCCGACGCCGGCCTCCTCGTCAACGCGACGAGCCTCGGCATGACAGGCTCGCCGCCGCTCGCATTGGACATCGCCGGCTTGCCGCCGGCCGCACCCGTCGCCGATCTCGTCTATGTGCCGCTCGAAACCGCGCTCCTCGCTGCAGCGCGGCGCCGCGGCCATGCGATCGTCGACGGGCTCGGCATGCTCTTGCATCAGGGCCGGCCCGGCTTCGAGGCCTGGTTCGGGACGCCTGTCGCGGTCTCGGCCGCGCAGCGCGCCGCGGTGCTGGCGACGCTCGGGGCGGGGCGGTGATCGTCCTTGGCCTCACCGGCTCGATCGGCATGGGCAAGAGCACCGCCGCCGGGAGGCTGCGGCGCATGGGAGTCCCGCTCTTCGACGCCGACCACGCCGTCCATCGCCTGCTCGCGGCGGGTGGCGCGGCCGCCGCCGAGGTTGCCGCCGCCTTCCCCGGCGTGATCGCGCCGTCGGGCGGCATCGATCGCGCAGCTCTCGGCCGTCGGGTGTTCGGCGACAGGGAGGCGCTCGCCCGGCTCGAGCGCATCCTGCATCCGAAGGTCGAGGCCGAGGAGCGCCGGTTCATCAAGGCCGCGCGCGCGCGGCGGGCGCGGATCGTCGTCCTCGACATCCCGCTTCTCTTCGAGGTGGGCGGCGAGTCGCGCTGCGACTATGTGCTGGTGATGTCGGCTTCGCCCCTGCTGCAACGCCAGCGCGTCATGCGGCGCGAAGGCATGACCGAGGGCCGCTTCGCGGCGATTCTGCGGCAGCAGATGCCGGATCGCGAGAAGCGCCGGCGCGCCGACTTTGTCGTGCAAAGCGGTTTGAGCCGGGCGTTGACCTGGCGCCGGCTGCGGGCGATTTTGCGGCTTCTGTTGGCGAAGGGCGGGGACGGCCATGCGCGAAGTGGTGCTCGATACCGAAACGACCGGCCTCGACCCCGCTGAAGGGCACCGCATCGTCGAGATCGCCTGCCATGAGCTGTTGGGGCACATCCCGACGGGCCGGGTCTTTCACCGCTATATCGACCCCGGGCGCGACGTTCCCGAGGAGGCGCGCGCGATCCACGGCCTCACCGCGGAGTTTCTCGCCGCCCACCCCGCCTTCGCCGAGGTCGCCGACGAGCTGCTCGACTTCATCGGCGGCGACCCGCTCGTCATCCACAACGCCGAATTCGACCTGGCTTTTTTGAACGCCGAGCTGTTGCGCCTCGGGCGCGGCCCGGTCGGGGCCGGCCACGTCGATACGCTGGCGCTCGCGCGGACGCGGTTCCCGGGCGCGCCGGCGAGCCTCGACGCGCTCTGCCGGCGCTTCGAGATCGATCTTTCGGGACGCGTGCAGCACGGCGCCGAGATCGACGGCGCGCTCCTCGCCGCCGTTTATCTCGAGCTCCTCGGCGGCAAGCAGCCCGGTCTCGATTTCGCCCCGACTCTCGGCGTCGCCGTCGCCGCCGCCGCGCGGGTCGCCCGCCCGCCGCGCCCGCACGCCGCCTCGGCCGCGGAGCTGGCGGCGCATCGCGCCATGCTCGAGGCGCTCGCCGAGCCGCTCTGGCTCGCCGGCTGAGCGTCACACCACCGGGCCGCCGCCCGCCGCCGTCGCCGCCTGGTTGCGGCGCATCAGCTCGGCGAAATCGATCGGATTGATCAAGAGCGGCGGAAAGCCGCCGTCGCGCGTCGCGTCGGCGATGATGGCGCGGGCGAACGGGAAGAGGACGCGCGGCGTCTCGACGAGGACGAGGCCGGCGAGGCTCGCCTCGCCGACGCCCTTGACGCTCACGACCGCGCCATAAGCCAGTTCAACGATGAATACCGGCTCGCCCTTCGCCTTCGCCGAGGCGTTGATCGTCAGCAGAACCTCGAAGGTCTCGGGGCCCAAATTGCGCGCCTTCACGTCGACGGCGATTTCGACCTCGGGCGGGCCGCCCGGCTGCATCAGGCTCTGCGGCGCCCGCGGGTTCTCGAACGACAAATCCTTGACGTATTGCGCGTTGACGATCAGCTGCTGCGAGCCCTCGGCGGCGGGATTGGCCGCCGCCGGTTGGCCGTTGCCTCGCTTGTCTTCCGCCATCGAACCTCCTCGCGGCGCTGGCGCGCCCTGACGCCGGGCGAGCTAGCACGGATCGGCCGGCGGCGGCAACGCCGGACCGCCGCGGCGCCTCACTCTGGGGGCGGCGCGAACAAGAGCGCGGGCTCGCACTCCGGTCGGCTCGGGTCGATGCGCAAGATCGTGCCGTTCGCGACCTTGAGCCCGGTCAGCGCGCGGATGAAGCCCCAATGCGTGACGACGGCAACCTCATGCCAGCTCTCGTTTGCGAGCTTCTCGCGGAAGCGTTCGGCGCGCTCGCCGAGCGCCGCCTCGCTCTCCTGTGCCTGCGGCCACCACGGGTCGGGCAGGTGGTCGAGGGCGAGCGCGGGCCAACGCTGCGCGAGCGCCGCGCGCGGGCTGCCGATGTCGCAGGCGAAGACGCAGCGCTCGGCGACGAGCGCCTCGACCGCGATCGGCAGGCGATGCTGAGCGGCGACGATCTCGGCGGTTTCGAGCGCCCGCCGGTAGGGGCTGGCGATGAGGCGCCGCAGCTTCGGCCCCGGCAGCCGCGCCAGGGCTTGGGCGAGCGCCGCCGCCTGGCGCCGCCCGGCCGCGGTCAGGTCCGGGTCGCGGATGCCGGGGTCCTGCCGGGTGAGCGAGAAGACGCGGTTGAATTCGGTTTGGCCGTGGCGGATCAGGATCATGTCAAAGCAGAAGGGGCGCGCTTGCCGTCCGTGCGGCAACCCCCCATGTACTCGAAGGACGGCATCCTTTCCGCCCGATCGGGCACAACGGGAGCGCGCCAGAGGCGATGCAAGGATTTCAACAATACTCCGACATCATCCTGTTCGCGATGATCGCCGCGTTTCTCGTGCTGCGCCTGCGCAGCGTGCTCGGCCGCCGCACCGGCAACGAGCGCCGCCGCGACCCCTTCATGCAGCGCGCCGAGCCGGCCGCCGACAACAAGGTGGTGACGCTCGAGCCGAACAAGGTCACGGTAGTGCCGCCGGCCCCGGGCGAGCCCGCCGATGCGGTCGCCGCCGGGCTCGAAGCGATCCGCCGCGCCGACCCCGGCTTCGACCCGGCGCAGTTTCTCGCCGGCGCGCGCGCCGCCTTCGAGATGATCGTCGGCGCCTTCGCGGGCGGCGACAAGGCGGCATTGCGGCCGCTCCTGAGCGACGCCGTCTTCGGCCCGTTCGCGGCGGCGATCGACGAGCGGATGGCGGCCAAGGAGACGCTCGAGACGCGCATCGTGCGCCTCGCGAATGCGGAAATCGTCGAGGCCGGCCTCTCCGGACGCACCGCCGAGGTGACCGTCAAGCTCGTCTCCGAGCAGATCAACGTGACGCGCGCGGTCGACGGCAGCATTGTCGACGGCAATCCCGAGCAGCCGGCGGAAAAGACCGACTTCTGGAGCTTCGCGCGGGATACCCGCTCGCCCGATCCGAATTGGGTGCTGGTCGCGACCAGCAGCGGCTGAGGCTCCGCCTCCGCGTTTCGGCGCTGCGCCATGCCGGGCTTGCCGGGGTGGAGGCGCGCCGCGCTTCTTCTCGGGCTCGTTCTGCTCGGCCTCGGCCTCGGCCACGATATCGGCCCGCCGCGCCTCGCCCTTCTGCCGGTCGGCTTCGCGGCGCTCGAGGGCTGGAGCGCCGATCGAGTCTCGGCGGCGGTTCCGGCGTTTCTCAAATCCTGTGCCCGATTTTTGACCAAGCCCGACGAAGCCCCGCTCGACCCGTGGTCGGTGGCCGCGGATTTCGGCCGGGTCGCCGATTGGCGTGGGGTTTGTGAGCTGGCGGCGGCGCTGCCGCCCGGCGACGATGCCGCCGCCCGGCATTTTTTCAGGAGCCGCTTCGTCCCGGTTCTCGCCCTCGACCGCTATCGCGCGACCGCCCGCGAGCCGGTAGGGCTCTTCACCGGATATTTCGAGATCGGGCTGAAGGGGTCGCTCGAGCGTCGCGGTCGGTATCAGACGCCGATCTACAAAATGCCGGCCGACGCCGCGCTTGCCTCCCGCTATGCCCGCGCCGAGATCGAGGACGGAGCGCTCGCGGGGCAGCATCTGGCGCTCCTTTGGGTCGACGACCCGATCGACGCCTTCTTTCTGCAGATCCAGGGCTCGGGGCGGGTGCGCCTCGACAACGGCAAGACCGTGCGGCTCGGCTATGGCGGGCAGAACCGCAAGCCCTATGTGCCGGTCGGGCGCCTCTTGCTCGATCGCGGCATCATCCCGCGCGAGCAGCTGACGATGCTGACGATCCGCGAGTGGATGGCGAAGCACAAGAAGGCCGGCGCGGCATTGCGCCGCGAGGATCCCTCCTATGTGTTCTTTCGCATCCTCAAAGGGCCGGGGCCGAAGGGCGCCGAAGGCGTCGTCCTCAGCCCCCGGCGCAGCCTCGCGGTCGACCCGGCGGCGATCCCGCTCGGGGTGCCGCTGTGGCTCGACGCGCGCGAGCGCTTCGGCGCGCAAGAGCGGCTGCGCCGGCTCGTCGTCGCGCAGGACACCGGCGGCGCGATCAAGGGGCCGGTGCGGGGCGACCTCTTTTGGGGCACCGGCGAGAAGGCGGGCATCCGCGCCGGTCGGATGAACGCACGCGGCCGCTATTTCCTGTTGCTGCCGCGCCGGCTCGCCGCGCGCCTCGCCGCGACCGGGTGAGGGGTGTGCGGATCGGGCCGAGGATCGCCATATCGTGGGCGCGGGCGAACGGAGAGACGGAATGGCCGATCGGTCGGCGCCGGGGAAGGAGCGCGAGGTGTGGCGCGAGGCGATGCGCGACGTCGCGCCGCTGCGCGGCCGCGCCGCGCC
>DASYYD010000429.1:0-2619 GCA_035934195.1 Allostellaceae bacterium | reverse complement strand
GCTTCGGCGAGCTCGGCCGCGGCGGCCGCTACCAGGCGGGTGACCCGACGGCGCCCGAACCGGCGACCGGTTTTTCGCTCTATACCGACGCGATTCTCGACACGATCCCCGAAGAGGCGCCGCACCGGCGCCTCCTATTGCCGCTCGGCACCGCTCGCGACAAAGCACGCCGGTTGCGCGAGGAGGGCTGGGTCACCGTCGCGGCATTGGCCTCGGCGCCGGACTGGCGTGCCGAGGCGCGGCGGCTGCGCTGCGGCCACATGCTCGAAAAGGGCGCGCCGGTGGCGGTCGCAGGCTAGGGGGAGAGGGCCATGGGCAACGTCGCCGTCGTCGGCGCGCAATGGGGCGACGAAGGCAAGGGCAAGATCGTCGACTGGCTGTCGGAGCGCGCCGATGTCGTCGTCCGCTTTCAGGGCGGGCACAACGCCGGCCACACGCTGGTCATCGGCAATGTCGAATACAAGCTGAGCCTCTTGCCCTCGGGCGTGGTGCGGCCGGGCAAATTGTCGATCATCGGCAGCGGCGTCGTTGTCGATCCCTGGGCGCTCGTCGCTGAGATCGAGGCGATGCGCGGCAAGGGCATCGCGGTGTCGCCGGAGAATCTGAAGCTCGCCGACAACGCGGCGCTGATCCTGCCGTCGCACGGGGCGCTCGACCGGGCCCGCGAGGAGCGGCACGGCGCCCGCAAGATCGGCACCACCGGGCGCGGCATCGGGCCCGCCTACGAGGACAAGGTCGGGCGCCGCGCCTTGCGGGTGTGCGACCTCGCCGACCCGCCCTCGCTCGCCGAGCGCCTCGATCAGCTGCTGTTGCACCACAACGCGCTGTTGCGCGGCCTCGGCAAGCCCGAGGTCGACCGCGGGCAGCTCCTCGCCGCGCTCGAGGAGGTGGCGCCGAAGGTGCTGCCCTATGCTGAGCCCGTCTGGCGCCTGCTCGACGAAGCGAAGCGCCAGGGCCGCCGCATCCTCTTCGAGGGCGCGCAAGGCGCGATGCTCGATGTCGATCACGGCACCTATCCCTACGTCACCTCGTCGAACACGCTCGCCGGGCAAGCGGCGGCGGGCGCGGGGATCGCGCCCTCGGCGGTGGGGTATGTGCTCGGCATCACGAAGGCCTACACGACGCGGGTCGGCAGCGGCCCTTTCCCGACCGAGCTGAAGGACAAGGTCGGCCGCCTGCTCGGCGACAAGGGCCGCGAGTTCGGGGTCGTCACCGGGCGGCGGCGGCGCTGCGGCTGGTTCGACGCGGTCGCCGTCCGCCAGGCGATCAAGCTCGGTGGCATCGACGGCATCGCATTGACCAAGCTCGACGTGCTCGACGGCTTTGCCGAAGTCAAATTCTGCACCGCCTACCGCCGGGGCGGCGAGACCTACGACTATTTCCCCGCCGCCGCCTCGCTGCAGGCCGAGATCGAGCCCGTCTACGAAGTGGCCGAGGGTTGGCGGACCAGCACGCGCGGTGCGCGCTCCTGGGCCGATCTGCCGGCGACCGCGATCAAGTACATCCGGCGGCTGGAGGAGCTGATCGGCGCGCCCGTAGCTCTGCTCTCGACGAGTCCGGAGCGCGACGACACGGTCCTCGTGCGCGATCCCTTCGCGGATTGATTTCGTTGGTCGACCGCCGCCCCTCACGCTCCCACGGCTTCGCCGCGGCTCCCTCCCGCTCCCCGCTCGCGGTTCGGCCGCCCGCGATGGTCCTGTGGCCGCGCATCTGGCCGGAATCGCGGTTGATCGGGACGATGCCGACGAGGGCGGCGATGCGGCGTCGGTCGAGGCGGCCGAGTTCGGGCAGCTCGGCGATCAGGGTGCGGGCGGTGATGTTGCCGATACCGGGCACCGAGGTCAGTAGATCGTCGGCGGCGCGCCAAGCGGGCGAGCCGCGCACCGCGTCGTCGATCTCGCGATCGAGTTCGCCGAGTTGCGCTTCCAGGGTCTTCAATGTCGCTTCCAAGGTGCGCCGCACCTTTGGCGCGCGGGCTTGGCGGCGGCGATTGCTTTCCATGCCGATCATCTCGACGAGCTGGCGGCGGCGGGCGACCAGTTCGGCGAGCAACTGGGCCTCTGCGACGGCGACCGGACGCGGTTGCGGCCGGATACGCTCGGCGAACAGGGCGATGATCTGGGCATCGAGCGCATCGGTCTTGGCGAGGCGGCCGGTGGCGCGGGCGAAGTCTCGGATCTGGCGGGGATTGACCACGGCGAGCGGCAGGCCGGCTCCGGCCAGGGCGGCGGCTACGGTCACCTCGAAGCCGCCGGTCGCTTCAAGGACGACCAGCGCCGGCCCCAGGGCGCGCAGCTCGCCGGCGAGCCGGTCGAGCCCTTCGCCGTTGCGCGCAACGGCGAAGGATTGCCGCGATGGCACGATGTGCACATCAAGGCGATCCTTCGAAACGTCGATGCCGACAAAGTGCGGCTCTGCGGGAGGTTGTTCCATGACCCGTCCTTGCAAATGCGGGCTCGCCTTGCGGCCCAGGCGACTGTGCGGGTTCCGAATGGAACCGGCGGACGGGGCGCCAAGCTCACACGCGGGCTTGCCGACCCGAGGGGCACGCGGGCTCCCGTCCGCCGATAGTTTCACCGGCCTCGTTTGCGCCGGCAATTGAGAGATACAAGGGGCTAC
>DASYYD010000393.1:0-6641 GCA_035934195.1 Allostellaceae bacterium | reverse complement strand
TTTTCCTCGCCCGGAGCCCTCCTGAGCGGCACGATCGGGCGGCTGCCGGCAAGCAGTTTCTTCGATATCGAGCTGCGCAGCGCCTTGAAGGCGGAACGGCTCGACCCCGACAAGCTGCGCTCGCGCTCGATCGAACCCGGCCAGACGCTCGACGCCCTCGCCCGCCGCACGATCGACGCCGGGATCGGCTCGATCTGGACCATGCCGTGGCGCGCGCAGCAGCGCGGCGTCTCGCTCAAATCCTTCGACCCCGCCGATTACCGCACCGCCTTTTACGGCGACGGCGTGTTCACCGTGGCGCGTTATGCCGAGGCCCATCCGGCGACCGTGCGGCAATTCCGCGAGGCGGCGCTGAAGGGCTGGGCCTATGCGCTCGATCACCCGGACGAGATCGCGCAGGAGATCGTGAAGAAGCTGCCGGCGCCGACGACGATCCCCGATCCCGCCGGGTTCGCGTATTACCAGAGCAAGATCGCGCAACGGTTGTCGCAATATCCCGGCATCCCGCTCGGGCATGTAAACCGAGACCGCTGGCGGCACATCGAGCAGAGCCTGGCGGACAACGGCGCGATTACCCGGCCGGTGGCGCTCGCCGATTTTCTCTATGACCGGGACGCGGCGGCCCGCGGCGGCACGCAACGGCGCGAGGCGCTGATCGTCTTTGTCGTGGTGGCGGCCGTGGTCGCTGCCGGGCTTTTCCTCGGGCGCGGGCGGGACTGGCGGGCCCGCGCCGGCGGCGTCCTCTACCGCGGAGGCGGCCGGCTCACCGATCGGCGCCTCAGGCACAACGTCGCCGTCGTCATCGAGGATCTGCGTTCGGTCACCGACCTGATCGCGGGGCCCATCGCCGAACTGAGCCGGCAATTGGCCACGCAGCCGCTTCTCGTCGGCTTGTGCGAGAGCGCGCGCGACGGGCTCGACCGTTTGCGCGTCGTCACCGGCGAGCTTGCCGCCTGCATCACGCCGGAGGTTCCCGAACCGCCGACGGCCGACCTCAACGCGGCGCTGACGGCGCTCGGGCCGCAGATCCGCGACAAGCTGCCGGCGAACATCTCCTATCGCCTGTCGCTGCTCCCCGGTCCCTGGCCGTGCCATGCCGATGCCGAGGCGGTCGGCGCGGCCGTTCTCGGGCTCGTCGCCGCCGCGGTCCCCGGCATGGAGGGCGGCGAGCTGGTGCTCGGCACCCGACAATTCTCGCTCGATGCGGCGCAGGCGGACGAGCTAGCGCAGGGCGGGCCGGGAACCGGCGCCGGCGATTATGTGCGCGTGACGGTCCGCGACAGCGGCCCGGGCCTGTCGCCGGAGCGGCTCGAGGAGATTTTCCACCCGCGGCGCTCGACGAGCCCGGCGATCGTCGCCGCCGGCGAGTTGGCGCGCCGCATGGGCGGCTTCGCCCGGGTCGAGAGCGCGGAGGGTGTCGGCACCGCCGTCCACCTCTACTTCCGCCGCAGCGAAGCGGTCGCGCCGGAGGCCCCGGCCGAGCCGGCAAAGGCAGCGGAATAAATCTGGTTGAAGCTGATCGCAGTTCGCCGTCAGCTGCAGGCGGGTCGGCAGTATTCGATTGGTTGCCGACTGGCCGCAAATTCGCAAAACGTCGAAATCCCAAGTAAATTTTTGTAACAGGCGCCGGCGCGTGGAACCGCGATTCACTTCGCACGTTCGCCGAAGCAGAAGTTGACATCATTTTATCACAAGGCTTCACGACAACCGCGAGGAGAAGAGGGCGGATCACCCATGAATAATATTTGGCGAGGGGCTCTCTTTCTCTGTGCCGTATCGGCTTCCTCGCTGATCGGCTCACACCTGGCTCGGCCCGACACCTTGCCCACTCAAACCGCTATGCAGCCTCCTCAAAGCATGGCGGAACCAGCCCGCACCGTCGCGGGGTTTCTCAACGAAGCCTTCACGCTGTTTCGCAGCAAGGACATCGCGCCGGCCGAGCGATGGGCGAAGCTTCGAACCCTCATCGAGAGGCAAATGGATATTTCCGCGCTGGCGAAATTTACGACGGGCGCGCGGTTGGGACAGACGGCGGCGGCCATGCAACAGCACTTCCGGCGGCTGCTCGCCGATTACCTGGTAACCGCATACGGGACGATGATCGAGGAGGCAGCCGAAACCCCCTATGATATCGCCGTGCAGAACTCCCCGACCGACGGCACGGCCGTCGTGACGACAATCTTCCGCCGGACGGGGTCGGCCCCTGAGCCGATCAGCTGGCATTTGCGCGCGACGAACGGTGCCTACAGAATCGTCGATGTGGTCGGCGGCGGAATCAGCTTGGCCGTCACCCAGCGGTCGGTGTTCCAGTCGGTCATGCAGGATGGCGGCTTGCCGGAATTGATCGCCAAATTGGAAGCCCATAGCCATGGTTTCGTCGACGCCGCAAATCGCGAAGCAAATTGACTTCCAGCTCGGCGAGCGCCGACACTGTAGATTGTGGGGCGTGTTCTTTCGCTGGTGAGGTAGATCGGGCCCATCGGCAAACAGCGCGCATGCGGGGCTATGTAACGTAAATCCTTTAGAGGGTGAGCCCCGGCAGCTCGACCCAGCGCCGCTCGTCGTGGCTCTGGTGGCAGGCCTCGGCGAGCTGGACGCCCTTCGCGCCCTCGATCAGCGGCGCCGGAAAGGGCGCGTCTTCCGCGACATGCCGCAGAAACCCTTCCCAGCAGGCGCGGTAGCTGTTGCGGAACGGCAGGATGTCCGGCATCTCCTGCCATTGCGCGTCGAACCCCATCGGCTGCGGCTTTTCGGGGTCGAAAAACGGCTTCGGCGTCGCGACGAGCGGCTGGATGAAGCAGCGATGCAGGCCCGCGACGGCCGAGCCGGCGCTGCCGTCGACCTGGATCTGCAACAGGTCGTCGCGCTTGACGCGGCTCGCCCAGGACGAGGTGACGAGCGCCGGCACGCCGCCCGCGAGATCGAAAAGCGCGAAGGCCGTGTCCTCGACATCGACCGGGTAATCGCGGCCCGCCTCGTCGCGCCGCCGCGGCACGAGCGTCGCGCGCCGGCAGGAGACCGCCCGGATCGGCCCGAGCAGGCGATCGAAGATGTAGCGCCAATGCGCGAACATATCGAGGATGAGGCCGCCGCCCATCTCCTTGCGGTAGTTCCAGCTCGGCCGCTGCGCCGGATAGGGCTCGCCGTCGAACACCCACCAGCCGAAATCGAGGCGGACCGACAAGACGCGGCCGAAAAACCCGCTGTCATAGAGTTTGGCGAGCTTCAACAGGCCGGGCAGAAAGAGCTTGTCCTGGATGACGCCGCCCTTGAGCCCCTTATCCCGGGCTGCCCGCGCCAGCGTCAGCGCCTCCTGGAGCGTCCCGGCGAGCGGCTTTTCGAGATAGACGTGCTTGCCGGCGGCGATCGCCGCCTGCGCCCGCTGCGGCCGCCCGCCGGTCGCGCTCGCGTCGAAATAGATCGCGATTGCCCGGTCGGCGAGGCTCGTGTCGCGGTCGAGGCTCCAGCTGAGGCCGCCGCCGGCAGCCGCCAGCCGGGCGAGCTTTTCCGGGTCGCGGGCGAGCAGCAGCGGCTGCGGCACGAGGCGGTCGCCGCTCTCGAGCGGCAAGCCGCCGGCGTCGCGGATCGCCAAGAGCGCGCGCAGATGCTGCGTCGTGCCGAGCCGGCCGGTCGCGCCCTCGAGGAGGATGCCGATCGTGTGCACGGCCATTCCCGCTCTCCTCAGCGGTTCAAGAGGTCGAGCGGGTAGATCGGCCGCCGCACGTGTTTGAAGCTGAGCTCGCCGTAATCCGAGGTGCACACGCCGACCCCGGCGCATTCGACGACCGCCCGCGCGAGCTTGCCCAAGCCGGCGCGCCAATGAATGCGGCTCTTCAGCATGACATAGCGCTTTTGCGTCGGATCGATGCCGAGCGAGAGGAGGCAATTGAGGTCGGAGGGCTCGACGTGCCGCGAGATCAGCGCGACCTCGACCGCCCCCAGATCGAGCACGACCGAGGGGCCCATGCCGACTTCGACGCCGCGCCCCATCGGCCCGCGGTTCCGGAAGCGGCCGTCGGTGATCGTCTTGACGGTGCCGCTAACGGCGAGCGGCGGGCTCTTGCCGGGGATCGAGGGCATCGCCGTCTTGCCGCCGATCTCGAGGCTGACGCGGGCGCCGACCCCGGCGGCGATCGCGTGCTGCACCGCTTGCGGGTCGAAAATCGCGAAGGCGGCGACGTCCTCGAGCCCCTGCCGCAGGATCTCGGCGAGGACGACCGTCACGTCCATCGTGCCGCCCGAGGCGCAATTGTCGTAATGGTCGAGCAGGACGACCGGCCCCTCGCCGGGTCCAATCGCCTTGGCGCGCGCCACCGATTGCGCCAGCGGCTCGATCCGGTAGACGAACTCTTCGCGCGCCTCCCACGCTTCGCCCAAGAGCTCGTCGCGCAACCGCTCGGCGAGCGGCAAGTCGGCGTCGGTGACGACGACCGCCGAGAGCCCGCCATTCGCAATGTCGGCATGCGGAAAGCCGGTGAAGAGGCTCGCCGCCAGCGCCCCGTCTGCGGCCATTTCGGCGCAGCGCCGTTGCAGCCGCTGGTTCGGCATGTCGTCGGTGCCCTGGCGCATCACATGCGGCAGCATCGGCGCGTTGCCCCATGCCGTCACGGGGCGCACCTCGCCGCGGATCGCGCGGAGCAGGATTTCGCCCGCGAGCCGGCCGGTCTCGTAGGTGTCGATATGCGGATAGCTGCGGTAGCCGGCGACGACGGTCGCCTGCCGGATCATGTCGTCGTAGAGGTTCGCGTGCATGTCGTAGGAGACCGCGATCGGCACCTGCGGGGCGATTTCCCGCAGCCGCTTCAAGAGCGCGCCTTCGCCGTCCTCGAGGCTCTCCGTCACCATCGCGCCGTGCAGGTCCAGCATGATGCCGTCGAAAGGCCCCTTCGCCGCCGCCTCGCAGATCGCGTCCGTGATCACCCGATAGGCGGCGTCCTCGACGGGCCCCGAGGGCGGGGCGTTGGCGGCGATCGGCAGGACGAACTCGGCGCCCTCTCGCCCGGCGAGGTCGAGATAGGCGCCGAGCCCGGTGCCGGTGCCGCGATAGGCGCGCACCGCCTCCTCGCCCCGGAGCGGGCCCGCGCCGCGGCCGAAGCGCGCGAGCGGCGTCGGCACCGGCGAAAAGGTGTTGGTCTCGTGCTTCATCATTGCGATCAGGAGACGCACGGGTCGGAACTCCCTCTTGAGGCCGGCGCGAGGATAGCGCAGCCTCGGGGCCGAAGGAGAAGCGAAATGGCGGCGAACCCGGTCGAGGACCATTACACCAGCGAAGATCTCGGTGCCGCGATCCTCGAAGCGCTGCGGGCGGCGGGAAAAGACCTCGATCATCTCACCCCCGACGAGCTTGCCCCGGTCGACGAATTCCACGGCGGGCAGCGCCAGGCGACGGTGCGGCTCGCGAGTTTGCTCGGCCTCACCGGCAAGGAGCGGGTGCTCGATGTCGGCTCCGGGCTCGGCGGGCCGTCGCGCTATCTCGCCGCGCATTACGGCTGCCGCGTCAGCGGCGTCGATCTGACGGCCGAATTCTGCCGCGTCGCGCAGCTGCTGACGCGCCGCCTGCGGCTCGAAGGGCTCGCCGATTACCGGCAGGGGGACGCGCTCGCCCTGCCCTTCGCCGATCTGAGCTTCGACATCGTGTGGTCGCAGAACGCCGCGATGAACATCAGGGAGCGCGACCGCCTCTATCGCGAGATGCGCCGCGTCTTGAAGCCGGGCGGCCGGCTCGGCCTGCAGGAGGTGGCGCAGGGCCCGGGCGGCGCGCCCTATTACCCGGTGCCGTGGGCGAAGGAGCCGAGCATCAGCTTTCTCTTCACCCCCGAAGAGACGCGCGCGAGCCTCGAAGCGGCGGGCCTGCGCGTCCTCGCCTGGCAGGACACGACGGAAGCCTCGCTCGCCGCGGCGCAGGCGCGCTCGCGCTCGGCCGAGGAAGGCCGGCCGCCGCCGCTCGGCACGCACCTGATTCTCGGGGCGCATTGGCAGGCGATGGCGAAGAACTCGACCCGCAACCTCGAAGAGCGCCGCGTCGCGCTCTTCAACGCCGTCTTGGAGCGGGTCTAAGGCCTATTTCTCGAAAAGCGCGGTGACGCCCGCCGCCGCCTCCAGGCTCACGCGGCAGCGGGCGGTGCCGCTGCACGCCCCGCCCCAGCCGGCGAAGTGCCAGCCCGCGGCGGCGCTCGCGCGCAGCGCGACGGTGGTCGCCGCGGCGAAGTCGGCGCTGCAATTCTTGCCGCAGGCGATGCCGGCGGGCCGGCTCGTCACCCTGCCGCGTCCGCTCTTCGAGACCGTCAAGCCGAAGAACTGCGTGAACGTCGCCGCGACGCTCTTCGCCGCGTTCACCGTCACCTTGCAGGCGCCGATGCCGGCGCACGCTCCGCCCCAGCCGGAAAAGCGCCAGCCGGCGGCCGGCGCCGCCGTCAGCGTCACGCGCGTCCGGGCGGCGAAATTCGCATCGCAGGTCCCCGGACAATCGATCCCGGCGGGCGCGCTCGTCACCGTGCCGCTGCCGCTCTCGCTGAGGGAAAGCGGGAACCCGGTGCCGACCGTAACCTCGACGCCGGTCGAGGCGACGCCGTTGGCGATGACGTAAAGCGTGCCGGGGCCGGTCTCGGTAGCCGGCGCCACCGCGAATTTCGCCGTCGAAC
>DASYYD010000373.1:0-1559 GCA_035934195.1 Allostellaceae bacterium | reverse complement strand
GGTGCGGGAACTGACGCCGGCGGCCTTTGCCCCCTACGGCGAGGTCGTCCTGCCGCTGCGCACGGGCGGGCAGGGGGCCGAAACGCATTACGATCCGGAAGCTTCGGCGAGCGAAGCGAGCCTCGTCCTCGGCAACGGCGTGCCGCGGCTCTGGGTCATGCACCTGCCGCATGTGGGCCTCGGCTTCAGCCGCATCGCGCGGCACCGCCGGGTGACGCAATGCCTGGGCTCGCTCGGCGGCAAGGAATGGCTGATCGGCGTCGCGCCGCCCGGCGATTTCGCCGACGAGGCGCGCCCGCGCCTCGATGACATCGCCGCCTTCCGGGTGCCGGGCGACCGCCTCGTCAAGCTGCATGTCGGCACCTGGCACGCCGGGCCGCACTTCGTCCACGACGAGTGCCTGTTCGTCAACCTCGAAAACCTCGACACCAACCGGCGCGACTTTCACGCCGTCTCGCTTCCCGCCGAGTGCCGCTACCGGCTCTGAGCCGGATCACGGCCCGTGTTGATCCTCCGGCCCGGTGCTATCATATGATAGCGGAGCCGAGGAGGAGGCAGGAATGGCGCAGCTTTTGGTTAGGGGAGTTCCGCAGGACGTCGTCGATGCGCTGAAGCGCCGCGCCGCCGCCCGCGGCCGCAGCGCCGAGGCCGAGCATCGGGCGATCCTTGAAGAGACGCTCAAGCCTGGCCGAGAGGGTTTTTGGGAAAGAGCGGCGGTGCTGCGTGCCGAAACACGCGGCCGCAAGCTGACGAATTCGACGGAGCTTATTCGCCAGGATCGAGACGAGCGGTGAGCGTCGTTATCGATGCGTCGGTTGCTCTGAAATGGGTCATCGAGGAACCCGGCAGTGAGGCGGCGATCGAGTTGCGCGATGAGGAACTGATCGCGCCCGAGCTTTGGCTCGCCGAAGCGGCAAATGCGCTTTGGCGACATGTACGGCTGAACGAGCTCAGCTCGGAGGATGCGTTAACGCGGATGGACCAATTGTCCAACGCGCCTGTCACTCCGTTTGCGGCGGAGCCTCTTATCGCTGACGCGCTGCGGCTGGCGATAAAGATCCCCCATCCGGTTTACGACTGCATATATCTGGCGCTCGCTATCCGGCACGACAGCTACGTCGTTACCGACGATCGCCGGTTCTTCGGCGCGGCGAGCGCGCCGACGCTTGCCGGGCGCGTGCGGCTCCTCGGCGCGTGATCGATCGGCTAGGGCAGGCTGTTTTCGCAACGCGCCCGCAATTGCCGATCGTCGACTTTGCCGCACAGGCTGCGGTCACGCGTCGCGTAGGCCAGGTTCTGGTAGCAGGCGTCGCGATAGAGGGCTGCCGGGGATTCATAAGCCGGGACCGGGGACGCGTCTTCGATCTCCGCGCAGAGGCTCGCCTGCCGCTTTTCGGCGGCGACATCCACCAGGCACGCAAAGCGGGTGGTTCTGAATTCGACCGAGCGGCACAGCCCCTCGTCGCCGGCGCGGACGGCGAGGACCTTGAGACAATTGGACCGCTTCGTCACCTCGGAATAGGCGCGGCACTCGTCCGGCCCCGAAGGCGCGAGCAGCA
>DASYYD010000353.1:0-32677 GCA_035934195.1 Allostellaceae bacterium | reverse complement strand
GGCGCGCAGGAACGGCGGCGGCGCGCCGGCACCGAGAACCTGCCGGGCATCGCCGGCTTCGCCGCCGCGGCCCGCGGCGCGGCGGCCGAGATGGCGGTCTACGACCGGGTGCGGCGATTGCGCGACGCGCTCGAGGCCGAGATCGCGCGGCTGGCGCCGGACGCGGTGTTCTTCAGCGCCGGCGTCGATCGCCTCCCCAATACCTCCGCGATCGCGATGCCCGGCACTGCGGCCGAGACGCAGGTCATCGCGCTCGACCTCGACGGCGTCATGGTCAGCGCCGGTGCCGCCTGCTCGTCGGGCAAGGTCGCGCCGAGCCATGTGCTGGAAGCGATGGGCGCCGGGGCCGATCTCGCCCGTTCGGCGATCCGCGTCAGCCTCGGGTGGGGCACGACCGAGGCCGAGGTCGCGCATTTCCTTTCTGCCTGGGGCGCCCTCTACCGGCGCCGCCGCCGGGCTGGCGAGGGGCCGCTCGCGGCATGACCCCGGCCCTCGTCCGCAACCAGCCGCAAGCGGCGCCCAACCGCCCGCCGATCTATCTCGACAACCAGTCCTCGACTCCGCTCGACCCGCGCGTGCTCGAGGCGATGCTGCCATATTTCACCGAGCATTTCGGCAATCCGCACAGCGAGAGCCACATCTACGGCAAGAACGCCGCCGCGGCCGTCGAGCGGGCGCGCGCCGAGGTCGCGGCGCTCGTCGGCGCCGACCCGCGCGAGATCGTCTTCACCTCGGGCGCCACCGAATCGAACAATCTCGCGCTCAAAGGCGCGGCGCATTTCGCCCGCGAGCATCCGATGGCGGGGCCGGCGCGCGACCACATCGTGACGCTCGCAACCGAGCACAAATGCGTGCTCGAAAGCTGCCGTGCGCTCGAGCGCGAAGGCTTCTCGGTTAGCTATCTGCCGGTGGAAAGGAGCGGCCTCGTTGCGCTCGAGGCTCTCGCCGCGGCGATCGACGAGCGCACGCTCCTCGTCTCGGTGATGGCGGCGCACAACGAGGTCGGCGTCCTCCAGCCCATCGCCGAGATCGCCCGAATCGCGCATGCGAAGGGTGCGCTCTTCCACAGCGATGCGGCGCAGGCGGCCGGCAAGATCCCGCTCGATGTGGCGGCGATGGGGATCGATCTCATGTCGATCTCGGGCCACAAAATCTACGGGCCGAAGGGCGTCGGCGCGCTCTATGTCCGGCGCCGCCCGCGGGTGCGCCTGTTGCCGCTGATCGACGGCGGCGGCCAGGAGCGGGGGTTGCGCTCCGGCACCCTGCCGACGCCGCTCTGCGTCGGGCTCGGCCGCGCGGCGGCGATCGCCGGCGCCGAGATGGCCGAAGAAGCGGAGCGGCTTCTGCGCTTGCGGCAGCGCCTGGGCGAGGGCCTGATGCGCCGTGTGCCGGGGCTGACGCTCAACGGCGACCCCGAGCGGCGCCTGCCCGGCAGCCTCAATTTCACCTTCCCCGGATTGACCGCGCCGGAGCTGATCGAGGCCTGCCCGAGCATCGCCATTTCGACCGGATCGGCCTGCACCTCGGCCACCATCGAGCCCTCTTACGTGCTGCGCGCGATGGGGCTGTCCGAGGACGAGGCGAACGGCTCGATCCGCATCGGGCTCGGCCGGTTCACGACGACGGCCGAGGTCGATTTTGCGATCGATGCGCTCGCCGATGCGGCCAAGCGGCTCGCAAGCGGGCGCGAGAGCCCCACATAAGGGTTTGACAGCAGGACAGGCTCGGGTGGAATGGAGCGGGCAACGACGGTGACGGCGGATCGCAAGATGGCGCGAAAGCAGGCCTTGTCGGTGACCGATGCGGCGGCGGAGCGCATCCAGGCATTGCTGGCAAAGCGCGGCAAGCCCTCGGTCGGGGTGCGCGTCGGAGTGCGCGCGCGCGGCTGCTCGGGCCTCAGCTACACGCTCGAATACGCCGACGAGAAGGGGCGCTTCGACGAGATCGTCGAGGACAAGGGCGTGACGATCCTCGTCGATCCCAAGGCCATCATGTTTATCCTCGGTACCGAGATGGACTGGGTCGACGACAAATTGCAGAGCGGCTTCACCTTCCGCAACCCCAATGAGAAGGGCCGCTGCGGCTGCGGCGAATCGTTCCACGTCTGAAGGGTCGCCGGTGAAGCTGTTCCAAATCGAGGAGCCGGACGGGAGCCCGCTCGATCCCGAGACGCCCGGCGCGGCGGTCGGCATCGACCTCGACGGCGCCGAGGCCGTGGTCGCGGTTTCGGTCGGCGGCAACGCCGAAATTCTCGCTGATCGCGAGGGGTTCGAGCTGGGCCTCGCGGTGCCGCCGCTCGATGCGCCCGCGGCAGAATGGGAGAGCCTCTTCGAAGGAGCGCGGCGGCGCGCCGAGCGGGTGCTCTCCCGGCCGGTGACGCATGTGGTGATCGCGCTCGCCGCCCTCCCCGAGGAGCCCCTGCGCGACCGCCTCGATCGCGCCGCCGCGATGGCCGGGCTCTCTGTGCTGCGCCTTGTCGCCGGCATCGGGCCAAGCGCGGCCGCGATCCTCGCCGAAGATCTGGCGCCCCGCCCTTGACGCGTTGCCGGCGATGCCGAAGATGACCTTCATCGAGCGCGACGGCGCGCGGCGCGAGGTCGATGCCCCGCTCGGCCTCTCGGTCCTCGAGATCGCGCACAGGAACGATATCGACATCGAGGGGGCCTGCGAGGGCTCGCTCGCCTGCTCGACCTGCCACGTCATCATCGATCCCGAATGGTACGACCTCTTGAAGGAGGCGAGCGAGGACGAGGAGGACATGCTCGACCTCGCCTTCGGCCTGACGCGCACCTCGCGGCTCGGCTGCCAGATCATCATGAGCGAGGAACTGGACGGGCTGACGGTGCAGCTCCCGGCCGCGACCCGCAACATGCTGCTGAAGTGAGCGGCAAGGATGCGCGAGGGTTCGCTCTTTTCCCGGCTTGTCGCGGCCGCCGGCGAGGCTTGGCCCGCCTATACGCGGCATGAATTCGTGCTGCGCCTCGCCGCCGGCGATCTGCCCGAGGCGGCCTTTCGCCGTTATCTGACGCAGGACTACCTCTTCCTGCGCCATTTCGCGCGCGCCTGGGGGCTCGCCGTCTACAAGTCCGAGACGCTCGCCGAGATGCGCCGCGCGCAGCGCTTTGTCGGGGCGACGCTCGAGGTCGAGATGGGGTTGCACATCGATTATTGCCGGCGCTGGGGCCTCTGCGAGCGCGAACTCGAGAGCGCCTGCGAAGCGAGCGAGACGATCGCCTATACCCGCTTCGTCCTCGATCGCGGCCTCGCCGGCGACCGGCTCGACCTCGAAGTGGCGCTCGCCCCTTGCGTCGTCGGCTATGCCGAGATCGCCGCCGAGCGCCTCGCCGACCCGGTGACGCGGTACGACGGCAATCCTTATCGCGAATGGCTCGACATGTATGCCGGCGACGAATATCAGGGCCTCGCCGCCGACGCCGGCGGGGCGCTCGACGAGCTTTTCGCGCGGCGGGGCGGGGAAGGGCGGTTTCCCTTACTCGCGGCCGATTTCACCGAGGCCACCCGGCTTGAGGCGCGGTTCTGGCAAATGGGTCTCGACGCGGTGCCGCGATGACGATCGATCCCGCGGACATCGATCTCGAGGCCGGCTGCCGCGTCGTCGTCGCGATGTCGGGCGGCGTCGATTCTTCGGTCGCCGCCGCGCTCCTCGTCGAACACGGCTTCGAGGTCGTCGGCATCACACTGCAGCTCTACGACCACGGCGCCGCAACGGGGAAGAAGGGGGCATGCTGCGCCGGCGTGGACATCGCAGACGCGGCGCGCGTCGCCGAGCGCTTGCGCATCCCGCACTATGTGCTCGACTACGAAAGCCGGTTCAGACAAGCGGTCATCGAGGATTTCGTCGAATCCTACCGCCGCGGCGAAACCCCGATCCCGTGCGTGCGCTGCAACCAGCGCATCAAGTTCCGCGATCTCTTGGCGACCGCGCGCGATCTCGGGGCGGCGGCGCTGGCGACCGGGCATTATGTGCGCCGGCGCCGCGCCGGCGACGTGGCGGCGCTCTATCGGGCGCGCGACGCGAACCGCGACCAGAGCTATTTCCTCTTCGCGACGCAACGCGAGGAGCTCGAATTCCTGCGATTTCCGCTGGGCGGGCTCGAAAAGGACCGGACGCGGGCGCTGGCCCGGCATTTCGACCTGCCGGTCGCCGACAAGCCCGACAGCCAGGACATCTGCTTTGTCCCCGAGGGTTCCTACGCGCGGCTGGTCACGGCATTGCGGCCCGCCGCGGGCGAGCCCGGCGACATCGTCGACCGTGAGGGCCGCGTCCTCGGCCGCCACGGGGGCATCGCGCATTTCACGATCGGCCAGCGAAAAGGGCTCGGGGTCGCCGCCGACGAGCCCCTCTATATCCTCGGCCTCGATCCCGAAGGGCGGCGCGTCGTCGTCGGCCCGAGGAGCGCGCTCGATGAAACGCGGCTCGTCGTCGGGGAAGTCAATTGGCTCGGGCGCGAGCCGCCCGCGGCAGCGGGCGTGCCGCTCTCGGTCAAGCTGCGCTCGGCGCAGACGCCGGTCGCGGCGACCTACCGCCCGCTTACGCCTGAGGGCGAGGGCGAGCTCGTTCTCGAGGCACCCGCCGGCGCCGTGGCGCCGGGCCAGGCCGCGGTCTTCTACGACGGCAAGAGGATGCTCGGCGGCGGCTGGATCCGCCGGCGCGGCCGGTCGGTGTCGTAGCGGCGGCGCCTGCTCAGTTCAGCGTGCGCACATAGGCCGCGACTTCTCGGATCTGCTGTTCGGTCAGGTTCTTCGAATTCTCGTGCATGATCGCGTTGGCGCGCTCCTTCGAGGCAAACGCCTCCAATTGCCGCTCGATATAGGTGCGGTGCTGTCCGGCGAGCCGCGGAAAGGCGCTGAGCCCATGGCCCTCGGGGCCGTGGCAGGTATTGCAGGCCGGCACGTGCTGGGCGGGGACGCCCGCGGTGAAGATCTTTTTCCCGGCAGCGACGTCCGGCGAATTGTCCGGCTGGCCGGGGACCGCTGGCTGGGACGCGTAATAGGCGGCAATGCCGGCGATCTGCGCGTTGCTCAGGCGCGCCGCCATGCCCCACATATAAGTGAGGGCGTGCGGATCGGCGCGGGTGTGGTCGCGAAACGATTTGAGCTGCCGTTCGATGTAGTCCTTCTGCTGGGCGGCGAGCCGCGGGAAGGTCGATGAGATGCTGTGCCCACCCGGCCCGTGGCAGGAGGAACAGACGTGGGTCGTCCCGGCGACGTCGGCGGGCGGCGGGGGGGCGGCTGGTTGCCCCTCGGCGGCTGTTGCCCCGAGGGCAGCAAACAGCGTGCCCACGACAGCGCCAAGAACGGCGCTTCGCGGTGCGGCGTCTTTGTTCATCCTTCCCCCAACATCAGAACGCAAACCACGCAAACGCGAACAATGTGTCGTTGGCCGAGGCGCCGCTGTGCGTCCCGTCGAACTTGTTGTAATGCACGAATTGCAGCCCGAACTTCGTATTGAGCCACGGCCAGAAGGACGGGCCGCCGTAATTGAACGGCATGTAGTCGAGTTCGAAGATCCAGCCGTTCGAATTGGGGCTGTTGTTGGGCGAGACGGCGCCGTAGAGCGCCGCGTCGCTGGTCCCGTTGATGCCGAAATAAGCGGCCGTGAAGCCGACCTCCTGCCGGTACCAGTAGCTGCCCTTCAACTGATAGGTCCGCAGGTGGTTGAGCGAGTTGCTGCTGAAGCCGAGCGCCTGGCTCGCCGACAAATTCTGGTTTTCGAGGATGTAGCGCGCCTGCACCGAGAAGCTGTCGCGCGCGCCGAGCCATTGATATTGCGTATCGATCCCGACGTCGGTCATATGATCGTCACCGGCGCCGGTCGTGCGGGCCGGAACGAGCGCCGCCGCCATGCCGAAGGTGCCGACCTCCCAGGTGTTGTTGCCCCATTGCGGCTCGACCGCGAGCCGCCAGGAGGGCGCCGCGCCGTCGATGGCGCTCGTCCCGCCGGGATCGATGCCGAGCGCGAAGAGGCTCCACGGCCCGAGCGTCTTATAGGCGCCGATATCGGCGTAGATCAGCCGGTTCCAGTAGATGTACGGGGTGACCCCGAGGACCTGTTGTGCGAGGCTGCCTTCGATCAAGGTCTTGGCGGCGGGCGTCGGCGCCAGCTCGGAGGAAATGTACGGGTAGCCCCAGGCGGGCGTCGTGTTCCACACATCCTCCATGGTCGGGTTGTTGTTGAGGCTGGCGCCGTACACCAGCTCGCGCCCGAACGGACTCGCCACATTGGCGTAGCGGATGTCGGTGTTGTCCCAGTGGAAAAGGTTGCCGACCTGATCATAGGTGCCCTGGATGAACGCGCCCAGGTGGTCGGCGATCTTGCCGCCGTAAAAGAGGCTGCCGGTAAAGGCGAAATTGTCGTTGGCGCCGAAATTGGGCGCCGCCCCGCCCGGCTGGTCGGCGCGGGTATGGGTAAAGGTGCCGACCGCCATCGCCGCGACCGGCGGCACATCGAGCGTGCCGCCGGTGAAGGTGTAGCCGTTGAGCTTGAAGAGCCGGCCGTAGGGAGTCAGCTCGGGAAAGCCGTTGTGGCAGGCCGCGCATTGCTGCCCGGTCTGGCGGGCGTAGCTCGGCAGCGCCTCTGCCGGCTGCGGCGCCAGCGCATACAGGGCGGCGGCGAGCGTCACCACGGCAACAACGATGCCGATGCCGATTGCCCACGCCGCCTCATTCCCGGCGGTCTTGCCGCCCGACATGGCCGTCTCCCCTGTATTTGCCGCCGGCAGATTGGAACATGCAGGTTGCCTTGGGCGTTTGACATAGATCAAGTTTATTTTGCGGTTAAACACCGATGCCTATAAGCGGTCCCGACACGCTGCTCCATCGAGATCGCCGCCAGCAAATGTATACGGCCGGCTACCGGCTGCAACCGGGAATCGCGGCCGGTCCCCGTTCGCTGCCGACGGTTCGACGCAAGCGGATTGGTTCTGCGCCCCACAGGTCCGATCGCTCTCGGTTCGCTCACTCCCGCGAACGCATCGCCAGTCCGGCGACGACGGCATAGCACAGCGCGCCGCTGAACCACATGATCGCACCGCCGAGCTGCTGGTCGGCGAGGGCTGGCAGAGCGCGCGGGTGGGGGATTGCCAGATAGGCTCGGTACACGACCCGATCGGAGAAAGTGATGAGGGCCGCGAGCAGCGAGCCCTGCATCGCCGACGCGACGAGATAAACCGCGCGCGACAGATTGCTCGCCAGCCCACCGGAGCGGCCGTCGCCGGCGAAGAGGGGCCGCCAGAACAGTGCGAAGGCGGCGATGAACGACAGATGTTCGGCGACATGTACGGGTTCGTGGACGAGTGCCAGATCATAAAGGGCGGGTATGTGCCAGATCCACAGCACCGCGGTCGAGATCACCAGCGCGACCCCCTGGTGAAGCATGAACGCAGCCCCGCGCAGAATCCGAGCGCAGCGGTCCCGGACGGCCGCGAGCCGCTCCGCCCACGCCTGCGGCAGCGGATAGGCCTCGGGCTGCCACGGCCTCGCCGCGACGAGCAAAGGCGCCGCCGCAAACATCAGCAACAGATGCTGAAACATGTGGGCTGCGAAGAAACGATCGGCCAGCGAATCGAGCGGCGGCGAAAAGGCCGCCGCAAGGACGGCCAGTCCGCAGACCAGCATGGCGGGATGCTTCCAGCGACGGCGCGCCATCGGTCCTCTCACCCGTCCCCCGCCGGCGGCGAGGGCGCCGACATCGTCAAGGAGGTGTGGCTTGGCCGGCCCACGCCGCCTTGAGCCGGATCAGACACTCACCGCCGAGCCACGCCAGGGCAATCGCCGACACCCCGACGAACGCGACCGAGATTTTGTCGGGCCACTGCCATGCCGCGATATGCATGGCAAAGCGGCGGGGTACGGACATGCCGCCGGAGACGAAGAGCATCAGTACGAAACCGGCGCCGCCGAGCCCATAGAGCCACGCCGCCGCCCGGCTGAATGTCGTCTCGCCGCCGCCGCTCCGCGCGCCGATCAGGTGGTACATGTACCCCGTGCTGAAGGCCAAGGCGCCGAGCAGGTAATAGGTGTGAAAGTGCGCCGGAACCCAAAGCGTGTTGTGCATGATCTGGTTGACCGGGATGGTCGCATCGATGACCGCGCCGATCCCGCCCACGGTCCAGCCCCAGAGCCCGATCGCAAACAGGATCGTCGCAACCTGCCACCGCATGCCGGAGCGGTAGATTTGGCCCATGCCGCCGATGATGGTCACGAGAAACGCCGG
Organism: Allostellaceae bacterium; assembly: GCA_035934195.1. Classification (GTDB taxonomy): domain Bacteria; phylum Pseudomonadota; class Alphaproteobacteria; order ATCC43930; family CGMCC-115725; genus AP-15. The sequence goes on along the minus strand of DASYYD010000353.1, from coordinate 24,441 downwards.
CACCGCGACGCCGTAGGAACCGATCTGGCCGACGACCTGCAGCCAGATGGGCTGTGCGAAGTCCTGGTAGAGGTGGTGGGGGTAGGGCAACAGCACCAGGATGATCACCAGGTTGAGCCCTAAAACCACGGGCCAAGTCGATTTCCACTCCCGACCGGTGTAGTGCGGGAGGGTCGCGTAAACCAGGGCAGCCGCGAGGTAAATGGTCAAATTGGCAAGGGTGTGGCCGAACAGGTAGAGGAAGTTTTTCGCGAACAGCGCGTTGACGCCCGAGATGAGGCCGGCGGCGATGGCAAATTGCGGAACGAGATAAACCGCTCCCGCAAGGACGGTGACGACGCCGTCGATGGCCACGACCGTCGCCACGAGCTGCGCCGGCGACGGCACCGAAGCGGCGCCGCGGCGCCCGAACGAGAACAGATAATCGAGGGCCAGCGCCCGGCCCAGCCCTCCGGCATGCGCGACCGTCGCGCGCAGAAGCTCGAGGCAGTAGAGCAGAAAGGCCACGGCCACCAGAAGAATACCGAATAAGGCGGCCAGCGCGGCCCATCGGGTCCAGGCTCCCTGCGAGTCGAACGGCAAAGGATACAGCACGGTCCATCCCGCCCCGAAATCGCCGACCAGCGTCGCAAATACGACGAACCCGGAGCCGATCAGAGACAGGACGAGGGCGGTCCACAGCATGCGCGCGTCGAGACGCACCGTGCCGCCGAGAACCCCGATCATGCCGCCCATCGCCGCGAGCAGACTCGCTGCCACCATGCCGATGCCATGCAATGTCATAACCGCGTAGAACCGATCCGGAGCGATGACCCAGAGCCCGGCTTGGTCGAGGCGCATCACGAGGCCGAAAATTCCCATCACCAGGAGCATCGCGAAGCCGACAACCAGATAGGCAAGGGCTGCGCGATCGGCCTCATCGCGCCGCTCGGGCTGAATCTGCGCTGCTGCCGTCACGGTGTCCCTCCTACGGGGTCACGGTTAGCCTGTTGGACATGAAAGCGTGCGCTACCCCGCACAGTTCGAGGCAGCGCACGGTATAGACGCCCGGTTTGTTGAAAACATGGATCAGGTGGTTGACATACCCCGGCATCGCCTGCACCTGCGCCACCAGCGCGCCTTGCGGGTTGAAGAGTGCGAAGCTGTGGTTGACGTCCTTGGAGGAGACGAGGAACTCGACCGGAACGCCGGCCGGAATCCTGTTCCGGCTGAACGTCCATGCCCACTGCTCGGCCACCGCCCGCACCGCGATCTGCGGCCTACCGCCCACGAGCGCTTGCACCGGCGCGTAGGGCAGCGCGAAACCGGAGGCGACCAGCGCGACAGCGCCGACCCCGAGCAGTCCGTAAAGCAGGCGACGGCGCAGCACCGCAATGCGCGGGGCGACTGCACTATAGGACAACTCGCGGGGCGCCGAGGACACCACCCAGATCCAGATTGCCGTCCAAACCAGACTCAACGCCGCAAATACGGCGAATACGCCTTCGCCGGTCATCGATGCCGCCCCGAGCACGCATCGCCCAGGGAGGCCGCTTCAGCCCCTGACGGCTGGTTGCAAGCCCCTGCCTTCAAGCGCATCGTCTTCTCCTCCCACATTTCCCGGGCGGGCGGACCAAACGGTTAGAATGTTGCCACGCAGCTTGACTCCGGCATTTGACATGGATCAATAGGGACCCCGATAGCACTTTCGGTAACGGCCATCGTTGATTCATATCAGTGCGACACGGGCGGCAAACCGCCATGTTGGAGGCCGATCAACATCAGGAGAGAAGCGGTGACAATTTCGCGTCGTGGATTCTTGCGCCGTTCGGCCGCCGTGGTCGGCGGGGTCGGCTTACTGGGGACCGCCGGCGCTCGCGCCGATTCGAAAGTCGCTCCGGCGCTCGTTGCCTATCAGGAGACGCCGAAAGACGGTCATGCCTGCGCCGGCTGCTCGCTGTTCGAACCGCCGAACGCGTGCAAGGCGGTCTCCGGAAACATCAGCCCGTCGGGCTGGTGCAAGTTGTGGGCGGCGAAGAGCTAACCCGCGTGGCGCCGGCCGCTTGACCCTGCGCCGGGGGTCTCCTATATGCGGGGCCGCGCGGCGGGATAGCTCAGCTGGTTAGAGCAGGGGAATCATAATCCCAAGGTCGGGGGTTCAAATCCCTCTCCCGCTACCAATAAGATCAAAGGATCGAGCAGGAAGCGGGCCGGCGTCGCCGGCCCATTCCTCCCGGGCGCGTGCCGGATTCCCTCGCCAAGAGAGGCGATTCGGCTGCGGCGAGCGGTAGCAATACCGCGGGTCGCGCCGCCCGGCAGCGTCAAAAGGCGGGAAAACGGATAATGTCTCACTAAGGCGCTGCCGAAAAACGCCGGTCGTTGCGCGGCGCGCCTGTTCGTGGCAATAGAGGCGGCGGGGGATTCTGTAAGGCGAGGCTCTTTGATGGCGCCTCTGAGAGTGAGCCGTCGGGCGGTCCTGGCGGCGTCGGCGCTCGCCGTTCCGGTGGCGGTGCGGCCGGCCGCGGCGGCGCAGGAGGGCTTTTCCGGGTTTCTCGCGAGCGTGCGCCGCGAGGCATTGGCGCGCGGCATCGGCGAGAAGACGGTGGCACACGCGCTCGGCGCCACCCGCTTCCTGCCGCATGTAATCGAACTCGACCACCGGCAGCCCGAACGGGTTCTGACCTTTGAGGAATACCTCGCCAAGGTCGTCACCCCCGAGCGCGAGGACAGGGCGCGCGACCATCTGCGCCGCAACTGGAACCTGCTCTACGGCATCTGGCAGCGCTACCGCGTCGACCCGCGTTTCATCGTCGCGCTGTGGGGCGTCGAAAGCGATTTCGGCGACATCACCGGCGATTACTCGGTGCCCTCGGCGGTCGCGACCCTCGCCTATGACGGCAGGCGCGGCGGCTATTTCCGCGGCGAGCTGATCGCGACGCTGCGCATCCTCGACCATGGCGACATCAGCTTCCCTGAGATGACGGGATCGTGGGCCGGCGCCATGGGCCAGTGCCAGTTCATGCCGTCGACCTATCTCGGCTATGCCGTCGATTACGACGGCGACGGAAAGCGCGACATCTGGGGCGACCGCGCCGACGTGCTCGCCTCGATCGCCAACTACCTCGAACGGCTCGGCTGGCGCGGCGGCGAAGGCTGGGGACGGGAAGTCAGCCTGCCCGCCGGCCTCGAATCCCGCCTCGGCTCGCTCGACAGCGAGCGCCCGCTCGAGGAGTGGCGCCGCCTCGGCGTGCGCCCGCTCGGCGGCGGCGCGCTCGCCGGCCCGCCGCAGGCTGCCTCGCTGGTGCTGCCGGATGGCGCCGGCGGGCGGGCCTTTCTCGTCTACCACAACTTCGGCACGATAATGCGGTGGAACAAAAGCACATTCTTCGCCGCCGCTGTCGGCTATCTCGCCGACAGCATGGGGCGCGGATGACGCTGCGCCGCCGCGGCGCCGCCCTCGCGGTGGCCCTTCTCGGTCTCCTGCTCCAGGCTTGTGGCTCGACCCCGCGATACGGGCTCGTGCCTGGGCGGGGGAGCTACCACGTCGGGCCGCCCTACGAGATCAATGGCGTCTGGTATTACCCGCGGGTGGACTACGATTACGACAAGACCGGGATCGCCTCCTGGTACGGGCCCGGCTTCGACCACAGGCCGACGGCGAACGGCGAAATCTACGACATGAACGTGCTCACCGCGGCGCACAAGACGCTGCCGCTGCCAAGCGTCGTCGAGGTGACCAATCTGCGGAACGGTCGCTCGCTGCGGCTGCGCGTCAACGACCGTGGGCCGTTTGTCGGCGGACGCCTCATCGACGTCTCGCGCCGCGCCGCCCAGCTCCTGGGCTTTGCCGATGCCGGGACCGCACCGGTGCGCGTCAAGATCCTGAAGCGACAGAGCATCGAGGTGGCGGAGGCCGCCATGCATAATCGCGCCGTCCCCCTTCTCGCCGAAGCGGCCGCGCCCGCCGCCGTCGTCGCCGCCGCCACACCGCCGCCGCAGCCCGCCGCCACACCGCCTCCACAACCGGCCGCGGCGCCGCCGCCCACCGCCGCGGCGCCCCTCGTTCTCGCCGCCTATCGGCCGGGTTCGCCCGAGCCGGCCGGCCATTATTTCATCCAGGCGGGGGCGTTTGCCGTCGAGGACAATGCGCAGCGCGTGCGCTCGCGGATCGCGAGCCTCGGCAGCGTCGAAGTGATGCCGGCCTCGATCAACGGCGTCGAGGTCTATCGCGTGCGGCTCGGGCCGCTGTCGAATCGCGAGGCGGCGAACGAAATGCTGGTGCGCGTCGTCGGAAGCGGCTATCCCGGGGCCCGGATCGTCAGCGACTAGGACCGAGGCGGCAATGAGTCGGATGCCGCGTTTTTCTCTTGCCGTCGTGCTCCCGCTCCTGGCCGGGGTTGTTGCGCCGCCGGCACCGGCCGCCGCCGCTCCGGCGGCGTCCCTTGAGAGCGCCGTCGATACGCAGGCGAGCCACGCCTATATCGAAGAGGTCGAGACCGGCGCGGTGCTGCTCGACAAGAGCGGCGACGACCGCCTCTACCCCGCCTCGATGAACAAGATGATGACCGCCTACGTGGTCTTCGGGATGCTGAAGGACGGCCGCGCCAAGCTCGATCAGCGGCTGCTCGTCAGCAGGCGCGCCTGGAAGCTCGGCGGATCGAAGATGTTCGTGCCGGTCGGCGGGCAAGTCTCGATCGACGAGCTCCTGCAAGGCGCGCTCGTGCAGTCTGGCAACGACGCTTGTCTCGTCCTCGCCCAGGGCCTCGCCGGCAGCGAGGCCGGTTTCGTCAAGCTGATGAACGAGAAGGCAAAGCAGATCGGGCTGACCGGCAGCCATTTCGACGACGTGACGGGGCTGCCCAACCCCAACGACTGGATGACCGCGCACGACCTGGCGCGGGTGGCGATCCATACGATCAAGGATTTCCCGCAATATTATCACTATTATTCGCAGCCGAGCTTCACCTTCAACAACATCACCCAGCAGAACCGCAACCCGCTGCTCTACAAGAATGTCGGCGCCGACGGGCTGAAGACCGGGCACACGGACGTCTCCGGCTACAGCCTGACCGCCTCGGCCAAACAGGGCGAGCGCCGCATTGTCATCGTGTTGAGCGGGCTGCCGACCAAGAAGGCGCTGGCGGAAGAGAGCGAAAGGCTCGTCAAGTGGGCCTTTCGCGAATTCAGGGACTATCGGCTGTTCGCCAAGGGGGACAAGGTGGACGAGGCCGATGTCTGGCTCGGCGCGAAGGCGCAGGTGCCGCTGAGCGTCGCCAAGGATCTGGTGGTGACCTTGCCGCCGAGCGCGCGCCCCGAGATGAAGGTGACGATCAATTACGACAGCCCGATCGCCGCCCCGATCACCAAGGGCGAGGAGGTCGGCACGATTACCGTGACCGCGCCCGGGGTCGCTCCGGTCAAGGCGCCACTCGTTGCCGGGGCGGGGGTCGGCAGAATGGGGCCGCTCGGCCGCGTTGCGACGCTCGCCGGCTATCTGATCTGGGGTAACCGGCCCTGAGCGGGCCCGGATCGCCGGCGCGCGGCCGGTTCGTCACCTTCGAGGGGGGCGACGGCGCCGGTAAATCGACGCAGGCGGGCCTGTTCCTCGCAGCTCTCGAAAAAAGCGGGATCGCGGCGCGCGGGACGCGCGAACCGGGTGGCTCGGAGGGCGGCGAGGCGATCCGGCGGCTGATCTTCGGTGGCGACGGCTGGGATGCGGTCAGCGAAACCCTGCTCATGGTCGCCGCCCGCCGCGATCATGTGGCGCAAATCATCGCGCCCTCGCTCGCCGAGGGGATTTGGGTCGTCTGCGATCGCTTCGCCGATTCGACGCTCGCCTATCAGGGCTATGGCAGAGGCCTGCCGCTCTCGGGCCTCGAGGCGCTCAACCGGTTCGCGCTCGGCGATTTCGCGCCGGATTTGACCTTGATCCTCGATCTGCCGGTCGAGATCGGGCTCGCCCGCGCCGCCGCGCGCGCCGCCGCGCCCGACCGGTTCGAGCGCCTCGGCCGCGATTTCCAGGAAAAGCTGCGCGGCGGCTATCGCAGGATCGCGGCGAAACACCCCGCGCGTTGCGTCTTGATCGACGCCTCGCAGAGCGTTGCGGAGGTGCACCGGGCGGTTTGCGAGGCGGCGCGCGAGCGGCTCGGCACGGCGCTCCTCCCCCGATGACGGAAGTTCCGCCGCCGCGCGCCAATCCACTGCTCTTCGGACACGAGGGCGTCGAGGCCGAGCTACGCCGCCTCTACGAGGAAGGCCGGCTGCCGCACGCGATCCTGATCTGCGGACCGCGCGGCATCGGCAAGGCGACGCTCGCCTTTCGTCTCGCGCGCTTCGTGTTGGCGGGTGAGGGGAGCGGGGAAGGGCTCGCCACCCCGCCGGAGAGCGGCGTCTTCCATCGCGTCGCCGCGGGCGGCCACGCCGACCTGTTGACCGTCGAGCGCGGCTTCGATCTGCGCCGCCGGCGCTTGCGCAACGAGATCGTCGCCGAGGAAGCGCGCGAGATCGCCGGGTTTCTCAGATTGACCGCGGCCGAGGAGGGCTGGCGCGTCGTCGTCGTCGACGGCGCCGAGGAAATGACCAGGAGCGCCGCCAATGCGCTGCTCAAAATCCTTGAGGAGCCGCCGCAGCGCGCGCTCTTGCTGCTCGTCAGCCACAGCCCGGGCCGGCTCCTCCCGACGATCCGCTCGCGTTGCCGGCGGCTGGCGCTCGCCGCGCTCTCGCCGGCGCTGGTGCGCAAGCTTCTCGACCGCTGGCGCCCGGATCTCGCGGCCGATCAGCGCGCCGCTCTCGCCGCCCTCGCCGAGGGCAGCATCGGGCAGGCGATCGAGCTTGCCGAAGCGGGCGGCGTCGCGCTCTATCGCTCGCTTCTCGATCTGCTGCGGGAGGTCCCGCGCCTCGATGCCGGTATGTTGCGGGCCTTCGCCGACAGGCTGCTGCGCCCGGGCGCGGAAGATTCGTTCCGGATCGTCGAGGAGCTGCTGTCGCGCCTTCTCGCGCGCCTTGCCCTGGCGGCAGCCGGCTGCGAGAGCGCCCCAGCGGAAACAGCCGAGGCGATCGTCGAGGGCGAGGGGAATACGATAGCCCGACTCGCCCGGCGCGCGGGTGCGGCGCACTGGGCGGGGTTGCGCCAGGAGATCGAGGCGAGCTTCGCGCGTGCCGCCGAGCTCAACCTCGACCGGCGGCAGGCGCTCTTCGGCGCGTTCTTTGCGGTCGCCGATGCGGCGGGGTAGAAGTTCCTCGCTCCCGCCGGCTGGATCGATCCCGGTTCCGGCCCATATTTCGAGAGTTCGGAGCGAAGGATGAGCGCGGACCGGTCCTGTTACATCACGACGCCGATCTATTACGTCAACGATCTGCCGCATCTCGGGCACGCCTATACGACGGTGGCCTGCGACGCGCTCGCCCGCTTCATGCGGCTCGACGGCTATCGCGTCAAATTCCTGACCGGCACTGACGAGCACGGGCAGAAGGTCGAGCAATCGGCGCGCGCCGCCGGGATTTCGCCGCAGCAGTTCGCCGACCGCATCTCGGCCGCGTTTCGTGACGTGACGAGGCTGCTCGCGATCAGCAACGACGATTTCATCCGCACCACCGAGCCGCGCCATCTGCGTGCCGTCGAGGCGATCTGGCGCGAGCTCGAAGCACGCGGCGAGATCTATCTCGGCCGGTTTGCCGGCTGGTACTCGGTGCGCGACGAAGCCTTCTACGACGAAAGCGAGCTGATCGAGGGGCCGGGGGGGCGCCTCGCGCCGAGCGGCGCCCCGGTCGAGTGGTTCGAGGAGGAGAATTATTTCTTCCGCCTCTCGGCATGGGCGGATCGACTCCTCGAATTTTACGAAGCCAACCCCGAGGCGGTCGGCCCCAGAAGCCGGCGCAACGAGGTCGTCAGCTTCGTCAAGGGCGGGCTCAACGATCTGTCGATCTCGCGCACCTCCTTCGGCTGGGGCATCCCGGTGCCGGGAAACCCGCGGCACGTCATCTATGTGTGGCTCGACGCGCTCACGAACTACCTTTCCGCCGTCGGCTATCCCGACACAAAGAACCCCGAATATTCAATCTATTGGCCGGCCGATCTTCACATGGTCGGCAAGGACATCGTACGCTTTCATGCGGTCTACTGGCCGGCCTTTCTGATGGCCGCCGGGATCGCCCCGCCGAAGCGCGTCTTCGCCCATGGCTGGTGGACGGTCGAAGGCCAGAAGATGTCGAAATCGCTCGGCAATTTCATCCCGCCGCAGCAGCTCGTCGAGACCTACGGGCGCGACGCGCTGCGCTATTTCTTGTTGCGCGAGCTGCCGTTCGGCAGCGACGGCGATTTTTCGCACCGCGCCATGGTCGGGCGCCTCAACGGCGACCTCGCCAATGATTTCGGCAATCTGGCGCAGCGCGTGCTCGTCATGATCAACCGCAACTGCGGCGCGCAAGTGCCGCAACCGGCCGAGTTTTCGGCCGCGGACAAGGCGCTCCTCGAAGCCGCGCAGGGATTGCTCGACGCGGTCCGCCCGCACATGCGCGAGCAGTCCTTCCACCTCGCGCTGGAGGCGATCTGGCGGATCGTCGGCGAGGCGAACCGCTATGTCGACGCGCAAGCGCCGTGGGCGTTGCGCCGCACCGACGCGGTGCGCATGCGCACCGTCCTCTACACGCTCGGCGAAGTGATCCGATATCTCGCGATCCTCGTGCAGCCCTTTGTTCCAGATGCTTCTTCCAGGCTGCTAGACCAACTCTCGGTGACGCCGGAGGCGCGCTCGTTCGCGGCTCTTGCCGCGTCTCCGCTGCAGCCCGGGACGGCGCTGCCGGAACCGGAAGGGATCTTTCCGCGCTTTGTCGAAGGCGACGCGCCGGCCGGGCCGGGATGAGGGCAGGGGGCCGATGCTTGTCGACAGCCACTGCCACCTCGATTTCAAGGATTTCGGCGAGGACCGCGACAGCGTCATCGAGCGGGCGAGCGCGGCCGGGGTCGGCGCGATCCTGGCGATTTCGACCCGGCTCGACGAATTTCCGCAGGTGAGAGCCCTCGCCGAAGCCTATGACGGGATCTGGTGCTCGGTCGGGGCGCACCCGCACGAGGCGGCCGACCATGCCGCGCTCGAGCCGAGAGCGCTCAGCGAACTCGCAGCCGGGCCGAAAGTCGTCGCGATCGGCGAGACGGGCCTCGATTTCCACTACGATCTGTCGCCGCGCGAAGTGCAGCAGCGGGTGTTCCGCACCCATATCGCAGCGTCGCGCGAGACCGGCCTGCCGCTCGTCGTCCACAGTCGCGAAGCCGACCGCGAGACGGCGCGGATCCTCGCCGAGGAGCGGCCGCCGCCGGGCGTCCTGCATTCCTTCACCGGCGGCAGGGGACTTGCCGAAGGCGCGCTCTCGCTCGGCTTCTACATCTCGCTCTCCGGCATCGTGACCTTCAAGAACGCCGACGCTTTGCGGGCGATCGTGCGCGACCTGCCGCTCGATCGCCTGCTCGTCGAGACGGATTCGCCCTATCTCGCGCCGGTGCCCTATCGCGGCAAGCGCAACGAGCCGGCCTTCGTCGCGGCAACCGCCGCTTTCGTCGCCGCGCTGAAGGGCCTCGACCCCCGGGATTTCGCCGCCGCCACGACCGCAAATTTCTTCCGCCTCTTTCAAAAAGCGCGGGCCCCTGCGCAATGCGGGTGACGGTTCTCGGCTGTGGCCCGTCGACCGGCGTGCCGACGATCGGGCGCAACTGGGGGCGCTGCGACCCGAACGATCCGCGCAACCGCCGCCGCCGCGTCTCGCTGCTCGTCGAGGCGGGGGCGAGCGTCATTCTGATCGACACCTCGCCCGATCTGCGCGAGCAATTGATCGATGCCGGAGTGAGGCGGCTCGACGCCGTGCTGCTGACGCACGCGCACGCCGATCATCTGCACGGCATCGATGATCTGCGCTCGGTCAACCGGCTGATGCGCGGCCCGATCGCGCTTTATCTCGACGCCGAGGCGCTCGCCGAGATCAAGAGCCGGTTCGGCTACGTCTTCGGCCCGCTGCCGCCGGACGGCCGCTTCTACAAGCCGATTCTGGTGCCGCACGAAATATCGGGCCCGTTTTCGGTCAATGGGTTGAAGGTCGTCCCGTTCACGCAGGATCACGGCTTCAGCACGACGCTCGGCTTCCGCATCGGCAGCATCGGCTATTCGACCGATGTGACGGAACTCGACGAGAGCGCCTTCGCGGCGCTTGCCGGCATCGAGCTGTGGGTCGTCGATTGCCTGCGACGCGAGCCGCACCCGACGCACAGCCATCTGGAGAAGACCTTGTCGTGGATCGAGCGCGTCAGGCCGCGCCGCGCCGTGCTCACGCATATGGATCAGAGCCTCGACTACGCTGAATTGGCGCGCGAACTGCCGCCAGGGGTCGAACCCGGCCGGGACGGGCTCGCCATCGAGATCGCCGACGCGTGACGAGGTTGAGGTAAAAGCACGAATCGGCAACGAAGTGGGTAGATCAAGAGTACAAATATTCCATAATATATATTATGCGACAAATGGCCGTCGGATAAGGTTCGCTATCTCCCCGCCAGGCTGATCTCGTAGAGCGGCAGAAAACGGCCCGGCACCGCCTCGGACGGCGCGTCGCCAACGCGCCCGGCGCCTTCCCGCTCGTAAAAGCCCGCGGCGTTGGGATCGGCGAGGACCGTCAGACGCGTGGCGCCGCGCCGGCGAGCTTCGGCGATGGCGTGCGCCAGGAGCATACGGCCGACTCCTCGTCGCAAGTCCCCCGGCCGCACGAAAAGCTTGTCGAGATCAAGCGTGCCGGACGGCTCGCCCGGCGCCAGTGCGACGACGCCGGTAATGCCGCCAGCGTTCACGGCCACCCACACGTCGCCGCGGGCGATCTCCTCGCGACCGACCGCGAGCGCCGGGCGCACCAGCGCCATAAAGGCGCTCTCATAGCCCCAGCTCGCCTTCGAACGGGCGCAGATCTCGGAAAGCGCCTCGGCCTCTTCGACCCGGGCCGGTCGGATCCGGCAGGCGCTCAATTCCGGCTTCTCGGGCTGCAGCGCTGTCGCCTCCTCGCTCTATGGCTTATCTTCGCGGCAGCATAGCACGGGAGGCGGCAATGCCCCTGCCGCAAGGCTTGTCGCTGAGCGTCGAAGACCAGCCGAGCGAGGAAGACCGCGAGACCATCGACGCGGCGCTCACCGAATTCAACCGGCGATATCTACACGATCCCGCCTTCGGTCGGATCGGCATATTTCTGCGCGACCAAGCGCGCACAGTCGCGGCTGGGCTCGACGCGAGGTTTTACGCCGGCTGGTTGTCCGTGAAGAACCTGTGGGTTCGCGCCGATCTGCGGCGGCACGGTATCGGGCGGATGTTGATCGAAGAAGCCGAGCGGCAGGCAAAACTACGCGGCTGCCACTCGGGTTGGTTGGACACCTTCTCCTTCCGGGCGCCGGAAATTTACCGCCGATTGGGATACGAGGTCTTCGGCGTTCTTGATTATCCGCCCGATGCCAAGCGCTTTTTCCTGAGAAAACAGTTGAAGGAAATGGAATGAATCCGATCGACCGGCTGCTCGCGATCATGGCGCGGCTGCGCGACCGCGAGCGCGGCTGCCCGTGGGACCGCGAGCAGGATTTCGCGACGATCGCGCCCTACACGATCGAAGAGGCCTATGAGGTCGCCGACGCAATCGGGCGGGCCGACATGGTGGCGCTGAAGGACGAATTGGGCGACCTGCTGTTCCAGGTCGTCTTTCATGCGCGCATGGCCGAAGAACAAGGGAAATTCGCCTTCGAGGACGTCGCCGCCGCGATCGCCGACAAGATGGTGCGGCGGCATCCACATGTGTTCGGGACGACCGAGATTGCCTCGGCGGCGGTGCAGACCGAGGCTTGGGAACGCCACAAGGCCGCCGAGCGCGAAGCCCGCGCCGCTGCCGCCGGTCGCCGGGCGAGCATTCTCGACGGGGTCGCCCTCGCCCTGCCCGCGCTGTTGCGCGCCGCCAAGATCGGGCGCCGGGCGGCGCGGATCGGGTTCGATTGGCCGGATGCGAGCGCCGTCTTCGACAAGCTCGCCGAAGAGGTCGAGGAACTAAGGGCCGAGCTTGAGCATGGCGCCGATCCGGCCCGAACCGAGGACGAGATGGGCGACATCCTCTTCGCCGCCGCCCAGCTCGCGCGCAAGCTCGCAGTCGACCCCGAGGCGGCGTTGCGGCGTGCAACGGCGAAGTTCGAGCGCCGCTTCCGCGAATTGGAAGCCCGCGCCGCCGAGCGCGGCCTGGGCAACGAGATCGAGGCGCTCGAAGCGCTCTGGCAGGAAGTCAAGCGCGCGGAATCTTAGCGAAACTGTCACTGCGAGCGCAGCGACGCAACCGCGCGGCCGCAAGCCCTTTATCAGCTCAGATTGCGTCGTCGCCCTGCGGGCTCCTCGCAATGACCGGGTCGGTAAGTGAGCCCGCGCGCCGCAGATGGCCGAGGCGGCCGATATCGGCTTCCGAGAGCTTGCCCGCGAGATGCGCCGCCTCGCCGTCGTCGCGCCGGCCGACGACCTCGCCGTGGCGATAGATCCAGGCGAGCGTCTTGCCGTCGGCGAGCGGGATGTCGAGGCGCACGAGGCTGCGCGCGCCGTCGAGCCGGCGGTCGATGATGTCGAGGAGCGCCTCGCAGCCCTCGCCCGTCAGGGCCGAGACCGCGACCCGCTCGCGGTTGCGCCGCGTCCCGTTCGAGAGCGCCGCGTGCGCCGCGGGATCGATCAGATCGATCTTGTTCATGACCTCGATTAGCCCCTCCTCGATCCGTTCCTCGAGCCCCAATTCGCCCAGCACCTGCTCGACGTCGGCGCGCTGTGCGTCGCTGTCCGGGTGATGCGCGTCGCGCACATGGACGAGGATTTCGGCTTCGGCCACCTCTTCGAGCGTGGCGCGGAAGGCGGCGACGAGATGGGTCGGCAGATCGGAGATGAACCCGACCGTGTCCGAAAGGATGGCCGGGCGGCCGGAGGACAAGGCGAGCCGCCGCATCGTCGGGTCGAGGGTCGCGAAGAGCATGTCGCCGGCGGCCACTTGCGCGCGTGTCAAGCGGTTGAAGAGGGTCGATTTTCCGGCGTTCGTGTAGCCGACGAGCGCGACCACGGGATAGGGCATGCGGCGACGCGCCGCGCGGTGCAAGGCCCGCCGCCGCCGCAATTCCTCGAGGTCGCGCTTGAGGCGCGCGATGCGCTCGCCGATGAGACGCCGGTCGATCTCGAGCTGGCTCTCGCCGGGGCCGCCGAGAAAGCCGAAACCGCCGCGCTGGCGTTCCAGATGCGTCCAGGAGCGCACCAGCCGCGAGCGCTGATAGGTGAGCGCCGCCAGCTCGACCTGCAACCGCCCCTCATGCGTGCGCGCCCGCTCGCCGAAGATTTCGAGGATCAGCCCGGTGCGATCGATGACCTTGGCCTGCCAGCCCTTTTCCAGGTTGCGCTGCTGCACCGGCGACACCGGGCCGTCGACGACGACGACCCCGATCTCGTCGTCGCGGATGATTTCGCCGAGGCTCGCAACCGTACCCTTCCCGAACAAGGCGCTCGGGCGCGGCCGGTCGACGCGGACGATCTGCGCGTGCACGACTTCGAGGCGGATGGCGCGGGCGAGGCCGATGGCCTCTTCGAGCCGCGCCTCGGGCGACCGCCCGAGAGCAGCGGGGACGGCGTGTCCGGGGGCGTTCCGCTCGCGTCTCGAGGCCGGGTGGAGGACGAGCGCGCGACCGGTCGCGCCGGTAGTGCGGTTCGTGCTCGGCGCGGCGCGCGTCAGGATTCTTCGAGCTCCTTGCCCGCCTCGAAGAGCTGGATCGGCTGCGCCGGCATCACCGTCGAGATCTCATGTTTGTAGACGAGTTGCGAATGCGCATCGCGGCGCAAGAGCACACAAAAATTATCGAACCAGGTAATGATCCCTTGAAGTTTGACACCATTGACAAGAAATACTGTCACCGGGGTCTTATTTTTTCGGACGTGATTGAGAAATACGTCCTGTACGTTTTGCGATTTTTCCGGAGACATGGGTGTTCTCCCATCTGCTTATTGGAGCCGGTCCGGTTCATCTTGTAGCCGAACCGGTGCTCGTATGAAGCCACCGAGTTGCCGGTACGAACATGGGCTCGCGCGGATGAATCACAAGCCCCGCAGAAAGCGAAACAACAGCGCACCCTCTGAAAACGCCAACGCCGGCGGCGAGCCCAGAAATTCGGCCCCGTCCGGCGCGCCGCCGAGGAGCACCGGCAGGCAGCCGCTCGCGGTGGCGCACTGCATGTCGATCGCGGTATCGCCGACGAGCCAGACCCCGTCGTCGGCGGCGACGCCGCTCGGCTCGAGCGCGAGGATGACCGGGGCGGCGTCCGGCTTGTCGAGCGCCGCGTCGCCTGCCCCGACGACGGCGCCGAAGAGCGGCATCCAGCCGATCGCCTCGGCTTCGCGCCGCAGCACCGCGCCCGTCTTGTTGCTGACGACGCCAAGATAAATCCCTTCACCGGCAAGCGCGCGCAGCATCGCCTCGCGCCCCGGCAGCGCCATCAGCCGCTCGAGATGGATCGCCCGGAAGGCCGCGAGATAGATCTGCCGCGCCTTCTCCCATTGCTCGCCGAAATAGATGGGAAAGCTTTGCCGCAGGCTGAGCCGCACACGCTCGCGCGTCTCGGCGAGCGACCAAAGCGGCTTGCCCATCGCCGCCATTGCGGTGTTCAGGGCCTCATGAATCGTCGCCCAGCTGTCGACGAGCGTGTTGTCCCAGTCGAAGAGGATTGCCCGCGGGCGTCGGATCGGGCGCGGTGCGGCGCTCATGCTGCGGCCCGGTGCGCGAGATAGAACGCGCGCAATTTGCGGCTGAGGCGGCCCGGCTTGCCGTCTCCGATCGGCGTCCCGTCGAGCGCGACGACCGGCAGCAGATCGGCGGTGGTGCTGGTCAGGAAGGCTTCGGACGCCGATCTCGCTTCGGCGACCGTGAACGCCCGCTCGGCAAAGCGGTAACCCTCGCGGCGGATGATGTCGAGAAGCGCCAATCGGGTGACGCCATTGAGGATCGCCTCGTCGGCCCCGCGCGTAACGACGGTGCCCTCGCCCGTAACGATCCAGGCATTGGTTGAGGTGCCCTCGGTGATCCGCCCTTCGCCATCGACTTGCCAGGCCTCGAAGGCGCCGGCCCGGCGGGCGCGCTGCTTGCCGAGGACGTTCGGCAGGAGGCTCACCGATTTGATGTCGCAGCGCGCCCACCTGATGTCGGGGATGGTGATGACCGAGACGCCCGCTTCGGCGATCTTCGGGTCGATCGGTTTGACGGTTCGCGCGGTGACGACGAGAACCGGCCGCGCCGATTTCGGGAAAGCGTGCTCGCGCCGCGCCATCCCGCGCGTCACCTGCAGATAGACGATCCCGTCCGAGACGCCGTTGCGGCGAATGATTTCGCGCAACACGATTCTGAGCGCGGCAGCGGCCATCGGCGGCGCGATTTCGAGTTCTTCGAGCGAGCGGGCGAGCCGCGCGAGATGCGGCATTTCATCGACGATACGGCCGCGGGCGACCGCCATCACTTCGTAGACGCCGTCGGCGAACTGGTAGCCGCGGTCCTCGATATGCACGGCGGCGAGGCGGTGCGGCAGATATTGCCCGGCGACATAGGCGACCCGCGACATCGAGCGCCCGCCTCCTCGAGTTCAGGTGCCGACCTTGAGCGGCCGCTCGTTGGCGAACAGCCCGAGCGATTTCAGCTTGCGGTGCAACGCCGAGCGTTCCATGCCGACGAAGGCCGCCGTGCGTGAGATGTTGCCGCCAAAGCGCGTCACTTGCGCCAGCAGATATTCGCGCTCGAACACCTCGCGCGCATCGCGCAGCGGCAGGGTCATGATCTCGCCGCCCTTGTCCCACTTGACGACGGAGGGCGCGATCGCCGTGATCTCGTTCGGCAGCATGTCGGCGCGCACCGGCTCGCGCGGATCGCCCGGCGCCATGATGAGGAGCCAATCGACGACGTTGCGCAATTGCCGCACGTTACCGGGCCAGGAATAGGATTGCAGCGCCGCCATCGCGTCTTCGCCGAATTCGCGCGGCGAGAAGCGCGCCGCGTCGGCCGCGCGCCGCATGAAATGGCGGGCGAGCACCGGGATGTCCTCGCGCCGCTCGCGCAGCGGCGGCACCCTGACGGGCACGACGCTGAGCCGGTAGTAGAGATCCTCGCGAAACCGGCCGGCGACGATCTCGGCGCCGAGCTCGCGGTTTGAGCTGGCGACGACGCGGACATCGACCTCGACCCGGCTCGACCCCCCTACCCGCTCGAAAGTCTGCTCCTGCAAGGCGCGCACGATCTTGCCTTGCGTCTCGAGCGGCATGTCGGCGACTTCGTCGAGAAAAAGGGTGCCGCCATGCGCCCGCTCGAAGGTGCCGATCTTGCGCGGCGCGCCGTCGATTCTGAGTTCCGTGCCGAACAGCTCGATTTCGAGCCGCTCGGGGCGCATCGTCGCGCAATTGACCGCGACGAACGGCCCCTTGGCGCGGCGCGAGCGCAAATGCACGATGCGCGCGACGACCTCCTTGCCCGAACCGGCCGGCCCCGTCACCAGGACGCGGCTGCCGGTCGGCGCGACGCGCTCGATCTGCTGGCGCACCTGGTTGATCGCCTGCGAGATGCCGACGAGGTCGATGTCGCCGCCGGCGCGCAGTTTCAGCTCCTCGTTCTCGCGCCGCAGCAGCGCGGCCTCGATCGCGCGCTCGACGACGAGCAGCAGGCGATCGGCCTTGAACGGTTTTTCGATGAAGTCGTAGGCGCCGAACTTGATCGATTCGACCGCGGTCTCGATCGTGCCGTGGCCGCTGATCATGACGACCGGCACAGAGGGCATCTCGGCGCGCAGCCGCTTCAGGATGTCGATGCCGTCGAGCGCGCTGCCCTGCAGCCAGATGTCGAGGACGACGAGGGTCGGCTGGCGGGCCTGCATCGCGGCGAGCGCCTCGCCGCTGTCGGCGGCCTCGCGCGTCGCATAGCCCTCGTCCTTCAGAACGCCGGCGATCAGCATCCGGATATCGGCTTCGTCGTCGACGATCAGAATGTCATGCGCCATGGCTGACCGCGCTCAACTCCCTCGGTTCGGCAATGGGATCCGGACCGCCGCGCAGATCGGCGGCAGCGAAAACCAGCTTGACCCGCGCGCCGTCGGGTTCGCCGTCTTCCAACGCCAGTTCCCCCTGATGATCTTCCATGATCTTCTTGACGATGGCGAGGCCTAAGCCGGTGCCCTTGGCGCGGGTCGTCACATAGGGCTCGGTCAGCCGCTCGCGGCCCTGCTTCGGCAAGCCCTTGCCGTTGTCTTCGACGACGACCGAGAAGCGCCCGGCAGCCTCCGCCAGCGATACGCGGATGCGCCCTTTGGGGGTCGCACCCGTTTCGGCGATTCGTGCTTGGACCGCTTCGATCGCGTTGGTCAGGATATTGAGGAGCGCTTGGCCGGTCAGCCGCGCGTCGCAATTGGTCATCGCCGGGGCCGACGGCAGGTTCGTCTCGAACACGATCTCCGGATGTGCGGTGCGCTGCAGCAGCACGGCGCGGCGCACGATCTCGTTCAGGTCTTCGGGTTTCAGGACCGGCGCCGGCATCCGCGCGAAGGACGAGAATTCGTCGACCATGCGGCCGATGTCGCCGACATGCCGAATGATCGTATCGGTGCAGATGGCAAAGGTTTCCGGGTCCTTCTTGATCTCCTTCAGATAGCGGCGGCGCAACCGCTCGGCCGACAGCTGGATCGGGGTCAGCGGGTTCTTGATCTCGTGCGCAATACGCCGCGCGATATCGGCCCACGCCGCCTTGCGCTGTGCGGACAGGAGCTCGGTGATGTCGTCGAAGGTGACGACGAAGCCGCCGCTCTCGCCGCCGTCCCCCTCACCGGCGATGCGCACGAGCAAGGTTCTGGTGCTGCTGCCGCGGACGAGCTGCACCTGCGATTGGGCGCGCTGCTCGGGGCGCCGCTCGGCCTCGGCGAAGAGGCCCGCCATTTCCGGCGCCACCTCGGCGAGGTCCTGGCCGATCGCCTGTTCGAGATCGACGCCGAGGAGCGCCGAGGCCGAGCGGTTCGGCAGGTGTATCCGCCCGAGCCGATCGAGACCGATGACCCCGGCCGAGACCCCGCTCAGCACCGTCTCGGTAAATCGCCGCCGTTCGTCGAGTTGCCGGTTCGCCTCGATCAGCTCGCGCTGCTGGCTCTCGATCTGATGGGTCATGCGGTTGAAGGCGCGGGACAGCGAAGCGAGCTCGTCGTCCTTCTCGCCCTCGGGAACGCGGGTTGCGAGATCGCCGCCGCGCACCTGCTCCGCGGCGGCGACCAGCCGGCTGATCGGACCCGAAAGCTGGGTCGCGAAATGGATGCCGAGCGAGATCGCGGCCACCAGGAACAGCATCGCCACCATCATGAAGATGAGGGCAAAGGTGATCTGGAACCCCGACCGCCGGCCTTCCAGCCTTTTGTATTGGGCAACGGCGCGCTGCGTCGCCTTCATGTAATCGAGCACGCGCGGCTCGATGTAGCGGCCGACGTAAAGATAGGTGTCGCCGAACTGGTTCAGGCGCACGAGCGCGCGTACCCGGTCGTCGCGGTCGTTGGTGATGATCGGCACCTCGCCGTCGTTGGCGCGCGCGATCGCCTCCTTGGGAACCGGCGCGACGCCGAACATGAACGAGAGGCCCGAGCGCGCCAGCACGTGGCCGCTGCCGTCGAAGATCATCGCCTCGCTCAAGCCGCGCAGCGCCGCTTGCATGGCGACGACCTGGTCGAGCTCCTGTGGATTGAGCGCGAGCTTCCACGAATCGCGGTTGAGATCGTTCGCCATCGCCAGCGCATCGGCGCGGACCGCCTGCTGATGCTCGTGCAGATAGGCCTCGGCGACGGCGAGCGATTCCGAGATCGCCGTGCGCACCTTGTCGCTGAACCAGGATTCGACGCCGAAGCTGAAGAATAGATAGGAGAAGACCGCGACGATGATCGTCGGCATCACCGCGATCAGGCTGAACAATCCGACGAGCCGGATCTGCAGCCGCGCGCCGGCGAGCCCGCGGCGCCGTTCGAGCCAGACCTGCACGAGGCGCTTGGCGACGAGCGCGCAGAGCGCCAAGAGCAGCACCAGGTCGAGGTTCAGGAGCGACAGAACGATTTGCGGATGCGGTCCGAAGGGAGGCGCCCCGGTCAACGCCAAATAGGTCGCGATCCCCGACGCGAGCGCCGCGAGCGCGAGCGCGACCACGAACTCGTTGCGGTGACCGAAACGGCCGGCCCAGAGGCGAAACCGCCGCGCCTCTATCATCGATAGACCTCTACCGCATATCGCCCGCGCCTGGCTGCCACCCGCGGTCGCGGGCGTCGGCGAAACGCGCGAGCGCCGTGAGAATGCGCCTATTTTAGGCCGCGCACGACCGGGATGTCCAACTCCCGGATTTTTTTGCGCAAGGTATTGCGGTTGAGGCCCAAAAGATGGGCGGCCTTGATCTGGTTGCCGCGCGTCGCGCCGAGCGTCAGCACGATCAGCGGGCGCTCGACTTCGCGCAACACCCGGTCGTAGAGCCCGGCCGCCGGCAGGCTGCCCTTATGGGCGGCGAAGTAGCCGCGCATGTGCCGCTCGACGGCGCCGGCGAGCCCCTCCCCGTCCGCGGTCTCGCCCGCTTCGCTCGTCGCCGGGGCGCCGGCGAGCTCGCCCTCGATGACCGCCGCCCCGATGATCTCCTGGGAATAGAGCGCCGCCAGGCGCCGCATCAGGTTTTCCAGCTCGCGCACATTGCCGGGCCAGCGATGGGCGCGCAGCCGCTCCATCGCCGCTTCGTCGAGCCGTTTCATCGGCAAGCCCTCGCGCGCCGCCCGGGCGCTGAAATGGCGAACCAGCGTCGGAATGTCCTCGGTGCGCTCGCGCAATGGCGGCAGACGAATCGGGGCGACGTTCAGGCGATAGAACAGGTCTTCGCGAAACAGTCCCTGGCGGATCAGTCTCGCCAGATCGTGATGCGTCGCGGTGACGATGCGCACATCGGCGCGAATCGGCGTACGGCCGCCGACTGCGGTGAACTCGCCCTCCTGCAAGACGCGCAAGAGGCGCGTCTGCGCCTCGAGCGGCATGTCGCCGATCTCGTCGAGGAAGAGCGTGCCGCCCTGCGCCTGTTCGAACCGCCCCATGCCGCGCGCGGTGGCGCCGGTGAAGGCGCCCTTTTCGTGGCCGAACAGCTCGCTCTCGATAAGCTCGCGCGGGATCGCCGCCATGTTGATCGCGACGAACGGGGCCGAGCGGCGCTTGCCGTAATTATGCAGCGCGCGCGCGACCAGTTCCTTGCCGGTGCCGCTCTCGCCGACGATCAGCACCGTCAGATCGGTTCCCATCAGCCGGGCGAGGACGCGGTAGACCTCCTGCATCGAGGGCGAGCGGCCGATCAGCGGCAGCTGCGCCTCGATGTCGTCCTCGCCCGGCAGATTGGGCGGGTCGCGCGGCGCCGACAATGCCCGCTCGACGACGCTGACGAGCTCGCGCAGATCGAAGGGCTTGGGCAGATATTCGAAGGCGCCGCGCTCGGTCGCCTTGACCGCGGTCAACAGCGTGTTCTGCGCGCTCATCACGATGATGCGCAAATCAGGGCGGAGCTTCTTGATGCGCGGGATCAGATCGAGGCCGTTCTCGTCCGGCATGATGACGTCGGTGATCACCAGATCGCCTTCGCCGTCCGCGACCCAGCGCCACAGCGTCGCGGCGTTGCCGGTCATCCGCACCTCGTGTCCGAGCCGGATCAGCGCCTGGTTCAGCACCATGCGGATCGCGCGATCGTCATCCGCTACCAGGATCGTCGCATTCATCACCCGATACCGTTTTGCGCGACCACGGGCAGAAACACGCGGAACTCCGTTCGCCGGGGCTGGCTGTCGAATTCGATCACGCCGCCGTGGTCTCCGATCACCTTGGCGACCAATGCAAGACCGAGGCCAGAGCCGTTGCGTTTCGAGCTGACAAAGGGGTCGAACAGATAGGGGCGCAGATCCTCCGGGATGCCGGTCCCGTTGTCGGCAACCGACACCATCAGCGGCAGGTGCTGGCGGCCGCCGCCGGGGATGGTCAGGCGCATGCCATGGCGGTAGGCGGTCGTCAGAACGATTTCGCCGTCGGGCCCGGCGGCGGCCTCGGCGGCGTTCTTGACGAGGTTGAGGAAGACCTGCACCAGCGTGTCGAAATTGCCGAGCACCGGCGGCAGCGAGGGGTCGTAGACTTCGACGAGCCGGGCGTGGCGGGCAAAGCCCGATTGCGCAAGCCGGCGCACCCTTTCCAGGACCTCGTGGATGTTGACGGCGCCGCGCTCGATCGGCCGGCTGTCGGAAAACGCCTCCATGCGGTCGACGAGGGCGACGATGCGGTCGGTCTCGTCGCAGATCAGCTGTGTCAGCTCCCGTCCGGCGGGATCGGCGTCCTGCTCCAGGAGCTGCGCGGCGCCGCGAATCCCGGAGAGCGGGTTCTTGACCTCGTGCGCCAGCATCGCCGCCATCGCGGTGACCGAGCGGGCGGCGCTGCGATGCGTCAGATGGCGATCCATCTTGTCGGCGATCGTGCGCTCGTGCAGCGTCAGCACCAACTCGGATTCGCCGCACGGCGCCCCCTGGATCGTCACCGAGCGGCTGCCGAAGCGCGGCCCTTCGAGCGTCATGTCGTATTCGCACACGGTGTTGCCGCTCTTCCACACGGCCTCGATCAGCGACAGGAGCGGGCTGTGCGGGGCGAGGTAATCGGCGAGAGCGCTGCCGGTCAGCTGGCCGGCGCCGAGGCCGAGAAACTGCTCGGCCGCGGGATTGACCGAGCGGATGCGGCCCATGCGGTCGAGGCCGATGACCGGGTCCGGCAGCGCCGCGAGGATCGCCGCCGAATCGGCGGCGTGCGCCTTCTTCCGCGACGACAGCGAAATCATGCCGCCCGGCGCTCGAGGAGCGGCTCGTAGAAGGCGCGGATCAGCTCCTTGACGCGGGCGGCCTCGAGCGTTCGGTTGACGGCGGCGCGGAACTCGGCCGAGCCCGGCAGGCCGCGCGAATACCACGAGATGTGCTTGCGGGCGATCGGCACGCCGACCGCGGTGCCGTAATGCAGGAGTATCTCCTCGTAATGGCCTTCGAGGATCGCGAGCTGCTCGCAGAGCGGCGGATCGGGCAGCCGTGCGCCGGTCCGCAGCCAATGGATGACCTGCCGGATCAGCCATGGGCGGCCGTAAGAGCCGCGCCCGATCATCACCCCGTCCGCTCCCGATTCCTCGAACGCGCGGTCGGCGTCGTCCAGGCTCTCGATGTCGCCGTTGACGACGACCGGGATCTGCACGCTCTGCTTGACCTCGCGCACGAAGCGCCAGTCGGCCCTGCCGGAGAACATCTGACAGCGGGTGCGGCCGTGCACGGTGATCATGCGGATGCCGCAGGCTTCGGCGATCCGGGCGAGCCGCGGCGCGTTGCGGCTCCCCTCGTCCCAGCCGGTGCGCATCTTCAAGGTGACCGGCAGACTGACGGCGCGCACCGTCGCCTCGAGAATGCGCGCTGCGTGCATCTCGTCGCGCATCAGCGCCGAGCCGGCGTGGCCGCCGACCACCTTCTTGACCGGGCAGCCGAAATTGATGTCGATGATGCGGGCGCCGCGATCGGCGTTGAGCTTGGCCGCCTCGGCCATCACGAGCGGGTCGCAGCCCGCCAACTGCACCGCCATCGGCTGCTCTTCCGGGCAGCTCTTCGCCATCGTCAGCGAGCGGCGGGTTTCGCGGATCATCGCCTCGCTGGCGATCATCTCGGAGACGACGAGGCCCGCCCCGAGGTTCTTGACGAGCCGGCGAAACGGCAAGTCGGTGACGCCGGACATCGGAGCCAGGATGACCGGGGCGTCGAGCTGCAGGGATGCGATCAAAATGCTCAAAATTTGTGCAGAGAAGCCAGCTGCCAAATCGTTAGGCAAAGATTTTAGGGCAACGCGTTGTGCGGCGCAATATCGTCCGTCCGGATGGCCGCGCTCGGCGCCCCGGCCGATGGCGAAGCCGCGGGCGATCGGCTAAACTCGTGCGATGGCGTCGACTTTTGCTCTCGTCGTGGCGGCCGGTCAAGGCTCGCGGTTCGGCGGCCCCGTGCCGAAGCAATACCTGCCGCTCGGGTCCGGCAGCGTCTTGCGCCATGCCGTCACGGCCTTCGCCTCGCACCCGCGCATCGAGGGCGTGGCGGTGGCGATCCGCCCCGAGGACCGCGCCCGCTACGATGCCGCCCTCGCCGGGATCGAATTGCTGCCGCCGGTCGCCGGCGGCGCGACCCGGCAGGATTCCGTGCGTCTCGGCCTCGAGGCGCTCGCCCCCTATCGCCCCGAGCGTATCCTGATCCACGACGGCGCGCGGCCTTTCCCCGATGCCGCGCTGATCGAGCGCGTCGTCGAGGGGCTCGACCGGGCGCCGGGCGTCGTCCCGGCCTTGCCGCTTTCCGATACGATAAAGCGCGCCGAGGGTGGCACGATCCGCGAAACCGTCGACCGCTCGCGCCTCTGGCGCGCGCAGACGCCGCAAGGATTCCACTTCGCGGCGATCCTCGCGGCGCACCGGGCACTCGCCGGCAAGGCGCTGACCGACGATTCGGCGCTCGCCGAGGCGGCCGGCCTCGCCCCGCTCGTCGTCGCCGGCAGCGAGGACAACGTCAAGGTGACGACGGCCGAGGATCTGCTCGAGGCCGAGCGCCGCCTCATCGCGGCGCAAGGCGATCTGCGCGTCGGCCAAGGTTACGACGTGCACGCCTTCGCCGCGGGGAAGAGCGTCAGGATCTGCGGCGTCGATATCCCGCACACGGCGCGGCTCGAAGGGCATTCCGACGCCGATGTCGGGCTGCACGCGTTGACCGATGCGCTGCTCGGCGCGATCGGCGCGGGCGACATCGGCATGCATTTTCCGCCGAGCGAGCCGGCGTGGCGGGGCGCTTCCTCCGACCGGTTCTTGCGGCATGCCGCCGATCTCGTCCGGGCGCGCGGCGGCAGCCTCGCCGCCGTCGATATGACGATCATCTGCGAGCGTCCGAAGATCGGTCCCTATCGCGCGGCGATGATCGAGCGCGTGGCGGCGATCCTCGGCATCGCGCCGGGCCGCGTCAGCGTCAAGGCGACGACGACCGATGGGCTCGGCTTCATCGGCCGCGGCGAAGGCATCGCGGCGCAGGCCGTCGCCACCGTCCGCCTGCCGTTGTGAATGAAGTTCCGCGACGCGTGCGCCCTGCCGGTCCGGCGCCCGGCGCTGCTGCTGGCGAGCCTTTTCGGCGCCGGGTTTCTGCCGTTGATGCCGGGCAGCTGGGGTTCGCTGGCGGCGCTCGTCGTGGCTTGGGTGGTCGCCGGCTTCGGCGGGGCGAGCGCGCTTTTCGTCGGCGCCGCGCTGCTGTTCCTTCTCGGCTGGTGGTCGGCCGGGCTGGTCGCCCGGGCGAGCCCCGTCGCCGATCCCGGCTTTGTCGTCATCGACGAGGCCGCC
>DASYYD010000243.1:0-4372 GCA_035934195.1 Allostellaceae bacterium | reverse complement strand
CCTAGAGATGAACACGCGGCTGCAGGTCGAGCACCCGGTCACTGAACTGGTGACCGGGCTCGACCTCGTCGAATTGCAGATCCGCGTCGCCGCGGGCGAGCCTTTGCCCTTTGCGCAGAAGGATGTCCGGCTTTCCGGCTGGGCGATCGAGGCGCGCATCTACGCCGAAGACCCGGCGCGCAATTTTCTGCCTTCGGTCGGCCGGCTGACGCGCTTTGCGCCGCCGAGCGGGGCGGGAGTGCGGCTCGATACCGGCGTCGCGGAGGGTGTCGAGATCGGCCTCAATTACGATCCGATGATCGCGAAGCTCGTCGCCTACGGGCCCGACCGCGCGGCCGCGATCGACCGGCTCGGCGAGGCGCTCGACGGCTTTCAGATTTCGGGGCTCGACAACAACCTCGCCTTTCTCGCCCGCGTCGTCGCGAGCGAGCGTTTTCGTCGGGGCGCGCTCTCGACGAATTTCATTACGGAAGAATTCCCGCGCGGCGTCGCGCCACCGCAAAGATTCGTCGAGGCCGATCGGGCGATCCTCGCTGCCGCTGCCCTCGCACAGCGCCGCTCGGCTGAGCGTGACCGGGCGATCGCCGGGCGGCCCGCCGGCGCCGAGGCGAGCGCCCCCGAGCGGCAAATCGTGCTGCTCGACGGCCGATCATGCGAGATCGCGCTCTACGACGAGCCGGACGGAAGACACCCTCATCGCATCGAGGTCCGCCGGAAGGCGCATAGCGCGGCGACCGATTGGCAGCCGGGCGAGCGGCTCTTGCGGCTCTCTCTCGACGGCTCTTCGCTAATCCTGCAGATCGAGCGTCTGCCGGGCTCGGCCTTTCGCATCACCCACCGCGGCGTCGTTCGCAGGGCGCAGGTGCTGTCGCCGCGCGCCGCCGAGCTGTCGGCGCTGATGCCGAAGAAAAAGGCGCCGGACACCTCTCGCCTGTTGCTGTCGCCGATGCCGGGCCTTCTTTCGGCGATCGTCGTCAGCCCAGGCCAGGAAGTGAAGGCGGGCGAGCCGCTGGCGATCGTCGAGGCGATGAAAATGGAGAACGTGCTCGCCGCCGAGCGCGACGGCCGCATCGCCAAGATCCGCGCGAAAGCCGGCGACTCGCTGTCGGTCGATCAGGTGATCCTCGAATTCGAATGAGGCAGGGGCCCGCGAAAACTGCTCGCCTGCGCATCACCGGCCGCGTGCAGGGGGTCGGCTTTCGCGCCTGGGCAATGCGCGAGGCCGGGCGGCGCGGCTTGCGCGGCTGGGTGCGCAACCGGCTCGACGGCAGCGTCGAAATCCTGGTGAGCGGGACCGACGCGGATGTCGCCTCGATGGTCGAGGCCTGCCGCGGGGGCCCGTTCGCGGCGCAGGTCGAGCGGGTCCTCGCCACCGAGGACGATGACGACGGCAGCCCCGGTTTCAGCGCCCGCCCGACCGGGTAGCGCCGACTACCGCGAATTCCTACTTGGCTGGGCCAGCCATGTCACGGCGCCTGCTTGACCGAGCCGATCGGCCGGGCGGGCGGACGGCCGACGGTGCGCATCAGCCCGAGGATCGTCGCCACGGTGACGAGGTAGAAGACGACCTCGATGCCGCTCGGTCGGTCGCTGTAGCCGACGAGAATATGCAACAGCGTGCCTAGCCAGCTCTGCTGCGCGAGCAGCCAGGAGGTGTTCCAGACCTGCGGCACGAGCGCCGGAACGAGGCCCGCCTGGTTCAGGAACATCGCGGCATTGGCGGCGAGACCAGCGGCGAGCAGCAGCACGAGCCAGCCGACGACGTTGAGGAATTGCCCCGCCGGTATGATCAGAAGGCCGCGGTACAGCACCGCCCCGAGGCCGACGCCGGCCAGGAGCCCGAGGGCCGCGCCGCCGACGAGGCTCGCTGCGCCGGCGCCGCTCGAGGCGAGCCCATAGAGAAACAGCACGGTCTCCGAGCCTTCGCGCAGCACCGCGAACAGCGTTACCAGCGCCAACGCCGAAAGCGGCTTCGCGCCAACGCTGACCTCGTGCCCGACCTGCTTCATGCGCGCCGAGATCTCGCGGCCATGGGCGCTCATCCAGGTGTTGTGCCAGGCGAGCATGCAGACGGCGGCAATCAGAATGGCGGCGTTGAGCAGCGCCTGGCCGCGTCCTTCCACCGCCTCGGCGATGGCGCCGGCGAAGCCCGCGACGACGAGCGCGCCCGCGATGCCGCCGAGGATTCCCATACCGACCCAGCGGCCGCGCCCGGCGACCCCGCGCGTCGCGCCGAGCACGATGGCGACGATCAGCGCCGCCTCCAAAGTCTCGCGAAACACGATGAGCGCAGAACCGAGCATCAATCCTCGCTTGGCGATCAGCTTAGCGCGCGCCGCCGCCGGATGGAAACCAGCAGAGGATATGCGACTCATTCTGAATTTCAACAGGCAAAACGCCGCAGCCGCGCAAATAATCACCCCGCGGTGATGTTATTGCGAAAGCCGAGCGGGTCGCCGATGTTGCGGATCGGTTCGAGGCTGCCGCCGGTGCCGCGCATCACGACGGTGCCGTACCCGAAGATGCGGCCGAGGATCGATTGGTCGACGTCGACGCTCTCGATCTTGGCGAGGCTCATCTCGATCGTGTGGCGGCCGAACAGCCCCGCCTTGTAGATTACCCGGTGGCTGGTGATCGCCAACTCGGTCGTCGTCCGCCGGACGAAGGCGCGGAACCCGGTCGTTGCCGCGAACAGCAGGAACACGCCGGCGCCGATCTCGAAGGCGGTCCGCCATTGCGGCAGCTCGAACCCGCCCGCCGCCAGCGCCGCGGCGATCGCCAGCGGCACGACGGCCGGCAGATAGACGAACCAGTGGAGCCGTGCCGAGTAGACGACGCTTTCGCTCGGCTGCAACACCTTCATCACATACGACATCGTCGCAGCTTTCCTCGCCGGCCTTTCCGGTGAAGCATAACACGATGCCGGCCCACCCAGACCTGTCGAAGCCCCGTCGATGAACATTCTCGCCCTCAAAATCCTCGCCAGCCCGCTGTTGATCGGGGCGGCGAGCCTCGTCGGGCGACGCTGGGGCCCAGCGGTCGGCGGCTGGCTTGTCGGCCTGCCGCTAACATCGGGACCGGTCGCGTTTTTCCTCGCCCTCGACCACGGCAACGCCTTCGCCGCCAAGGCGGCCGAGGGTTCCCTCGCCGGCACTGCGGCGCAGGCGCTCTTCTCACTCGCTTACGCCTTTGCCGCAAAGCGCACCTCGTGGTCGCTGTCGTTCTGCGCCGGCGTCGCCGGCTTTGCCTCCGGGGCCTCGCTGATCGCCGTCGCGCGGCTGCCGCTTTTGGCCCTCTTCCTCACCGCGCTCGGCGCCCTCGCCCTCGCTCTCTTCGCGCTGCCGCGCTATCCCTCGGGTGAGCGCCTCCGCCTCGCCCGCCCGCGCTGGGACATCCCCTTGCGCATGCTCGTCGCCACCGCCCTCGTCCTCGGCCTGACGCAGGCGGCGCCGATGCTCGGGGCGAGGCTCGCCGGCACGCTCGCGACCTTTCCGGTATTCGCCGCCGTTCTCAGCGTCTTCGCGCACCATGTCGAAGGCAAGGCGGCGGCGGCGCGGGTGTTGCGCGGGCTGCTGCTCGGGCTTTTCGGTTTCGTCGGCTTCTTCTATGTGCTGGCGGGCCTGCTCGAACGCACCGGCATCGCCGCCGGATTTCTGCTCGCCACCGCGGTGGCGCTGGCGACGCAGGGCGTCTCGCTCGCGATCCTGCGGCGTGCCGCGGCGCGGGCGCGGTGACGACGCGCGCCATGCTCGCAGCCGCCCAAATTTTGCTTTCTTTTGCGCGCGCGCTGTGGGATAGCCCGGCGCATCGTCCGTCGTACCTTCAAGATCGAGAGGGGGGAGCGCGTGAAACACCGAATCTCTACGCCGAGCCTCGATCGCCGCAGCCTGTTAAAGACGGCCGCGGCGGCGGGTGTCGCGCAGGTCGCGGCGCCTTTCGTCGTCAGCGCGCGGGCCGCCGAAACGGTCAAGATCGGGCTCGACAACCCGCTGACCGGGACCTTCGCGGCGCTCGGCAAGAACGAATTGATCGGAGCCCAGCTCGCGATCGAGCAGATCAACGCGAAGGGCGGCATCCTCGGCCGCAAGGTCGAGCTGATCGTCGAGGATTCGACCAGCACCGACACCGCGACGGCCGTGCAAAAGGCCCTGAAGCTGATCGACCGGGACAAGGTCAACTTCCTGCTCGGCAACATCAACTCGGCGCTGGCGCAGGCGATGGCCAACACCAGCTTTCAGAAGGGCGTGTTCCACATCGTGCCGGGCGGCCATACCGACACGGTGACCGGCACGCAATGCCATTGGAACGTGTTCCGGGTGTGCAACACGACGCGCATGGAGACCAATTCGGTCTCGAAGCTGCTGCTCAGCAA
>DASYYD010000321.1:0-6335 GCA_035934195.1 Allostellaceae bacterium | reverse complement strand
ATGGCTGCCGGGCTCCAGGGTGCGTCAGGCCGAGAAGATCGCCGATTCCGCCCGGCCGTCAAGAAAAGGCCGCTCCAGTGAAGCGGGCCCCTCACCCCAACCCTCTCCCCGCGAGCGGGGAGAGGGAGGGACCCGCGTAGCGGGAGGGTGAGGGGCTAGCGCTTACGGAACTTGTCGATGGCGACGATCTCGGCGCCCTCGCCCGGCGGCTTTCCCGGCGGCGCCTCGGACGCGGCGGCCGGCAATTGCGGCGCCGCCTCGGGGGATGCCTCGAACTGCAGGGCGAATTTGACCGAGGGATCGGCGAAGCTGGTGATCGCGGCGAAGGGCACCTGCACGCGCTCGGGCTTGCTCTGAAAGCTGAGCGTCACCGCAAACCCGTTCGCATCGACCTCGAGCCCCCAGAACTGGTGCTGCAGGATGACCGCCATCTCCTCGGGATATTTTTCGCGCAGATGATCCGGCAGCTCGACGCCCGGCGCGCCGGTGCGAAAGCCGATGAAGAAATGGTGGCCGCCGCGCAAGCCGTCGCGCGCCACCCGGAGGAGCGCCTCGCGCACGACGCCGCGCAACGCGGCCTCGACCATCTGCGGGTAGTCGAACAGGTCCTCCGCCACTTCTCGCCCGCCGGCCACAGTCAAAGACAAAGATAAAGTGAGGGGCTTCTGTTGCCCGGTGCCCCTCGGACCGCGATTTGCTCTCGGCTTTTACCCCGCTAGGGGTTAGGCCGCAAGCGCCTCTGTTGCGAAGTTATCGTTCGCAGCTAGATTGTGACCCGATAACGGCGGTATCATGCCGGGCGACGGAGATTGCCTTTACTACGCGCGTCGAGCCTGTTTCGCCCCCGCGGGAAGATGGTGGAGGCGCCGGGTACTGCCCCCGGGTCCGCAACGCCTATTCCGCAAGCCGTTTATCGCCATAGTCGGTTGCCCGACGAGCTAGATATAGGCAAAGCGGGGCGGCGCCGCAATCCTTCGCCTCAGCGCGGCGGCGGCGGCGCGGTCCAGCGCGGCGGCGGGGGCCGGCGAGGATGATAGCAGCGGTAAGGATAGACGGGCCAGCCGTAGTTCGGGCAGGCCTGATAGGCCGATGGCGGCGCGCCGAGGCCGATGCCGAAGCCATGCCCGAAATCCCACCCCAAATAGGGCTGCGCGTTGGCCGCCGGCACGGCGAAGGCGCCGAACGCCGCCGCGGCAACCGCGAGCGCAAGCAATTTCGCGAACCGTCGAGTGCAATTCTGCGCCGACATGACCCTTCCTCCGTCGATTGCCCGGTGGTTGACCGAGCCCGCCTGTGCAACAATCGCCGGGGTGCGCCCGTTCAGACTTCCCGCCGAAATTGATCGGCGACAAGGGCGACCCTTCCTTCGGTTTCGCGACGAGGCGAATTGACGAGATGCCGCTGAGCGAGGAAGAACGGGCCGAGATCGCGGCGCAGCGCGGCGAATCCCGGCCGACGCGGCGGGCCACCGTGCCGGCGCTCGAAGAGATCCTCTACGAGCCGCTCCCCGTGCTCGACCACGGTTTCGTGCGGGTCGTCGACTACATGGGCGACGATTCGGCGGTGGTGCAGGCGGCGCGCGTCTCCTACGGGCGCGGCACCAAGCGGGTCAGCGAGGACCGGGGCCTCATCAACTACCTGATGCGGCACCGGCACACGACGCCCTTCGAGATGTGCGAGATCAAGTACCACGTCAAACTGCCGATCTTCGTCGCCCGGCAGTGGATCCGGCACAGGACGGCGAACGTCAACGAATACTCGGCGCGCTATTCGATCCTCGACAACGAATTCTATGTGCCGGCGCCGGAACATCTGGCGGCGCAGGCGGCGACCAACCGGCAGGGCCGCGGCGAGGTGCTCGGCGCCGCGGCGGCGGCGCATGTGCTCGATCTGCTGCGCGGGGAGGCCGGGCGCGCCTACCGCGGCTATGCCGACCTGTTGAACGAAGACGAGAAGGGCGCGCCGCTCGACCCCGCCCGGCCGGGCCTCGCGCGCGAACTCGCCCGCATCAACCTGTCCTTGAATTTCTACACGCAATGGTACTGGAAGATCGACCTCTACAACCTGATGCATTTCCTGTCGCTGCGCGCCGACGCGCACGCGCAATACGAGATCCGCGCCTATGCCGAAGCGATGCTGGGGACGCTCGAACGCTGGGTGCCGCTGACCTTCGCGGCCTTTCTCGAATACCGCATGAACGCGGCCCTCGTTTCGGCGACCGGGCTCGACGTGATCCGCCGCCTCCTCAAGGGCGAGACGGTCGAGCAGGCGGCGAGCGGCCTTAGTCAGCGCGAATGGCGCGAGCTGATGGCGGTGCTCGGGCGCTGATCAGCCCGGCCACGGATTGCACACGGCGCGGCGGCCTCCCGCGGCATTAGAATTTCCCGCCTTGTGAGCCGGGTCACAGCATCCGCGCGCCTGTCGCTGTATGCCGGATGCCGATGTCCGCTCCGAAGACCAGGGAGGTCGCCATGTTGCAGATCGCCGTCATCAACGAATCGACCGCCGCCAGCGACGCGCAGGTCCAGGCCATGCTCGCCGCCTTCGCCCAGCAGTGGAACCAGGATCTTTTATCGATCTGGAGCGTCGAGGAGGCGAACTTCACCTTCGTGCCGAAAGGCACGGCGCCGGCTGCCGGCGCCTGGTGGGCCGTCTTCCTCGACGACAGCGACCAGGCGGGGGCGCTCGCCTATCACGATCTGACGAACGAGGGGCTGCCGATCTCGAAGATCTTCGTCAAGACGATCCTCGCCGATCATGCGAGCCTCAGCGTCGGCGCGACGCACGAATTGTGCGAGATGGCCGTCGATCCGTGGCTCAACAGCGCCTACCAGGACCCGCATGGCGTCTTCTGGGCGGGCGAAGTGTGCGACCCCGTCGAGGACGACCAGTACGGCTACGAGTTGGGCGGCGTGCTCGTCACCGATTTCGTCACGCCGAACTGGTTCGCGCACCAGAACGCGCAGGCGCAGATCGACCTCAAGAACCACGCCAACAGGCCGTTCGAAGTGCTGACGGGCGGCTACGCGCAGAAGTGGGACCCGCATTCCGGCTGGCAGCAGGTGACCGGCAGCCAGGCCATGAAGAGCGGGCGCGCGACCGCCGCGCACGGCTCGCGCCGCGAGCGCCGGGCCCGCCAGTGGCGCGGCTGGCAGAAGAGCTACGTGCGTTTCGGCCGCCGGGGTTGACTATCCGCGCCGCGCCTCAGCCGTTGTTGCGGTAGGAGAGCGTGCCGAACTCCGGATAGAAGCCGTAGGGCGCCCAGGGGCCGGGGCCTGCCGCCGGAGAGTAAGGGCCCGGCCGGTAGGCCTCAGGCGGGCCGTAGGGCGGCGGCGGGTACGGCCGGTAACCGCCGAGCGCCGCGAAAGGCAGGCTCACGGCATAGAACGGCAGCGCGAGGACGCTGAACGGGAACGGCGCGTAGTAGGGCGGCGGCGGCCCGTAATATTGCGCCGAGGCGGGCGGAGAGGCCGCCGCGGCGAGCGTCGCCGCCGCAAGCAGGCTGAGAGCGAAGATGCGGCGCCGAGAGGGGCGTTGGCTGGCGCGACTCGACATGGCGGCCTCGACTTGCAGCTGGGCACGACAATCCTATGGATTTAAGGCCCTCCCGCATCCCCGCGCGATGCGCGGGCCCGCTTCCGGCGCTATTCGACGACGATGCGCGGCGGCGCGCGCCGCGCCGCGCCCTCGCCCGCCACTTTCTCCCAGATGCGCGCCGCCATCTGCCGGAAGAGCCGCGCGTGTGGGCCCTCCGGCTCGGCGACGGTGATCGGCCGGCCGCCGTCCGAGGTTTCGCGGATCGCGAGGTCGAGCGGGACTTCGCCCAAGAACTCGGCGCCGAGGCGTTCGGCCTCGCGGCGCGCCCCGCCGTGGCTGAAGATCTCGCTCCGGTGCCCGCAATTGGGGCACAGGAAATAGCTCATGTTCTCGACGATGCCCAACACCGGCACGTCGACCTTCTGAAACATGTGCAGGCCCTTGCGCGCGTCGAGGAGCGCAATGTCCTGCGGCGTCGAGACGATGACGGCGCCGGCGAGCGGCACCTGCTGCGCCATCGTCAGCTGCGCGTCGCCGGTGCCGGGCGGCATGTCGACGATCATGATGTCGAGTTCGCCCCATTCGACGTTGCGCAGCATCTGTTGCAGGGCGCTCATCACCATCGGGCCGCGCCAGATCATCGGCGTCTCTTCGGGCACGAGAAACCCCATCGACATCGCCGCGATCCCGTGATTCTTCATCGGGATCAGGATTTTGCCGTCGCGCGATTGCGGCCGCCCGCTGATCCCGAGCATGCGCGGCATCGAGGGGCCGTAGATGTCGGCGTCGAGGACGCCGACTTTGAGCCCGTTCGCCCTGAGGGCGAGGGCGAGATTGGCGGCGATCGTCGATTTGCCGACCCCGCCCTTGCCGGAGGCGACGGCGACGATCGCCGTGACGCCGGGCAATGCGCCGCGCTCGCGGTGCGCCTCGCCATGCCCGCGCGGCGCGCCGCTGCGTCCCTCGGGGCGCCCGCGCGGCGGCGCTTGCGCGGTCAACACCGCGGTCACCGAGAGGACGCCGGGGAGCGCCTCGACCGCCTGTTCGGCCGCCTTGCGCAACGGTTCGAGCTTGGGGCCGCGCTCCGCCTCGACCTCGATCGCAAAGCCGACATTGCCGTCGCGGATGAGGAGCCCGGAGACCATGCCGAGCGAGACGATGTCGCCGCCCTTCTCGGGGTCGCGGACCGCGCCCAAGGCTTCGAGGATCTCGCTTTCGCTGACGCCCGCCATTGTGGTCCTCGCTGGCCCCCGCCCGCTGCCGTCCCATTTGGGGCGGATGGCGGCACTTGACAACACCCGCGCCTGCCCCTATCGGGTCAGCTCACGCGCGCAGCAATCGCCCGCGCCGGACCGCTTGCCCGAAGCGGTGGAAGGCGGTTGCCGAAAGGTTCGTGCCTGATGTTCTGGAAAAGTCAGGGCGGCGGCCCCTGGGGCGACGGTCCGCGCGGCGGCGGCCCGTGGGGCGGCGGCGGCAACGGCTCGGGGCCGCGCGGGCGCGGCCCGCAACCGCCCAACTTCGAAGAGCTGTTGCGGCGCAGCCAGGAGCGCTTTCGCCGCATCCTGCCGGGCGGCTTCCGCACCGGCTCGGGGATCGCCCTCGTCGCCGTCGCGATCGCCGTCTTGTGGCTGGTCAGCGGCTTTTACGTCGTGCAGCCGGACGAGGTCGGGATCGTCTTGCGCTTCGGCGCCTACAACCGGACGACGCAGCCCGGCCTCAACTACCATTTCCCGGACCCGATCGAAACCGCGCTGACCCCGAAGGTGACGCGCGTCAACCGCACCGAAATCGGCTATCGCAGCGAGGAGAACGCGAGCGGCCAGCCGACGACCAGTGCGCAGGTGCCGGAAGAGTCGCTGATGCTGACCGGCGACGAGAACATCGTCGACGTCAACTGCACGGTTTTTTGGGTCATCAACGACGCGAAATCCTATCTCTTCAGCATCCGGGCGCCGGAAAAGACGGTAAAGGCGGCGGCGCAGAGCGCCCTCACCGAGGTGATCGGCGAACACCCGCTGGCTATGGAGCTGTCCGCCGGCCGCGCCCAGGTCGAGAGCGACACGCAAACCCTGTTGCAGCAGCTCCTCGACTACTATCACGCCGGGATTACGATCACCCAGGTGACGCTGCAGCGGGTCGATCCGCCGGGCCCCGTCATCGCCGCCTTCCGCGACGTGCAGGCCGCGCTCGCCGACCAGGCGCGCCTCAAGAACGAAGCCGAGGCGTACGCCAACAACGTCGTCCCGAAGGCGCGCGGCAGCGCCGCGAAAATCGTCCAGGACGCGCAGGCCTATAAACAGCAGATCGTCGCCCGCGCGCAAGGCGACGCGGCGCGTTTCGACTCGGTCTACCGCGCCTTCAAGGCGGCCGAGGACGTGACCCGCGAGCGGCTCTATCTCGACACGATGCAAGAGATCCTCGAAGACAGCAACAAGGTGATCATCGACCAGCAGGCGGCGGGCGGCAGCGGCGTTCTGCCCTATCTGCCGCTTCCCGGGCTGACCGGGAAACCGGCCTCGCCGGCGCCCGGCGGAACCGGTTCGGCGCCCTCCCTCGGCCCCTCCGCCGGCGCTCCCGCCGACGGCAAGGATTGAGGACGCGCCGATGAACCGCCGCACCCTCGCCATCACCGCCGCCGTCCTCGTCGTCCTCGGCATTTTCGCGATGAGCGCGCTCTTCACCGTCGCGCAGACGCAGCAGGCGCTGCTCTTGCAGTTCGGCAAGCCGCAGCGGGTCATTCGCGGGCCCGGCCTGCACGTCAAATGGCCGTTCATCCAGGAGGCCGTGCTCTTCGACAC
>DASYYD010000318.1:0-2569 GCA_035934195.1 Allostellaceae bacterium | reverse complement strand
GTTTCGAGACCATTGGGCCGCTGCCGGGCGCGCGTTTCGGCGCGATCGCGCGCCTCGCGCCGCCGGGCGACGCCGGCGCCGCCGTCGCGGCGGCGGAAGCCGCGCCCGAGGCGCTGCCGCGGGCGCTCGCCGAGGGCGAGGGGCTGCTGCTGTTGCCGGGAATGCGCAGGATCGCCGAGGAGCCGCAATTACTGCTGCGCCTCAGCCGGCTTTTCGGGCCCGAGGTCGAGGATTACCGGCACACGCTGACGGCCGCGAACATGGTGCATGCGAGCGTGCCGGAGATCTTCGTCGTCTCGAACCTGCCGCCGGCCTCGCGCCCGCCGCCGCCGCGGCCCGAGCCGCCGCTGACCGCCAAGGGCCTGCTGCCCACCCGCTATCCGCACCGCAAGGGCTGGCACACCGACCAGAGCTATCGCCGGCCGCCGCCCGACATCTCGCTGTTCTTCGCCGTCCGGCCGGTGCCGAAAGGGCAGGGCCAGACGCTCTTCGCCAATGCCGCGGCGGCCTACGAGGCGCTGCCGTCCAACCTGAAAGAGCGGGTCGAGGGCCTGGAAGGGCTGCATGTGCAGCCCGGCGCCGGGCGCTCGCGCGAGGCGGTGCTGAAGGGCGAGAGCCCGCGGCCGCTGAAGCCGCACGAGAAGAGCCAGCGGCAGCCGGTCGTGCGGGCGCACCCGGTCAGCGGCCGGCGCGCGCTCTATCTGTGCGAAGGCGGCCAGATGGATTGGCTCGACGGCCCCTTCGTCGGCATGCAAGCCGGGCCGAACGGCGACGGCGCGCGCCTCCTCGACGAATTGATGGCGCACCTGACCCGGCCCGAGTTCGTCTATGTCCACGAATGGGACGAGGGCGATCTGGTCGTCTGGGACAATCGCTGCCTCGTGCATGCGGCGAGCTGGTTCGACGCCGAGCGGCTCGAACGGGTCATGTGGCGCACCACCGTGCACGGCAACCCCGGCGCGATCTACCAGGGCGAACCGAAGAGCTGGATCCCGGCATGACGCCGCAGGCGCTCCTCGCCCGTATCGACGAGCGGGCCTCGCTCGATTTCCTCGCCCGCATGGTGCGGATGAAGAGCTACAGCGAGAGCGAGGGCGAGCGGGAATTGGCCGGCTTCATGGCGGAAGCGATGCGCGGGCTCGGGCTCGAGGCGGCGCTGACGCCGGTGCCGGGCGGCCGCGTCAACGCGGTCGGCCGCCGGCGCGGCACGGGCGGCGGCAAGAGCCTGCTCTTCAACGGCCATCTCGACACCAACCCCGCGACCGAAGGCTGGACCGTCGATCCCTGGGCCGGAAAGATCGACGACCGCTTCATCTACGGCATCGGCGTCTCGAACATGAAGGCGGGCGACGCCGCCTGTTTCTGCGCCCTGAAGACGCTCGTCGAGGCCGGCGTCAGGCTGAAGGGCGATGTCGTGCTGACCTATGTCGTCGGCGAGCTGCAAGGCGGGATCGGCACCGCGGCGCTGATCAAGGGGGGCCTGCGGGCCGACTATTTCATCAATTCCGAGCCGACCGATCTGGCGGCGCTGACGATGCACGCCGCCTCTTTCGGGTTCACGATCGAGCTTCTCGGCAAGACCCGGCATCTGTCGAAGCGCGAGGCGGCGGTCGATGCCATCGCCGCCGCCTGCGACCTCGTCCCGCGGCTCGATGCGATGAAATTTTCCGGCGCCCGCTCGCCCGAGCACGCGGGCATCAACCGCGTCCATGTCGGCGTCGTGCACGGCGCGCTGGGGCGCGAACTGCAGGAATGGCGCCCGCCGCAGGTCGCCGATTTCGTGCGCCTCAAAGGCTCGGGGCGCTTTGCCCCCGGACAGAGCCGGGAGAGCGCGCTCGCCGACATCGAAGCGGTGCTGCACGGCCTCAGGGAGCGTTTTCCGGGGCTGGAGACGAAGCTCGTGCCGCCGGACGAGCACCGCCTCGCGATGCCGGCCTTCGAGGTGCCGCGCGACAGCCCGATCGTGCGGGCATTGAACCGCGCCTACCGCAGCGTGCGCGGCGAAGCGCAGCCGACGGGCGCCCTCACGCCGCCCGGTTTTTTCGGCACCGACGCGGGGCATCTCTACGAGACGGGCGGCATGGAGGGCGTCGTCTGCGGCCCGGGCGGGCGCTACAACACGATGCCGGACGAGCGCGTCGACATCGCCGACTACCTCGACATGATCCGCATCTACCTGCTCGTCATCCTCGACATCTGCGGGGTCGCCTAGCGCGTCTTTGCCGACTGGAAAACGCTCTAATAGGCGGTGAGGCCGCCGTCGATGAGCAGGATCTGGCCGGTGATGTAGCTCGCCTGCGGGCTCGCGAGATAGCGCACGGCGGCGGCCATCTCTTCCGGCCGGCCGAAGCGTTTCAACGGAATGCGCTCCAGCATGACGGCGCGGCGCTGCGGGTCGGCGAGGATCGGCGCGCGCGACGGCGTCTCGGTGGTGCCGGGCGCGATCGCGTTGACGCGGATCCCATGGGGCGCCCATTCGATCGCCAGCACCCGCGTCATGTGGCCGATCCCGGCCTTGGCGATGCCGTAGGCGGCGGCGCCGGGAAACCCGACCGTGCCGTGCGTCGAG
>DASYYD010000296.1:0-1615 GCA_035934195.1 Allostellaceae bacterium | reverse complement strand
AGAGCGGTGACGAGGAGGTGCGGCCCCGCCTTGCCGCTGTCGAAGCTGGTGACGTATTCGACGCCGGTGTTGCCGGCGCGATAAGGTTCGATGTCGGGCGGGGTCAGCTCGACCGGGTAGTTCGGCTCGGACACGCGCGTCCTCCACTGCCGCTCGCGCGGGAAGAGGATCTTGCACCCGAACGGGGCGCGCGTCACCCGGGCAGCAGACCGCAGCCGACGAGCGCCCGGCGCAATGCCGCCGGGTCGGTGAAATGGTGCGTCAAAAAGCCGAGCGCCGCGGCGGCCTCGACGTTGGCCGCGACATCGTCGATGAAGAGGGTCGCCGCGGGATCGAGAGAAAACCGGTCGACCGCCAGGCGAAAAATCCGCGGGTCGGGCTTTTTGAGCCCGGCCTCGCCCGAGACGAGCACCCCCTCGAACCAGGCGAGGAAAGGAAAGCGCGCGAGCGCCAGCGGGAATTTCTCGGCCGACCAGTTGGTGAGGGCAAAGAACGGGACGCCGCATCGGCGAAGCTCTTCGAGGCAGAGGACGCTGTCCGCGATCGCCCCCTTCACCATTTCCTCCCAGCTCGCGTCGTAGGCGCGGATCGCGTCGGCGTGCTCGGGGTGGTGCGCGCACAGGAGGCGCACGCCTTCGGCGAAAGGGCGCCCCAAATCCTGTTCTTCGTTCCAGGCCTGCGTGCACACGGTCGCGAGAAACCGCTCCATTGCCGCCTCCTCGGCGAAGATGCGGCGGTAGAGGTGCCGCGGGTTCCAGTCTATGAGGACGCCGCCGAGGTCGAACAGGACCGCGCTCGGCGGGCTCAGAGCGCGAAGATCATGCGGCGACACGGTGGAAGAGGCGCCGCATGAAGCCTTCGCACGCCGCGATCTGCTCGAGGGCGATGAACTCGTCGGGCTTGTGCGCCTCGCCGATCGAGCCCGGGCCGCAGACGATCGTCGGGATGCCGGCTTCGTGGAACAGCCCGCCCTCGGTGCCGAAGCTGACCTTCTCGGTGCCGTTCGCCCCGGACAGCGCGGCGGCGAGCCGGGTCACCTCGGCGTCCTCGGGCGTGTCGAGGCCGGGAAAGCCGGAGAGCGGCTCGAAGCGGATGTCCGTTGCCGGCGCGACGGCCCGCATCTCGGGCAACAGCCGCCGCCGCGCGAAGGCGCGGATCTCGTCTTCGAGCGCGTCGGCATCCTCTTGCGGCAACAGGCGGAACTCGAACTCGAAGGCGCATTCCTTGGGCACGATGTTGAGCGCGGTGCCGCCGCGGATGACCCCGGTATGGACCGTCGTGTAGGGCGGCGCGAAGGCCGGATCGAACGGGCCCTCGCCGCGCTTCCGGCGCGCCATCGTCTTCAGATGGGCGACCAGCTCGGCGGCCGCCTCGACCGCGTTGACGCCGAGATGGGCGATCGCCGAGTGGCATTCGAGCCCGTGCACGTGGCAGCGAAAGCTGCGCTTGCCCTTGTGCCCGGTTGCCGGGCGCATCATCGTCGGCTCGCCGACGATGCACAGTTTCGGCCGGTTCGGGCGCGGCGCAATCTGCGCGATGAGGCGCCGGACGCCGAGGCAGCCGACTTCCTCGTCGTAGGACAACGCGAGGTGCAGGGGTGTGGCGAGCGGGCGGC
>DASYYD010000280.1:0-3125 GCA_035934195.1 Allostellaceae bacterium | reverse complement strand
CCGACGCGAGCAGGACCGAACTGTCAAGGTAGATCACCAGCGATCTTCCCGGTCCCGGGCCAAATCCTCCATCAGCTTATCGAAAGTGAGCCCAGGTACCGGCTTCCCCGGCGGCAGAGGCGCGAACGGCTTCTTCGCCGGAGTCAGCCAACCTTCGCGCCCGCCTTCTTCCTGAAACGGGGTGAGTCCCGATTGCGGCTTCAGCGGCACGATCTCGGCGACCGCGCGGCCGCGATCGGTGATGACGACAGTCTCGCCCGCCTCGGCGAGGCGCACGTATTCGCTGAGCTTGTTCTTGAGGACCTTCAGGCCGACGGTTTTCATGTTCGGCAAGTAGCCTCTGGTAGCTACTTTGTCAACCGCGCAGCCGGCCGCCGGTCGCCTTCTCGACTTGGGCAACCAAACGCTTCGAGAAGCCTTCGATCTCGGCATCGGTCAGGGTCTTGTCCTGCGGCTGCAGCACGACGGTAATGGCGAGCGATTTGCTGCCGGGGGCCAAGCCGGCGCCCTCGTAGACGTCGAAGAGGCGGATCTCTCTGACGAGCCGCCGGTCGACGCCGCGGGCGGCGCGCAGCAGAGTTTCGGCCGGCATCCCGCGGTCGACGACAAAGGCGAAATCGCGCTCGACCGGCTGGAATACCGAGAGCTTCAGCGCCGCCTTCGCGGCGCCGGCGCGCGGCTCGGGGACGGCGTCGAGAAAAACTTCGAACGCGGCGGCCGGCGGCCGGGCGTCGAACGCCGCGAGGACCGCGGGATGCAGCTCGCCGAAATGCCCGAGCACGGCCGGGCCGAGCCGCAAGACGCCGGCGCGGCCCGGGTGGTACCAGGAGGGCGGATCGTCCGAGATTTGGACGTTGTCGGCGGGCGCGCCCATCGCCGCGAGCGCGGCGAGCGCGTCGGCCTTGACGAGATAAAGGTCGGCCGGGCGCGGCGTGTCGCGCCAATGCCGCGGCCCGCTCATGCCGGCGCGCAGCCCCGCCGCGACGAGCAGCTGGCCCGCGGCCGTGTCGTCGCGATAGGCGGGCCCCAGCTCGAAGAGCGCCGCATCGGCGAGGCCGCGGTCGGCGTTGCGGCGCGCCGCCGCGATGAGGCTCGGCAGGATCGACGGGCGCATCTGGTCGAGATCGGCGCTGATCGGGTTGACGAGATGTAGTTCCGGCTCGGCGCCGCCGAACAATTCCGCCTCGCGCCGGGCGATGAAGGAATAGGCGACCGCCTCGACGAGGCCGCGCGAGGCGAGGCTGCGGCGGACCAGTTCGGCACGGCGGCGGGAGCGCCGGAGCGCCGGGCGCGGCAGGGTGCCCTCGCGCGGCAGCGGCGTCGCCGGGATCTCGTCATAGCCCCTGACGCGCAATACCTCTTCGACGAGATCCGCTTCGCCGACGATGTCGCCGCGCCAGGAAGGCGGCTCGACCGAAAGATCGCCGTACTCCCGCGGCGCGACGCTCGCGCCGAGCGCTTCGAGGATCGCGGCGCTTTCCGATTGCGGCACGGCGAGCCCGCCGAGGCTCGCGCAGCGCCCGGCGCGCAATACATAGCTGCGCCGCCATTCCGGGACGGCGCCGGCCGTCACAATCTCGGAAGCCTCCCCGCCGCAGAGTTCCAGCATCAGCCGCGTCGCGATTTCGAGGCCGTCTTTGACGAAGGCCGGGTCGAGGCCGCGCTCGAAGCGGTAGCGCGCGTCGCTGGCAATGCCGAGGCGCCGCCCCGTCGCGGCGGTGCGCACGGGATCGAAGAGCGCCGCCTCGACGACGACGTCGCGCGTCTCGGCGCTGCAGCCCGTCGCCTCGCCGCCGATGACGCCGCCGAGGCTCTGTGCGCCGCGCGCGTCGGCGATGACCGTGACCTCTGCGTCGAGCGCATATTCCTGCCCGTCGAGGGCGAGCAGCCGTTCACCCTGCCGCGCGAGGCGCACGACGAGGCCGCCGGCGAGCCGGCCGGCGTCGAAGACGTGCAGCGGCCGGTTCAGGTCGTAGGTCAGAAAATTCGTGATGTCGACGAGCGTCGAGATCGGCCGCAACCCGATCGCCTCGAGCCGATGGGCGAGCCAGGCGGGGCTCGGGCCGTTCTTCAGCCCCCGCAAATGGCGGCCGAGAAAGAGCGGGCAGGCTTGAAGGTCCTCGATATGGATGGCGATCGGCGAGACGAAGCGGCCCGGCACGGGGCTCGTATCGAGCGGCTGCAATCGGCCGAGGCCGGCGGCCGCGAGGTCGCGGGCGATGCCGCGCACGCCGAGGCAATCGGCGCGGTTCGGCGTCACCTTGATGTCGATGACCGGGTCGTCGAGCCCCAAAAGGCTCGCATAACGGGCGCCGACCGGCGCGTCCGGCGCGAGATCGATGATCCCCTCGTGGTCCTCGCCCAAACCCAGCTCATAAGCCGAGCACAGCATGCCGCGCGAGGCGATGCCGCGGATCGTCGCCTCCTTCAAGACGGCGCCGGTGCGCGGGATGACGGTGCCGGCCGGCGCGAAGACGCCCTTCATGCCGGCGCGCGCGTTGGGGGCGCCGCAGACCACCTGCACCCGCTCCCGGCCGTTGTCGGCGAGGCACACCTTGAGACGGTCGGCGTGCGGGTGCGGCTCGGCCGAGACGACCATGGCGACGACAAAAGGCGCGAGCGCGCCCACGCGGTCCTCGACGCCTTCGACGTCGTGGCCGAGCATGACGAGGCGCTCCAAGATCGCCGACAGCGGCGCCTCGGTGTCGAGATGCGTCTTCAGCCAGCTGAGCGTCGTCTTCATCAGAGCGCGCCGCGCACCAGCGAGGGGATGTCGAGCGGCGGAAAGCCGTAATGCCCGAGCCACCGCAGGTCGGATTCGTAGAAGGTGCGCAGGTCGGGGATGCCGTATTTCAGCATCGCCACCCGCTCGATCCCCATGCCGAAGGCGAAGCCCTGGTACTCGGCCGGATCGATGCCGCAATTTTCGAGGACGGCGGGATGCACCATGCCGCTGCCGAGGATTTCGAGCCAGTCGCCGCCGGCGCCGATCTTCAATTCGCCGCCCGCCCTCGAGCAGCCGATATCGACCTCGGCCGAGGGCTCGGTGAACGGGAAATAGCTCGGACGGAAGCGGACCGGCAGGTCCTCGACGCCGAAGAAGGCGCGGCAGAACTCGACGAGGC
>DASYYD010000275.1:0-4192 GCA_035934195.1 Allostellaceae bacterium | reverse complement strand
GGCGGCGACATCCACCAGGCACGCAAAGCGGGTGGTCCTGAATTCGACCGAGCGGCACAACCCCGCGTCGCCGGCGCGGACGGCGAGAACCTTCAGGCAATTGGACCGCTTCGTCACCTCGGAATAGGCGCGGCACTCGTCCGGCCCCGAAGGCGCGAGGAGCATTTGCGCGGCCGCGACGGATCCGGCGAACGCCAATATTGCAGCCATGCCCGCCGCCCGCACGAGCTTACCCGACCTCAGTACGAATGCGATCGCCGCGAGCAGGACGATAGGCACGGCCGCCCAGGAGACGACGACGAGCCCGACCCCGCACAGGGCGCCGGGCCGCGACGCGAGGAAGCAAGGCAGGACGGCGAGCGCTTCGAGGATGGAGGGAATGAAGACAGCGAGCGCGTACCCGATCCGCGGGTTCGCCTGCGAGCCTGCGAAGAGGAGACACAAGGCAACGAAGATGACCGCCAGATTGGTGGCGAGCCCGCCGATGTGAAAATAAACACCAAAAAAGCCGGTCGGGTCGGCGAGTTCAAGAACATCGACGACGTTCTGGTAGTCGTAATCGATCAGCGTTGCGGCAACCGCCGAGGCGAGAACCGCGAGCGGTATCAACCAGATTTTTCTGGTGGGCATCGCGGATCGCGGGCTCGCCCCTGCGACCCGTGACTCGTCTCGGCGCCGGAGGGCTGGCTCCGGCTATGCGCAGGCCGCGACGGCGCGGCGGGCCATCACGTTGACGAGGTGGGCGCGGTATTCGGCGCTAGCATGGATGTCGGAGTTGAGGCCGTCCTCTTTGATCTGGATGTCCTTGATCGCGTCGGCGCCGAAGGATTTGGCCAAAGCGGCTTCCATCTCGGGGACGCGGAAGACGCAGGCGCCCGCGCCCGTCACCGCGACCCGCACGCCGCCGGCGGCGCGGGCGACGAAGACGCCGACGATCGCGTAGCGCGACGCCGGGTTCTTGAATTTCTGATAGGCGGCGGCCTGCGGTTTCGGAAACCGCACCTGCGTCACGATCTCGTCCTGGCCGAGCGCCGTCTCGAACATGCCGGTGAAGAACTGGTCGGCCGCGATGTCGCGCTTGTTGGTGCGCACCGCCGCGTTGAGGCCCACCACGGCGGCCGGATAGTCGGCGGCCGGGTCGTTGTTGGCGATCGAGCCGCCGATCGTGCCGCGGTTGCGCACGGCGGGGTCGCCGATCAGGCCGGCGAGCGCCGAGAGGGCTGGGATCGCCCGCTTGACCGCCGCCGAGCGCTGCACCTCGGCATGCCGCGTCATCGCCCCGATGACGAGGCTGTCGCCCTCTTCGCCGATCCCCTTCAATCCGCCGATCGCGGCGAGATCGACGAGGTCGGACGGCTTTGCCAGGCGCTGCTTCAGAGTCGGGATCAAAGTCATGCCGCCGGCGACGAGCTTCGCCTCGCCGTGGCTGCCGAGGAAACGGGCGGCGTCGTCGAGGCTCGCCGGGCGGTGGTAATCGAATTCGTACATCGGGCCTCTCCTTAATTCGTCTGTTGCCGCCCCCACCCTCCCGCGTCTTCGCCGCGGGTCCCTCCCTCTCCCCGCTCGCGGGGAGAGGGTCGGGGTGAGGGGTTATTCGGCGGCCAGCGCCGGGGTGTGCCGGTGAATGACCTGCCAGAGTTTGTGCGCCGTCATCGGCATGTCGACATGGCGGATGCCGTAGGGCTTCAGCGCGTCGACAAGGGCGTTGGCGATCGCCGCCGGGGCGCCGATCGCGCCGGCTTCGCCGCAGCCTTTGACGCCGAGCGGATTGTGCGTGCACAAGGTCACGTGCGTCGACAGCGCGAAGGAGGGCAGATCGTCGGCGCGCGGCATCGCGTAGTCGTTGTAGGAGCCGGTCAACAGCTGCCCCGTCGCCTTGTCGTAGACGCAGCCCTCGAGCAGCGCCTGCCCGATCCCCTGCGCCAGCCCGCCATGCACCTGCCCCGAGACGATCATCGGGTTGATGATGCGGCCGAAATCGTCGCTCGCCGTGAAGTTGCAGATCGCGACCTGGCCGGTGTCCGGATCGACCTCGATCTCGGCGATGTGCGCCCCCGACGGGAAGGTGAAGTTTTTCGGGTCGTAGAAGGCGGTCTCGTCGAGCCCGGGCTCCAGTTCCTCGTGCGGAAAGTTGTGCGGCACATAGGCGGTCAGCGCGATCTCGCCGAGGCTCTTCGAGCGGTCGGTGCCGGCGACCGAGAACTTGCCGTCCTTGAACTCGATGTCGGCTTCCGAGGCTTCGAGCAGGTGGGCGGCGATCTTCTTGCCCTTGGCGACGATCTTGTCCATCGCCTTGACGATCGCGGTGCCGCCGACGGCGAGCGAGCGCGAGCCGTAGGTG
Source organism: Allostellaceae bacterium (assembly GCA_035934195.1). Lineage (GTDB taxonomy): Bacteria > Pseudomonadota > Alphaproteobacteria > ATCC43930 > CGMCC-115725 > AP-15. The sequence continues at coordinate 1,851 of DASYYD010000275.1, read as the reverse complement.
CCCATGCCGTAGGGGACCTTGGCGGTGTCGCCGTGCACGATCTCGACCGCCTCGATCGGGATGCCGAGCCCGTCGGCGACGAGCTGGGAAAAGGTCGTCTCGTGGCCCTGGCCGTGGCTGTGCGAGCCGGTGAGGATCGAGACGCTGCCCGTCGGATGGACCCGCACCGCGGCGCTCTCGAAGAGCCCGGCGCGCGCGCCCAACGAGCCGACGACGGCCGAGGGAGCGATGCCGCAGGCCTCGATGTAGGTGGCGAGGCCGATGCCGCGCAGTTTGCCGCGCCGCGCCGCCTCCGCCCGGCGCGCCTCGAAGCCGGCGTAGTCGGCCGCCTTCATCGCGAGGTCGAGCGTCGTGAAATAGTCGCCGCTGTCGTATTGCAGTGCGACCGGCGTCTGGTACGGGAAGGCGTCCTTCGGGATGAAGTTGCGGCGGCGCAATTCGGCCGGGTCGATGCCGAGTTCGTCGGCGGCGACATCGACGATGCGCTCGAGGAGGAACGTCGCCTCCGGCCGGCCGGCGCCGCGATAGGCATCGACCGGCACGGTATGGGTGAACACCGCCTTCGTCTCGACATAGACGACGGGGGTCGTGTAGGTGCCGGCGAGCAGCGTCCCGTAGAGATAGGTCGGGATGCAGGGCGCGAAGGTCGAGAGATAAGCGCCCATATTGGCGAGCGTCGCGACCTTGAGCGCGAGGAATTTTCCCGCTCCGTCGAGCGCCAGTTCGACATGGGTCACGTGGTCGCGGCCATGCGCGTCGGAGACGAAGCTTTCCGACCTCTCGGCCGTCCATTTTATCGGCCGCCTCAGCTTGCCGGCGGCCCAGGTGACGATCGCCTCCTCGGCATAATGATAGATCTTCGACCCGAAGCCGCCGCCGACGTCGGGGGCGACGACCCTCAATCGGTTCTCCGGGATGTGCAGCACGAAGGCGCCCATCAGAAGCCGGATCACATGCGGGTTCTGGCTTGTCGTGTAGAGCGTGTACTCCTGCGTCGCGCGGTCGAATTCGCCGATCGCGGCGCGCGGCTCCATCGCATTCGGGACGAGCCGGTTGTTGACGAGGTCGAGTTTCGCGATGTGGCTCGCCCGGGCGAAGGCGGCATCGACCGCCGCCGGATCGCCCAGATGCCAGTCGTAGCACTGATTGCCCGCCTCCCACACCTTGGCCGCGCCGGGCTTCAGCGCGTCGGCCGGGTCGGTGACCGCCGGCAGCACGGTGTAGTCGATGCGCAGCAGCTCCGAGGCGTCGCGCGCCGCGGCGAGGCTGTCGGCGATGACGACGGCGACCGGGTCGCCGACATGGCGCACCTCGCCCTGCGCCAAGACCGGATGCGGCGGCTCGGCCATCGGCGAGCCGTCCTTCGAATGCACCTGCCAGCCGCAGGGCAGCCCGCCGATCCCGTCCTTTTCCAAATCGGCGCCGGTGAAGACGGCGACGACGCCGGGCGCGCTTCTCGCCGCCGCGGCGTCGATCGCCCCCAGCCGGGCGTGCGCGTGCGGGCTCCTCGCGATATAGGCGTAGAGCTGGCCCGGCCGGTCGATGTCGGCCGTGTAGGTGCCCTGTCCGGTCAGGAAGCGGAAATCCTCGCGCCGCCGGACCGGCGCCCCGATCGCGCTCACCGCCTTACTCCGCCGCCCTCGCGGGTGAGGCTCCGCGCATCGCCGCCGCCCCCGCCTTGATCGCCAGCACGATGTTGTGATAGCCGGTGCAGCGGCACAGATTGCCTTCGAGATATTCGCGGATCTCGCGCTCGCTCGGGTCGGGGTTGTTCTTGACGAGGTCGAGCGCGCTCATCACCATGCCGGGCGTGCAGAAGCCGCATTGCAGCGCGTGGTTGTCGCGGAAGGC
>DASYYD010000230.1:0-5041 GCA_035934195.1 Allostellaceae bacterium | reverse complement strand
GTCGTCGTCGGCGGCATGGGCAACCTCGCCGGCTCGGTCGCTGCCGCCATCTTCATCAGCCTGCTCGAATCTTATGCATCCCTGTGGGTCAGCCCGGCGCAGGCGGTCATCGTCTCGTTCGTCGTGCTGATCCTGACCCTGTTGTTCCGCCCGACCGGCCTCTTCGCCGCGACCCAGCAATGAACCGGCGGCACGCCCTTTATTATTGGACGGGATTTGCGGTCGTCATCGCGCTGCTCTTTGTGGCGCCGCTCGTGCTGCCGGTGTTCTGGCGGCGGTTTCTGACCGAGATCCTGATCTGGGGTCTCCTGGCGATGTCGTCCGACGTACTGATCGGCTACACGGGCATCGTGTCGTTCGGGCATTCGGCGTTTTTCGGCCTTGGCATGTACGGGGCGGCGGCGGCGCTGCTCCTCGTGGCGCCGCCCGATTTGTGGCTGGCGCTGCTGATCGGCCTGATTGCCGCGGCGGCGGTTGCCGCCTGCGTCGCCTATTTCTCGACCCGGCTGCGCGATATTTATTTCGCCATCACGACGCTCATCTTCTCGCAGATCTTCTATGTCGTCATCTTCACCTGGACGTCGCTCACGGGCGGCGAGAACGGGCTCATCTTCACCCGCCCGCATCTGGCGATTCCCGGCCTTTTCTCGGTGCCGTTTACGGCCGTCAGCCTGCATTGGTTCGTGCTGGCGGTCGTCGCCGGCTCCTATCTGCTGTTGCGGCGCATCACCCAGTCGCCGTTCGGGATGGTGTTGCAGTCGATCCGCGAGAACGAGGCGCGCACCCGCGCCATCGGCTATCCGGTCGAGCGCTACAAAATCGTCGCGGTGATGATTTCGGGCCTGTTCGCGGGGCTTGCCGGCGTTCTCTATGCGCTGCAAAACGAATACGCCGCGCCCGATTTCGTGTTCTTTCTCGTGTCCGGCGAAGCCGTCATCTACAACGTCATCGGCGGTATCGGGACATTGGTCGGCCCGATCGTCGGCGCCGCCTTCTTTCTGCTGATGCAGCAGGGCTTGTCGCAGTTCTTCACCCAGTTTTACTTGATCCCGCTGGGGCTGATTTTTATCGCGATCGTGATATTCATGCCGCAGGGTCTGTTGGGCTTCGCCCGCCGCTGGCTCAACCGCTAGCGGGATTGCCGCCTCACCCCGCCCGCAGGTACTGGATGCCCTCGTCGCGCCGGAAGAGGTAGAGGAGGGCGCGCAACGCCGCCCCGCGGGGCCCGAGAAGATTGGGATCGCGTTCGAGGGCGAGGCGTGCGTCGTCGTGTGCGACCGCCACCAGCTCCTCGTGCACCGCGAGGTCGGCGAGCCTGAGGCTCGGCAGCCCGCTCTGCCGCGTGCCGAGCACCTCGCCGGCGCCGCGCAGCCGCAGATCCTCTTCGGCGATGCGGAACCCGTCTTCGGTCTCGCGCAGGATCTCGAGGCGCCGCCGCGCCACCGCGCCGAGCGGCGCCTGGTAGAGGAGCAGACAGATCGAGGGCTGGTCGCCGCGGCCGATGCGGCCGCGCAATTGGTGCAATTGGGCGAGGCCGAAGCGCTCGGCATGCTCGATCACCATGACGTTGGCGGCGGTCACATCGACGCCGACCTCGACGACCGTCGTCGCCACCAGAAGATCGATCCCGCCTTCGGCGAACTGCGCCATGGCGCGGTCCTTCTCCCGGCCCTTCATGCGCCCGTGCACGAGCCCGACGCGGTTCGGGAAACGCGGCGCCAGCGCGCGAAAGCGCTCTTCCGCGGCGGCGAGGTCGGCATTCTCCGATTCCTCGACCATCGGGCAGATCCAGTAGACTTTGGCGGCTTGAGCGAGCCCCCGCGCGACCGCCGCGACGACCTCGTCGCTGCGCTCCAATGGCAGCGCGCGCGTGTCGACCGGGCGCCGGCCGGCCGGCTTCTCGGTCAGGCGCGAGACATCGAGATCGCCGTAAAGCGTCATCATCAGGGTGCGCGGGATCGGCGTCGCGCTCATCACCAGCGTGTCGGCGTCGCGGCCTTTTTCGGCGACGCCGAGGCGCTGCTCGACGCCGAAGCGGTGCTGTTCGTCGATGACCGCGAGCGCCAGATCGGCGAAGACGACATCGGGCTGTAAGAGGGCGTGCGTGCCGACGACGAGCGGCATGCGGCCCTCGGCGAGGCCGGCGAGCAGCGCCTCGCGCGCCTTGCCTTTCTCGCGCCCGGTCAGCAGCCCGACCTCGACCCCGGCCGCGGCGGCGTGCCGCTCGAGCGTCTGATGATGCTGGCGCGCGAGGATCTCGGTCGGCGCCATCAGCGCGGCTTGCGCGCCGGCCTCGACCGCGGTCAGCATCGCCAGCAGCGCGACGACCGTCTTGCCGCTGCCGACGTCGCCCTGGAGGAGGCGCATCATGCGCTGCGGCGAGGCCATGTCGGCGGCGATCTCGGCGCTCGCGACGCGTTGCGCGCCGGTGAGCGCGAAGCCGAGCGCCCTCTCGGCGCGGCTCGTCAGCGCGCCCGAGCCGGAGAGGGCCCGGCCCGGCTGACGCCGCCGGCGGGCGCGGACGACGGCGACGGCGAGCTGGCTCCCCAGGATCTCGTCATAGGCGAGCCGCTCGCGTGCCGGGTGCGACGGCGCGAGATCGGCTTCGGATCGCGGTGCATGCACGCCCTTGACCGCGTCCTGCCACGACGGCCAGCCGCGCCGCTCGATGAGCGCCGGATCGATCCATTCGGGGAGCGCCGGCGCGCGCTCCACCGCCGCCGCGGCCGCCCGTTGCACGATGCGCGGCGCGAGCCCGGCGGTGAGCGGATAGACGGGCTCGATCGGCTTCAGCTTGTCCAGTTCGTCCGGCCGCAACACGAGGTCCGGGTGCACGATCTGCGCCGCCCGGCCATAGAACTCGACCCGGCCGCTGACGATCCGCTCGGCCCCGACCGGCAGGAGGCGCGACAGGTAATCGCCCTTGACGTTGAAATAGGCGAGGGTCAGCCGGCCGGTCGCGTCGCTGCAGGAGATCCGGTAGGGGCGCCGCCCGAAACCGGGCTCGTGCGCCTCGATCCGGACGCGCAAGGTCGCGATGCGGTCGGGCTCGAGAGCCGCGATCGTCGGCGAGGCGCGGCGGTCGATGATGCCGGTCGGCAGGTGCCACAGGAGATCGACGACGAGCGGCCCCGCGACGCGCTCGAAGAGGCGCGCGAGCTGCGGCCCCACTCCGGGAAGCGCGCTCACCGGCGCAAACAACCTGTCGAGGATCGCGGGGCGCACGGGGGCTCCCTAGCGAGGGCGCCGCGGTCGTGGGATTGCGTCGCTGCGCTCGCATTGACACCCAAAGAGGCGCGTCATTGCGAGAAGCGCAGCGACGCAGCAATCTCGGTACGGGCGTCCGGCGCGGCGGATTTGGGCTGCTTTTGTCATCCGCGAAGTTTATATCCTCGGGGCCTCTCCGAGAGCACGCGATGACGCCATCCGCCGATTTTCGCCGCAAGCGCCTCATGTTTCGTTCCTGGCACCGCGGCACGCGAGAGGCTGATCTGATCCTCGGCCGCTTCGCGCAGGCCCATCTCGCCGGCTTCGACGAGGCTCGGCTCGACCGCTACGAGGCGCTCCTCGAGTGCCCCGATGCCGATCTCTTCGACTGGATCGCCGGCCGCGCCGCGCCGCCGCCGGCCTACGACCACGACGTGATGCGGCTGTTGCTCGCCTTCCGTTATTCGCCGGCCGGTTGATGTCGGGTCTCGCCGACCTCTTGCGCTCGCTCGCCGAGCGCCCGCGCGCGATCGCGCTCAGCGGCGCGCCCGAGGGGCACGACGCGGCGACGATCGGCGCCTTCGTCGCGCGCGGGGGTCGGCGGCGCTGGCTGCATGTCTGCCGCGACGACGGCCGGATGGCCCGCTTCGCCTCTGCGCTCGGGTTTTTTCACCCCGAGCTCGAGATCGCGACCTTCCCCGCTTGGGATTGCCTGCCCTACGACCGGGTCTCGCCGAACGGCGAGATCACGAGCCGCCGCATCGACACGCTGACCCGACTCGCGACCGAGGACTTGGAGCGGCCGCTCGTCGTGTTGACGACGATCAACGCCGCCTTGCAGCGCGTGCCGCCGCGGCGGCTCTTCGAGGGCAGGGTTTTGACCTTGCGCCCCACCGGCCGCATCCCGCTCGACCGGCTGCAGAGCTTCCTTTCGAACAATGGTTACCTGCGCACCGACACGGTGCGCGAGCCGGGCGAGTTCGCGGTGCGCGGCGGCATCGTCGACCTCTTTCCGGCGGGCGCGGCGCAACCCGAGCGCCTCGATTTCTTCGGCGACACGCTCGAAAGCGTGCGCAGCTTCGATCCCTTGACGCAGCGCTCGATCCCCAGAGCGCCCGCCGAGGCGGGCGGTCGTCCGGGGACCAAGCTCGGCGAAACCGTGTTGCGTCCCGTGAGCGAGGTCTTGCTCGACGACGCCGCGATCCAGCGTTTCCGCCGGCGCTACCGCGAGGCGTTCGGCGTCACCGGCAGCGACGACCCGCTCTACGAGGGGGTGAGCGCCGGGCGCCGCTATGCCGGGATGGAGCATTGGCTGCCGCTCTATTACGAGGCGCTCGAAACCCTCTTCGACTACCTGCCGCAAGCCGGGGTCTCGCTCGACTACCAGGTCGAGGAGGCGCGCGCCCACCGGCTCGAAGCGATCGCCGATTTCTATGCGGTGCGGCGCAACCTGAGAGGCGGGCCGCGCGGCGCCGCCCCGGTTTACCGCCCGGTGCCGCCGAGGCTCCTCTATCTCGACGAGGCCGAATGGCAAAAGGTACTCGCGGGCCGGCCGGTCGTGGGCTTGAGCCCGTTTGCGGCGCCTGCCGGCGAGGACGGGTTCGACGCCGGCGCCCGGCCCGGGCGCAACTTCGCCGCCGAGCGCGCCGACCCCAAGCTCAACCTGTTCGAGGCCGTTAAGGAGTGGCTCGAAGCCCGCCGCGAGGCGGGCGCGCGCATCGCGATCGCCGCCTACAGCGCCGGCTCCGCCGAGCGGCTCGCCACCGTCTTGCGCGAGCGCGGGCTCGCCGATCTGCGGCACGTCGCCGACGCCAAGGCGCTTCTCGCCTTGCCG
>DASYYD010000224.1:0-19014 GCA_035934195.1 Allostellaceae bacterium | reverse complement strand
GAAGGCGACCTCGCGGGCGCCCGGGCGCTGCTCGAAAGCGTCGCCGCTTCGCTCTGCGACCTCGTCGGATCCTCCGACCCCGACACGCTCGCGGCACTGGGCAATCTCGCCGGCGTCCTCTGGCAGGAGGGCGAATGCGAGGCGGCTTATGCGCTGCAGCTCGCGGTCGTCGAGGAGCGCCGCCGCGGCGCGGGCGCGGGCGACGCCGCGACCGTCGCCGCCGAGGCCGCGCTCGCCGCGATGGAGCGCGGGTTCCGGCTCTGACGACCCGCTACGCGCGGGCGGGCTGGTTGTCGCGGCGCCGGGCGGCCGCGTCGGCGCGGGCGAAAGCCTCGTCGCCGAAGCCATAGAGCCGGGCGCCGCCGGCGAGGATCTTGCCGCCGATCTCGGGGGTGATGCTCGGGTTGTTGAGGACCCGGGTCGAGACGTCGGGGAAGCTCGAATCGAAATGCGGGAAGTCGCTCGACACGCAGATGTTGTCGGCGCCGCCGAGGAGATCGACGACCGCGCCGACCTCGCGCTCGCCGCTCTCGATCGCGGAGAAGCAGTTGCGCTGCCAATACTCGAACGGCGACAGCTTCAGATACGGCGCGTCGGCGTCCTTGTGCTGCCGCAGGTCCCACTCGATCCGCCCCAAGATCCCCGGCACCCACCAGCTCTGCGCCTCGAGGAACGCCACTTTGAGGCGCGGATAGAATTCGAGGACGCCGCCCAGCAGCAGCGCGATCAGCGCCAGCTGCATCTCGGTCGGGTGGCTCGCGACATGCCGCATGAAGCGGTTCTCGCCGAAGCGCGGCTCGATCGTCGAATAATAGGAGCCGGTGCCTTCGTGAAAGCACAGCGGGATATCGAGCTCCTGCAATAGCCCGTAGAGCGGGTCCCAATAGGTCGAGTGCCAATAGCGGCCGTTCAGGTAGTTCGGCCGCACGAAGGCGCCGACCGCGCCGAACTCCTCGACGCAGCGCAATAATTCCCGGCAGGCGAGGTTGACGTCGTGCATCGGCAGCATCGCCGCCATCTTCAACTGGTCGGGGCTGTATTGCACGAAATCGTGCAGCCAGTCGTTGTAGGCCCGGCAGATCGCCGCCGAGAGCTGCGGGTCCATATTGTCGCGCGCGAGAAAGGACAGCCCGGCGGTCGGGAACAACACGGCGATGTCGATCCCTTCCATCTGCATGCCGATGACCTGCGCCTCGGCGTCGTAGCCGCGCTCGGCGGCGAACATGACGTTGGTGTTGGCGCGCTTGCCGACGAGCGGCCCGCGGATGCGGTTGTATTGCGAGATGTTGCCGTCGTTGCTCGTCGGCATGCCGTCGAAGAACCACAACGGCCGCCGCCGCCCGCCGGTCGCGCCGCCGTCCTGCGGCCTTATCGTCGAGGTGACGCGCGGCTTGAATTGCGCGTCGAGGTATTTGTCGAAGAGGTCGATCGGCTCCATGATGTGCATGTCGCAATCGACGAAGCGGTATCCCTCTTTCATGGCAATGCTCCGTTGATGGCCGCTTCGATCTTCAGGCGAGTTCGGGGACCGCCTCGGTCACCGCCTCGAGCTGGCCGACCGTCTCCTTGCCGAACAGCAGCGGAATGAAGGCGCCGGCCAGCACGATGACGACGATGGTGCCGAAAAAGGCGACCGGCGAACCGGTATGCGGCTCCATCAGAAACGGCGCTGCGACGCCGGCGAAGATGCGCGCGAACGACTCGCCGAAGATGTTGCCGCGCCCGCGCAAGGCCGTCGGGAACTGCTCCGACAAGTAGACGCGCGTCGCCGAGAAGGACGACAGCACGGTGAAGCCGGTGATCATCGCGCCGGCGCTCATCAGCACGTTGGCGTAGTCGCCCGCCAGATGCGCGCTCGCCATCAGGACGAGACCCGGCAGCGCTCCCGACAGCGCATAGGCGATGGTCCAGCGCCGGCCGATGATCTCCATCAGGTAGGCGGTGAAGCCTTTCCCCGGGATCGTCGCGAGGAAGACGATCGTGCTGATGCCGAAGCTCATCCTGACGGCGGCCCCCTGGTCGATGAGGGCCTTCGGCAGCAGGATCGCGATCAGGTAATAAGCGCTGCCCGCGGCCATGCTGGTCAGCACGCCGACGGCGGTCCAGCGCAGCTGGCCGGGGGCGAACAATGCCCAATAGGGCGGCAGCTTCTCTCGCGCCAGATGCAGGTTCGGGCCGAGCGCTTCGACCGTCAGCGGCGGCACCTTGCTGCCGCAGCGCCGGATGAACTGGTTGACGGTCTCGATCGCCGCCTCGGTCTGGCCGCGCCGCAACTGCCAGCGGGCGCTCGGCGGGATGACGTAATGCACGAGGATCGGCACGACGAAGAGCGCGAGCCCGCCCGGCAGGGCGATCAGGCGGAAGCCGTTCGGGTCGTGCGCCAAGAGAAACCCGACGAACGGCAACAGCGCGAAGGCGCTGGCGAGGCAGATCTCGTAGATCGCGCCGTAGGTGCGCCGGTGTTGCGCCGGCATCAGCTCGGCGGCGATCGGGAACGGCGCGGTGATCGCGAAGCCGAGCCCGACGCCGGTCAGCAGACGCACGACGATCAACTGCACCGGGGTCTGCACCAGCGGGATCAACAGCGTGAAGAAGGTCGTGCCGATGACGCCGATCTGGATGATCGTCTTGCGGCTGAAATGGTCGGAAATCGCCGACGCGGTGAAGCCGCCGACGACCACCATGATGGTGGCGGCGATCGTCAGCCAGCGGATCTCGTCCGGGGTGATGTGCAGCGGCCCCTTGGCGAGCACGAGGAGCGAGCCGGTCAGCGCCAGGTCGTACCCCTCGACAAAACCGACGAGGCCCAGGGTCAGGATCACCGCGACGTGAAAGGCGCTGAACGGGATGCCGTCGAGCTTGCGCCCGAGCGCGTCGCTGGCGGAGCCCCCCGGGAGACGCGATACCGATGCTGCGGCCATGGCGTATTTCTCCTCGTTGCTGTTCGTTTTGGGCCTTGCGATGGCGCGCGGCCGCCGGGCCGGCCGTTTTCGGCCTTATTCCCGCGATCAAGTCTGCCCGCCCGCTTCGAGGCTGACAAGCGCCAACTATGGTCAAATGCGAGCCGCCGGCTTTACCGGCCGGCGCTATCGGTTAGACTTGGCGGCATGGCGAGGCTCACCCTGCGGGTCGATTTCGCCGCCGGGCAGTCGATCGGCCACGGCAAGATCCGGCTTCTCGAAGCGGTGCGCGATCTCGGCTCGATCGCGGCGGCCGGGCGCTCGATGCGCATGTCGTACCGGCGCGCCTGGCTGTTGATCGACGCGCTCAACGCGCTGTTCGCGCAGCCGGTGATCGCCACCAAGCATGGCGGCTCGGCCGGCGGCGGCGCCTATCTGACGCCGTTCGGCCATCGCCTCGTCGAACATTATCGGGCGATCGAAAAGAAGGCCGAAAGCGCGGCGGCGGCCGACCTCGCCGAACTGGAATCGGCGACGAGCAAGTCCGACCCGGTGGCGGCGCAACTGTGAGGTTTCGCGCCTAAGCCATGCCGCGCCGCAGCCGCCGCTCGAGCCGGGCGAACAGCATGTCCGTCAGGATCGCGAAGAGGGCGGTCAGAACGGCGCCCTCGGCGATGAAGGCGAGATTGTTGCCGGCGAGCCCGTCGAAGATCGGCGTCCCGAGCGTCACCGCGCCGACCGTCGAGCCGATCGTCGCGGTGCCGATGCCGATCGTCACGCTGGTGCGCACGCCGGCGAGCATGACGGGGGCGGCCAACGGCAGATCGACCCGGAAGAGGATCGCCGGTTCCGTGAAACCCATGCCGCGGGCCGCCTCGCGCACCGCTTCCGGCACGCCTTCGAGGCCGACGACCGCATTTTCGACGATCGGCAGGAGGCCGTAGAGAAAGAGCGCGATGACGGTCGGCAGCGCGCCGAAACCGACCGCCGGGACGGCGACCGCCAACACCGCGACCGGCGGAAAGGTTTGTCCGACTGCGGCGAGCGCGTTGACGATGCCGCGGAAATCCGCGCCCGCCCGGCGGGTCACGAAGATCGCGAGCCCGATGCCGACGAGGCTCGCCGCGAAGCTCGCCGCCAAGACCAGCCAGAAGTGCGACAGGAAGAGGGCGAGAAAGCTGTCGCGCTGATAGACTGCCGGCCGCGCCTCGGGAAAGGCGCGCTGCAGCAGCGGGCGCAGATCGCCCATCCGCAGCAGGAGGGCGAGAAAGAGGAGCCCGACCCAAAGGACGGGGCTGGCGAGCGCGCGGGCCGCACGCCCGGTCATCGCACCAGGTCGGAGAGCGCGATGACGCCGACCGGGTGGCCCTCGGCGTCGGCGACCGGCAGCCGGTCGGTGTGGCGCTGCGTCATCGCCGAGAGCGCGTCGCGCAGCGGCATGTCGAGCGGCACCGGCTCCCCCTCGGCCGTCTCGCCCCGCCGCACCCGCTCGCCGACCCGCCGCACCGACAGGAGCTTCAGCCCCAAGCCCTGGCGGCCGACGAAATCGCGGATGAAGTCGTTCGCCGGCTGTTCGAGGATGTCGATCGGCCGGCCCTGTTGCACGAGCCTGCCCTTATCCATGACGACCATCCTCGTGGCGAGCCGCAGCGCCTCCTCGATGTCGTGGGTGACGAAGAGGACCGTCTTTTTCGTCAGGCGATGGATGCGCACCAGCTCTTCCTGCAGCTGGTCGCGGTTCACGGGATCGAGCGCCGCGAAGGGCTCGTCCATCAGCAGCAACCCGGGATCGGCGGCGAGCGCGCGGGCGACCCCGACCCGCTGCTGCTCGCCGCCAGACAATTGATGCGGGTAGCGGCCGCGAAAAGTGGCGGGATCGAGGCGCAGCATTTGGAGCAGCTCGTCGACCCGCTCGCGGATGCGCGCCGCCGCCCAGTCGAGCAGCCGCGGCACGGTCGCGACATTGTCGGCGACCGTCCAATGCGGAAACAGCCCGGTCGATTGGATCGCATAGCCGATATGCCGCCGCAGCGCCTCGGCCGGGATGTCGCGCACTTCCCGGCCGCCAACGCGGATCGCTCCCTCTTCGATCGGCACCAGCCGGTTGATCATTCTGAGGAGGGTCGACTTGCCGCAGCCCGAGGGGCCGATCAAGACGCAGAGGTCGCCCTCGGCGACGGCGAGCGAGAATTCGTCGACGACGCGGCGCCCGCCATAGCTCTTCGTCGCCCGCTCGATCTCGATCATCGCGGGGCCGCCGGGAACAGCATCGCGGAAAGGCTGCGCAAGCCGAAATCGGCGAAGAGCGCGAGCCCGATCGCCGGCAGCGCGCCGAGCAGCACGAGATCGACCGCGTATTGTCCGAGCCCCTGAAAGACGAAGGTGCCGAGCCCGCCGGCGCCGATCAGCGCCGCGACGACGGCGAGCCCGATCGCCTGCACGGTGACGATGCGCAAGCCCGCGAGCAGCACCGGCAGCGCCAGCGGCAACTCGACCTGCATGAGGAGCTGACGCGGCGAGAGGCCCATGCCGCGCCCCGCCTCGACGACGCCGCGATCGACCGCGAGCAGCCCCGCGCTCGTGTTGCGCACGACCGGTAAGAGAGCGTAGAGCACGAGCGCGATCAACGCCGGGGCGAGGCCGGTCCCGCCGATGCCGAAGGCGGCGAGCCGGGGGGCAGCCTTCGCCAATTGCGAAAGCGGCACGATGAGGAGGCCGAAGAGCGCGACCGAGGGGATCGTCTGCAACAGGTTGAGGACGGCGAAGAGCGGCCCGCGCAACCGCGGCGCCTTCGCCGCCGCGATGCCGAGCGGAAAGCCGACGAGGAGCGCCGGGCCGACGGACAGCGCAACGATGAGGATGTGGCGCGACAGCGCCGCGGCGAAGGCGCCCTGCCGGCTCGCATATTCCTGCGCGATCGAAAGCGAATCGAGGCGGCCCGAGAGGGCGATGGCGGCGATCGCGGCGGCGATCAGGGCGACCGCGAGGAGCCGCGCCATGGGTCCCGCCCGCAGGCGCTGCAAGGCGTCGAGGACGGCGAAAGCGGCGGCGGCTTCGAGCACCCAGAAGGCGGGCCCGAGCGCGATGCGGGCGGCCGGCGGGGCGAGGGCGAGGAGCGCGCGCGCGGCGAGGCCCGCCGCCGCGAGCCCGAGGACGAGCGCGAGGCTGGCGGCGAGCGCGACGCCCAGCGCCAGCGCTCGGCGTTGCGGCATGAGCGCCGCGGCGAGGAGCGCGGCGCCGAAAACCGCGATCCCGGCGGTCGGCCAAACGCCCGCCGCCGCCCACAGGCTGATCGGCCGCCCCGACAGAAGCCGGTTCGGCGCATCCTCGACAAACCCCGAAAAGAGGATCGCCGCGGCCGCCGCGAGCACCAGCGCCAGGAGCGCGCGGTTGCGGATCGGAAGCGCGGAAAGGACGGCGGGGCGGGCCGCGGCGCCGGCGGTCATTTGAGAAATTGCCGCTTCTTCAGATAGGCGGCGGCGACCGCCTGCGCCCGCTCGCCGTCGACCGCGATCTTTGCGTTGAGGCGCTGCAGCCGCTCGCGCGTCAGCGTTGCGAAGACCGGGTCGAGAAGGCTCGGGAGCTGCGGATATCGCTTTAAGACTTCGCCGCGCACGACCGGCGCCGGCCGGTAGACGGTCTGCGCCCCCTTGTCGTCCCGCAGCGCGACGAGCCCCAATGCCGAGAGCGCGCCGTCGGTGCCGTAGGCCATCGCCGCGTTGACCCCCGACATCTTCTCGGCGGCGGCCCGCAACGTCGCCGCCGTGTTGCCGCCCGAGAGGGTCAGCAGTTGCCTGTCGGAAAGCTGGAAGCCATAGGTCTTTTCGAAAGCCGGCAACGCCGCCGGGCTTTCGACGAACTCGGCCGAGGCGGCCAGCCTGAAGCGGCCGCCCCCCTTCAGATAGCGCGCGAGGTCGGCGAGCGTCGCGATATGGCGACGCCGCGCGAGGCCGCGGCGCAGCGCGATGACCCAGGTGTTGTCGGCCGGCGCCGCGGCGAGCCAGACGAGGCCGTTCCTTTGCTCGTCGAGCGAGGCGACGAGCCGGTAGCCGGCTGCGCCGTCCTTCCACGCCGGGTCGTTCGGGGTGTGAAAGAAGATCGCGCCATTGCCGGTATATTCGGGATAGACGTCGATCTGGCCCGCGACGAGCGCGCGGCGCACGATGTCGGTCGGGCCGAGCTGGATCTTGTCCTCGGCGGGCACGCCGTGGGCGGCGAGCAACTGCAGGATCATGTTGCCGAGAAGCGCCCCCTCGGTGTCGATCTTCGAGGCGACGACGACCGGCCGCGGCGCCGCGGCCGGTGCGGCCGCGAGCACAGCGCACAGCAGCGCGGCGAGGGCGCCGGCCCAGAAGGCGCCCCGCTGCCGCGACAGGTGATCAGCCGCCGTAGAAGACGTTGTCGCCCAATTCCTTCATTTCGAGGATCGCCAGATCGGGGCGGCCGGCGATCGGTTTCGCCAGATATGCCTCGACGACCTCGCCGACGACGATGTGGTGGTCGCCCTGTTCGACGATGCTCGTCACCTTGCACTCGACCGCGGCCGGGGCGGCGTCGAGGATCGGCATCCCGGCCGCGCCCTTGTGCACCGCTTGCCCCGAGAGCTTGCCGTCTTCGAGCTTCGTCGGCTTGAAGAAGGTGAAGGCCACCCCCTTGTGCTCCTTGCCGAGCATGTTGAGGGCGAACTTCTTCGTCTGTTTGACGAGCTGGTAGGCGCCGCTGTCGGTCTTGACGCCGACGACGACGAGCGGCGGGGCAAAGGCGGTCTGCGTCACCCAGTTGACGGTCGCGGCGGCGACGTTGCCCTTGCCGTCGTCGGCGGTCATCACGTAGATCCCGTAGGGGATCATCCGCAGCGCGGTCTTCTTGGCGTCGTTGTCCACCGGCGGCCTCCTCGCTCTCTCGCGTGTCGTTGCGGCGATCATAGAAACCCCTGCCCCGCGCGGGCAAGCGGTGCGATCATCGCCCGCAATCTACGCGCGGCCGATGCCAAAGTCGCCGCACCGATTTGATCAACCGGCGCGGCCCCCGGCGATGGACGGATCGGGCCGACGCTAGCTACTAAAATGGCGGCTCACGACGTCCTCAAAGAATGCGCGGCAGATCTCCTCGACCTTCATCTCGGAGATGCTGCCAGATTTTTTTCGTGCGAAAAACTCTTCGCGTCTAGCGTCGTATCCGATCTCCAGAAGACCGGGTACGTTCGGGGCCGAGATGTTCTCAAGTCGTTCGTAATTAAAGGAGCCGGCAGGCTCTTCTCTCGCGACATGGAGGGAGACATCACCTTTATCGCGCGTCGAGTAACTGGGAGAACCAAAGAAGAAGAGGTATCTGGCAGAGCGTTCTCCTGATCGGAAATCCACTCGAAAGAACCATGTCCTTTTCGCTGACCCGTGTCCCTTGAGAGAAAGATATTTTTCGAGCTCCAATTGTCCAAAATCTTTAAACCATACTCCTGCCAGGGTAGCCGAGGTATCAAGAATTTCGGCAGTCTGTTTGAAGATACTTTTTAGCAGCTCCATTGCATTCCGCCACACTTCATATTGGAGTTCTGCTCGAATGCGTTCCGCTTTTTGAAGTTTTCCTACTATTGATTGAGCCCACCCTTCGTGCTCGCGCTGCTCTTGCGCCGCAACCTCATATTCCTCGAGGCTCTCTTCTACGCATTCGGCGATCAGGGAGATCACCGCTGTTAGATCTGAGGACTGTGATATTTCCAAGCTATCGTAGTACCGGCTTCGATCGGCCTTCGCAATTATTGCGATTGGATACCCGTGCCGCATGAGGAGAAGGTTCAAAATGAGCCTTCCAACACGGCCGTTGCCATCTACGAACGGATGGATGGTCACGAGCCAAGTGTGCGAAGCCGCGGCCAGCGATATAGCATCTTCGCAAGTCGCGCCGCTGCTGGGTACCACACTTACTCTGGCCAGCCACTTACAGAACTCCTCCATCTGGGCGGGCACCGCTTCGGGTGGAGGTGGCTTGTATTGCGAGCCGCTGATCTCCACCACGACGGATCGATATTTTCCTGCGTCGGCATCGCGGATGCCCTTCAGCACCAAGAAATGTATCTGGCGAATATCCGCTTCGGTGATCGGACGCGATGAGTCTTGGACGAGGCTCTCCAGGAAATCGATCGCCGCTGATAGATTTCTTGCCTCTGCCTGGTCCTTGAGGGGCTTGCCTGTCAGGGTGAGACCTTGCTCGACCACGAGGCGGGTTTCCCCCACGTCCAGGCTATTCCCTTCAATGGCATTGGAATTGTATATGTTCTTTATCTTGAAGAACCGTCGAAGCCTCCCCAAGACATCTGGCGAGAGCGCGCCGTTCGACCGCATGGAAGAGATACGTTCCGCAACGGTCTTCAAGGTTGGGAGCAGCGTGTCATCTAGCTCGTAAGGGGTGCCACTGACGACGGCCATAGTGTGTTCGGAGCTCCACGGGGGGCGACGTTTCGCGACTTACGTCGCTGGCTGCAGGCGGCATTATAGCGGTAACGAATAACGATGAAATTCTCCAATTTCCTCTTCCCCGACAGCCGCGACCCCGAGCGCGACGGCGCCGTCATCGACGAAACCTTGCGCGAGGCGTGGCTCTCGGACGCGCTCGGGGTCGATGTGATCTGGCTCGCCGAGCATCATTTCGACGGCATCTGCGCCTATGTGGATCCGATCAGCTTCGCCGGCGCCCTCTCGACGACGGTGAAGCGCGCGACGCTCGGCTTCGCCGTGGTGCAGACGGCGCTGCACCACCCGATCCGGCTCGCCGAGCAGATCGCCGTCTTCGACAACATCACGAAGGGGCGGCTCGTCGTCGGGCTCGGCCGCGGCTCCTCCTTCAACATCTACGACTACCAGGGGTTCGGCATCGACCACCGCGAGGCGCAGGCGCGGCTCGAGGAGGCCGAAGCGATCATGCGCCGCGCCTGGACCGAAGGGGCCTTCGAGCATCGCGGCCGGTTCTGGAACTTGAAGGTGCCGGTGCTGCGCCCGCGCGTCTATTCGAAGCCGCACCCGCCGATCCTGCGCGGCGCCTCGGGCGAGAATTCGCTTCTCGAACTGGCGCGGCAGGGCGAGCCCTTCCTGATGAACGTGCAGCCGCTCGTTACGACGGCCCGCCGCGTCGATCTCTACCGCTCGGCGATGCGGGAGGCAGGGTTCGCGGAGGAGAGGATCGCCGCCAACCTCGCCCGATCCTGGGTGTGGCGCAACATCTTCGTCGGCGAGACGGAGGCGGAGGCGAGGCGCATCGCCATCCCCGCCTTCGAGGCGATGACCGCCTCGCGCGCCCTCTTGCGCGAGCGCATTTTTCGCGAAACCGGCGAGCGCATCGAGGTGCCGGCGAGCACGCTTCCGGGGGCTCGCGCCAGCCTCGACCACGGGCTCATCTGCGGCTCGCCGGAGCGCGTCGCCGAGACTATCGCCGATCTCGAAAGGCTCGGGATCGGCGGCGTCATCGCAAGCTTCCGCCTCGGGCCGCTGCCATATGAGGCGGCGGCGGCGAGCCTCACCCTGTTCATGGAAAAGGTGGCGCCGCAGTTTCGAGGCTGAGCCGGATCAGGGCGCGGCGAGGCGGGCGAGCTCGCCGATATCGGCGAGGCCTTCGAGGGCATGCGCAGCCTGCCACAGCGTCTCGCCACGCTCCGGGGCGAGCCCCGGAGCGGCATGCCAGCAGCGGGTGAACTTCTTCTTCGCCTCCGCCGGCGACAGCGGGTTTGCCGGGCTGCCGATGACGGTGCCGACCGCGGTCTCGAGACGCCCACCGCCCGCGAGATCGATCTCGACCCGCTGCGGCCCGAGCGCATTGGGGTCGGGGTTGCCGTCCTCGACAACCGCGATATGCCGCGCGAGGTCGAGCTTCGCGCTGTCGGAAAGCGCGGCCGGCGTGAAATCCGCGAGGCCAACCTCGCCCTGCCGCAACAGGACGGCGCCGATATAGGCAAGGCAGAGCCGCGCATAGCCCGGCGTCATGCCGGGCCTGGCCGGGCGGCCGACGAGGCGGGCGGTCAGCGGCGGCACGAAAAACCGCACGGCAGACACCTCTTTCGCCCCGTCGGGGCGGGCGTCCAAGAGCCGCCGCACGCCATCGATCCCGGCATGCGTCGCGCGGCCCGTGGGGAACGGCTTGTGGCTCAGTTCCGCGGTCCGCCAGGCGTGGCCGAGCGTCGCGAAAGGCGCCGGATCGGCCTGCCCGTCGAAGAGGGCGAAATAGCCGAAATCCCCGCTGAAGGGCGCACGCGGCCCCGGCATGCCGCGGCGGGCGAGCGCGACCGCCGCCAAGGCGTTCTTCGCCGCGAAGCCCATCTGCATCGCGAGCTGCGGGCTCGCCTCCAGATGCGCCTGCATCGTGCCGCTGCAGGCGCCGTAATAGATGCCGAGCGCGTCGCGCAAGCCGTCGCCGTCCAGCCCCGAGAGCATCGCGAGCCCTACCGTCGCGCCGAAGCCGCCGGCGTTCGCCGGCCGGAAGAAGCGCATCGGGGCGCGCGAGCACAGCCCGAGGTTCACCGCCACCTCGACCCCGGCGACGAGGGCGCGCAGAAAAAGCTCGCCCGCGACGCCCCTGCTTCCCTCCGCCGCGGCGAGCAAGGCCGGCAGGACGGCGCTCATCGCATGCACGACCGCCCGGTCGTGCACGCAGTCGAATTCCTGGGCGTGGATCTGGTAGGCGTTGACCATCGCGGCGGCGGCGGCCGGCAGCCGCTCGCCGCTGCCGAGGACAGTGGCTTCGGCGCCGCCGCCGCCCTCGCGCGCCGCGTCGAGCACGGCCCGGCGCCACGGCGCGACGACGCCGGCGACCGCGACGCCGAGCGTATCGGCGGCGAAGATCTTCGCCGCCTCGCGCACCGCCGCCGGCACGCCCTCCCGGAGGGTCGTCTCGACGAAGGCGACGATCCGGTCGACGGCCGGGTCGGCGGTCATGAGAGCGGTTTCCAATCGGGTTGCGAAGGCGCGCGTGCCCGCCCCTCACCCCAGCCCTCGCCCCGCGGCCGCGGGGAGAGGGCTGGACCCGCGTCAGCGGGAGGGTGAGGGGCCGGCACCGGCGACGCTGGCTAATCGGGATAAACTAGCGGGCGGCGAGGCGCGCGATCGTCCCGATATCGGGCAATTCGTCGAGGCCGGCGACCGCTTCGATAAGCTCGCGGGCGCGCGCGGCGCCCAGCACCGGCTCGGCGAGCGCCGCGAATTTCTGCGCGAGGCGCGCGCCTTGCGCGGCGATGTCGGCGGCGGGAATGCCGGAATCGTGGGTCGCGCGCAGGATCCTGCCGTCATCGAGCGCGACCGCGAGCGCCGCCTGCGTCTGCGGCCAGCCGTGCCGGAAGGCGAGTTCGACTTTCTCGCGCAGCCGCGCGAGGGCCGGGTCGCGCGCGCCTTCCGCGCGGTAATTGCCGAGCCCGGCCGTATCGACCCCGGAAAGCGCCATCGCCACCGTGTGGCGCAGGCTGAATTTCGCCTCGAGCCCGTCTTTCGGCTCGGCGATGTTGCACACCTTGTCGAGGCTCTGGTCGACTTCGAGCGTGACGCGGGCGATGCGCTCGGGGGCGAGCCCGTGCCCCTCGGCGAGGCGCCGCGCGCATTCGATCGGAGCGTGCGTCAGATAGCAGGCGGCATGGTATTTAAAGAGGTTGGCGAAGAGGTAGAGACCGTTTTCGGGCGCCGCGAGCGCCGCCTCCGGCGCGAAATCGGGGCCGTGCGTCGCGGCGAAGCCTTGACCGCACTCGAGGATGTCGGGGCGGCTCGAAAAGCCGCGCGAGGCGAGCCGCGCCGCCAAGAGCCCGTTCTGCGCCGCCTTCCCGGCATGGAGCGGCTTGCACATCGTGCCGAACTGCGATTTGAGCCCGGATGCCTGCGTCCCGGCGATGCCGAGCGCCGCCGCCGTCCGCTCCGCGTCGAGGCCGAGGAGCCTCGCGCAGGCCGCCGCCGCGCCGAAGGCGCCCAAGGTGCCCGTCGAATGAAAGCCGATCTCGTAGTGCCCGGGCCGCACCGCCATGCCGATGCGGCAGGCGGTCTCGTAGCCGGCGACGAAGGCCGTCGCCACGTCGCGCCCCGAAGAATGCCGCGCCTCGGCGAGCGCCAAGAGCGCCGGTAGGATCGCGGCCGAGGGATGCCCCGGCATCGCCATGTTGACGTCGTCGTAGTCGAGCGCATGGCCGGCGGCGCCGTTGACGAGCGCCGCCGAAAGCGCCGGCAGGCGCTCGCTATGCCCGACGACACTCGCTTGCGTCCCGCCGCCCGCTTCCGCCGTCTCGTCGAGGACGATGCGCACCAAGGGGTCGCCCGCGCCGGCGATCGCGACGCCGAGGTAATCGAGAAGGCATTGCCGGACGAGCTCGCGCGCCGCCGGCGGGATCGCCGCCTCGGCGAGCCCGGCGCTCCGCGCCGCCAGAACCTGCGTCAATTCCGTTGCCTTGACCGCCGTCATCGCTCCCTCCTCACGAAATCGTCGTTCCGGGGCGCCGCTCACCGGCCCGTGAATTGCGGCTTGCGCTTCTCGTTGAAGGCGCGGATGCCCTCGCGCCGGTCCTCGGTCGGGACCATGCGGTTATAGGCCTCGATCTCGAACATCATGGCGCTGCCTAGGTCCATCTGCATCCCGTAACGGATCGCATGCTTGGCCTGGCGCACCGACAGGGGCGCGTTGTCGGCGATGCGGCGGGCGGTATCGAGCGCCTCCTCGACGACCTTGCCGTGCGCGCAGAGCCGGTTCGCCATGCCCCACTCATAGGCTTCGCGCGCGCTGAACGGGCGGCCCGTCAGGATGATTTCCTTGGCGCGCCGCTCGCCGACCGCACGCGGCAGGTTCTGCGTGCCGCCCGCCCCCGGCATGATGCCGAGCGTCACCTCGGTCAGCGCGAAGCGCGCGCTTTCGGCCGCATAGATGAAGTCGCAGCAGAGCGCGATCTCGCACCCCCCGGCATAGGCCGCGCCGTTGACCGCGGCGATCGTCGGCGCCGGGCAGCCGACGAGCGCGCGCACCATGCGCTCGAAGAGGCGGTGCTGCGCCTGCCACGCGCCGTCGCTCATGCCGTTGCGCTCCTTCAAATCGCCGCCGGCGCAGAACGCCTTGTCGCCGGCGCCGGTGACGACGATCGCGCGCGCCTCTGCCGGGGCGGCGTTGATCGCCTCGAAGAACGACAACAGGTCGCGCCCCATCTGCGTGTTCATCGAGTTGGCGACCTCAGGCCGGTCGAGGGTGACGAGCAGGAGCCCACCGCCCTTATCCTCGACGCGCAGGGTTTCGTATTCGTCAGTCATTGCCCTCTCCGGCCGTCTGCGATCCCGGGCGATCATACGCGGCGGGCGGGCGCGCCGCGACCCCGCGATTCGCGAACGAGGCCAGGCGCCGCGCCGGGCGCCCCCGGGCCGAACCTTCGCAATCGGCTGATTTTCCGCCAAATCGCGCCGTTCGGCAGAAGCGCCGCCGCAAACCCAAGCGTGCCGCAAGGTTGATATTATACACTTTGCCCACGTTCAGGGCGCGCCGGGGTGGTGTCGTGCACCGTCAGCTGGTGGTCATCGTCGACGACCGCGTCACCAATCTGAAGATACTCGAGAAGCTCGCCGCTTCCCTCGGGCCGGGAACCCGCGTCGAAACCTTCACCGACCCGCTGGCGGCGCTCGCCTTCGCGGCGGCGGAAGGTCCGGATCTCGTCGTCACCGATCTGAAGATGCCGCGGCTCGACGGGATCGAGTTCATCCGCCGGCTGCGCCGCGAGGCGCGGGCGAGCGAGGCGCCGATCATCGTCATCACCGCCTACGAGGACCGCGAGCTGCGCTATCGCGCGCTCAATGCCGGCGCCACAGACTACCTGCTGAGCCCGGTCGACCACCGGGAATTCCAGGCCCGTTCGCGCAACCTGCTGCTGCTGCGCCAGCGCCAGCTTCTGGTCGAAGTCAAGGCGCGCACCCTCGAGGAGCAGATCGCCGAAGAGGAGCGTCGCCACCGCGACGCGCTCGAAGCGAGCCACGCGCGGCTGTTGCGCGTCATCGACGCGGTGCCGGCGATGATCTGGGCGAGCGACCGCGAGGGCCGCCTGGTCTTCGTCAACAACGAGTTCGCGGCGGTGATCGGCGAGCCGGCGCGAGGGCTGATCGGCAGGCGCGCAGACGAAATCCGCGACGGGCCGCTCTGGCGCTGCCTGGGCGAGCAGGACGAGCAGCTCTTCGACGACACCCCGGTGCTCTCCTTCGAAGAGGAGATCGTCGACGCCGCGGGCCGGCGGCGCCTGCTGCTCGTCACCAAATCGGCGCTTACCGGGACGGCGGGCGAGGCGATGACCGTCACCGTCGCGGTCGACATCACGGCGCGCAAGGCGGCGGAACTCGCCCTCGTCGCCGCCCGCGAGCAGGCCGAGCTCGCCAACCGCAGCAAGACCGAATTCCTCGCCAATATGAGCCATGAGCTGCGCACGCCCTTGAACGCCATCATCGGCTTCTCGCAGATCATGGCGGGCGAGATGCTGGGGCCGATGGCGACCCGCAAATATGTCGGCTATGCGCGCGACATCGCCGGCAGCGCCGAGCACCTGCTCGGCATCATCAACGATATCCTCGACGTCTCGAAGATCGAGGCGGGCAAGCTCGAACTGGTCGAGGGCGCGATCGATCTGGGGAAAACCATCCGCGATCTGGTCCGCATCGTCGAGGAGAAGGCGCGCGAGAACGACATCCGCATCACCGAGCACTTCGCGCCCGATGTGCCGGAGCTTCTCGGCGACGTGCGCAAGGTCAAGCAGATCCTCCTCAACCTGCTCTCCAACGCGATCAAGTTCAGCCACCGCGGCGGCGAAGTCGAGATCACGCTGGCTACCGAGGCGGGCCGCATCGCCGTCGCCGTCGCCGATCACGGGATCGGCATGGACAAGGAG
The DNA here is from genome assembly GCA_035934195.1 of Allostellaceae bacterium. GTDB lineage: Bacteria > Pseudomonadota > Alphaproteobacteria > ATCC43930 > CGMCC-115725 > AP-15. Next base: position 3,246 of record DASYYD010000224.1, on the reverse strand, counting down.
GAACGCGAGGTCGCGGTCGCCCGCTTCGGCCAGGTCGCGAGCGCCTGGAGCCGCAAGCATACCGGCACCGGGCTCGGCTTGCCGCTGGCGATCGGGCTCGCCGAACTGCACGGCGCGACGATCTCGATCGAGGGCGAGAAGGGTGTCGGCACCACCCTCACGCTGACCTTTCCGCGCGAGCGCTCGCTGATGCCGCCGCCGGCGCTCGCCGCCGGGCGGCGCCGGGCGAGCAGCGGCGCCTAGGCGCAGCCGGTGGCCGCACCGCTGGAACCGCCGGCCGGGTTTAGGCGCCCGGCCTCGGCCATGCCCGGCCACGCGCGGCTCGCGGCGATCGGCCTCGTGGCGGCCGGCGCGCTGCCGCCGATCGCCGTCGCCGGGCTGCCGGGCGTCTTTGCGATGCTCGAGCGGCTGCATCTGGCGGCGCCGGCGATAGCGCTTTTGGTCCTCGGCCCGGCGGCGGTCGGGCTGGCGGCGGCGGTCTGCGGGCCCGGAGGATTTTTCCGGCCGCGCGAGGGCGGCCTGCCGGACGAGCCGCGCCTCGCCTTCGCCCGGCTGTGGCTGGCGAGCGCGATCCTCGCCTACGCTCTCGGGCTTGCCGCGCTGCTGCCCGCGGCCGACGGCGTCGGCGCCGTATTGACGATCGCCCTGCTCGGCGTCGCCGCCGCCTGGCTCGTCCTGCTCGACCTGATCTGCCATTCGGCGCCCTCGCGGCTGCGGCGGAATTTGGCGCTCGCCGCCGATGTCGGGCTGTTATCGGCACTGCTCCATGCCGGGGGCGGACTCGCCGCCGCCTGGTATCCGGCCTATTTCGGCGTGATCCTGGCGAATGCCTTTGGTTTTGGTCTCGCGGCGCTGCTGCCGGCCGCACTGGCGAGCGCCGCCGGCTTTGCCGCCGTCGTCGCGACGACGGTCTTCTGGCAGCACGAGGCGGCGCTCGCGGGCGGCCTCGTCGCCGCGCTCGTCTTCGTGCCGGCCGGGGTTGCCTATCTGGTGCGCGCGCTCGTTGCGAAGACGGCGGCCGAATGGCGCTCCGGACCGGCGGCGCCGCGGGTCGCGCACCGCCCGCTGCACATCCTCGTCGCCGAAGACAGCGCCAGCAACAGGAAGGTCATCGAGCGCACCCTGGCGCTCGCCGGGCATCGCGTGACGCTCGTCGAAGACGGCGGCGAGGCCGTAAGGGCGCTCGCCGAGACCGAGATCGATGTCGTCCTGATGGACGTCAACATGCCGCGCCTCGGCGGCCACGACGCGACGCGCCTCTGCCGCATGGCGTTTCCCGGCTTGCCGATCCTGGCGTTGACCGGCGAGAGCGGCGCCGAGAGCGAACGGGCCTGCCGCGAAGCCGGGATGGACGCGGTGCTGTTGAAGCCGATCGAGCCGGAGCGCCTCGTCGCGGCGGTCGAGGCGGCGGCTGCGGGCCAAGCCGCTGCCCCGCCCAGGCCGGTCGAGGCAGCGCCGGCCGTCACCCCGATCGCCTCGCATCCGCGCTTTGCCGGCGACGGCCCCGCCGTCGTCGACGAGGCGATCGTCGCCTCCCTCAGAGGGCTCGGCCCCGGCAGGGAGTTCCTGGGCGGCGTCATCGAGGCGTTCCGCGGCGACGCCAAGGAGGTTCTCGCCGCTCTGTCGCGCGCCGCCGCCGCGGCCGACCTGCCGCAGTTCAGGGAATGCCTCCATGCTCTGGGCAGTTGCGCCGCCAATGTCGGCGGCATGCGGCTGTGCGAATTGTTGCGCTCGATGCGCGAAGCCAGCGTCGCCGATCTGCGCCGCGAGGGCGCGGCGTTCGTCGAGCGCGTCGCGGCCGAACTCGGCCGGCTAGACAACGCGCTCGCCGATTGTTTCGACGCGGCGGCGGCGACCCGGCGCTGATCCCTCAATCCGCGGCGAGAACGGCGAGGAGCGCCTGCCAGCGCGCGAGCTTTTGCGGCAGATCGAGGCGCGCGTGCGCCGGGCTCGTCGAAGGCAGCGACAAGTAGGCGAGGCCGGGGCGGCGCCCGAAATGCCGGTCATAAAGACGCTCGGCGCCGCCGCCGTTGAAGGCGACGGCGCGGATCAGCGGATGGCGGTCGAGGAGCGCGGGGATCGCATTGGGTTGCTCGCCGCGGATCGTCGCGTCGGCGCTCGCCTCGCGCCGGCCGGCGGCGACGACATCCCAGAGGCCGATCCCATGCGCCGCGGCGAAGGCGAGCCGCGCGGCGTAGTCAGAAAGCGAGGCGGCCTCGAAGAGAGCGAAGACGATCGGCCAGAAGAGGTTGCGCGGGTGCGCGTAATATTCGGCCCGGCGCAGCGATTCCTCGCCCGGCAGGGTGCCGAGCACGAGCACCCGCGAGCCGGCGTTGACGAGCGGCGCGAAGCTGCGTTTTTCCGGCGCCTCCAAATCGGGCTCAGCCCGCGACGAAGCGGCCGAGGCGCACCGCGGTATGCCCTTTGGCGAGCCGGCGCGACGGCATGATGAGGACGCAATCGTCATAGGGCGTCCTGACCTCGCGCCCGTCGTCGCGGCCGATCAGCGTGCCCTTTTTCGGCAATACTTCGAGCCCGTAGAAATCGCCGGCGAACTCGAACTCCTCGCCGGTGATCGTCACCGCTTCGGTCACCTCGATGACCCGCTGCCGCGGCTGCGCGTCGAAATCGGGCCCGCCGAGCGGGCGCGCCTCCTCCTCGGTCAAGGCCCCGAGCGCAACGAGAAAGCGCAGCATCACGTCGGTTGCCACCTCGGCCGAGCGCTTCTCCCAATGCTGGCCGCTTTCGATGAGCAGCGCGGTCTTGCTGCCCGCGGGGTCGCCGAAGCCGCCGTAATCGCGCATGCGGCGGCCGGCCGCGTGGCCCACGTCGCACATGATCAGCTCGGGAATGCCGAGGCGGCGGGCGAGCGCCACCGAGCGCGGCAAGGTCCCGGCCAGCATCAACGCCGCCGTCCGGTGCTGCATCGAATGCAGATCGAGCAGGAAATCGGCGGCCTCGACAAAGGGCCGCAGGGCGCGGGCGCGCTCCAGCTCGCAGGAGCGGCGCGGCCCGTCGAGCGTCGCCTCGTCCCACAGCCGGTTGAAATCCTCCTCGACAAAGCGCGAGGCGATCGGATGGCGCGGGTTGAACCGGCGATAGGCCGCGACATTGTCGAAGGCGAGGGTCAGCCGGCCGCGGCGCGGCTCGAGCCCGGAACGCAACAATTTGTCGACCGCGATCGCGCCGCAGATCTCGTTGCCGTGGGTCAGAGCGGTGACGAGGAGGTGCGGCCCCGCCTTGCCG
>DASYYD010000197.1:0-5157 GCA_035934195.1 Allostellaceae bacterium | reverse complement strand
AGCCCCGCCCGGCGGCCGTGCCGGTCGGTGAAGGAGCCGACGAAGATCGCCCCGATCGGCCGCACCAGATAGGCGAGGCCGAACGCGCCGAAGGTGACGAGCAGCGAGGCCGCCGGGTTCTTGGTCGGAAAGAAGACCTGCGAGATCGTCACGGCGAGGAAGCCGTAGATGACGAAATCGAACCATTCGAGGACGTTGCCGATCGTCGCGGCAACGACGACCCGGGTCAGCGTCGTCTCGCTCGGCGCGGTTCGGGCGAAAGCGGCATCGGAAGGCATCCCCGTTCCCCTTGTTCTATAGGCTCGTGGAGCGAGGATCGCCGTTCCCCGCGGGTTCGGCAACCATAAAGCGCGTGCCGTCTCTGCGCCCGCCGCGGTTTGTCGTTGCCGACGGCTTGCGAAGGCGCGATCTTAGTCGCGCAAACACCCCCCGGAACACCGGGGAGATAAGAAAAGCCACCGAACATTCGGCTTCACCAACGGGAGGTTACGATGCAGCGTCTCACGCGTCGCACGATACTCGCCGCCATGCCGGCAACGTTCGCCTTCGGCGGGCCGGCGCTCGCCGCCGCCAAGCAATACGGCCCCGGCGTCACCGACAGCGAGATCAAGATCGGCAATACCGGCCCCTACAGCGGGCCGCTGTCGAACGCCAGCCCGATCCCGATATCGATGGAACGCCATTTCAAGATGATCAACGAAAAGGGCGGCATCAACGGGCGCAAGATCACCTTCATTTCCTACGACGACGGCTACACGCCGCCGAAGACCGTCGAGATGACGCGCAAGCTCGTCGAGGAGGACCGGGTGCTCTGCATCGCCGGCGCGGTCGGCACACCGACGAACAGCGCGGTATGGCACTACATGAACCAGAAGAAGGTGCCGCAGCTGTTCGTGTCGACCGGGGCCAGCAAATGGAACGACCCGAAGGGCCATCCCTGGACCATGAGCTTCTTCGTCAGCTACCGGGCCGAGGGCCACATCTACGCCGCCTACGTCCTGAAGAACAAGCCGGCGGCCAAGGTCGCCGTGCTCTACCAGAACGACGATTACGGCAAGGACTATCTCGACGGCTTCCTCGACGGGCTGGGCGCCAAGGCCGCCTCGTTGATCAAGGTGAAGGCCTCCTACGAGACGACCGACCCGACCGTCGATTCGCAGATCATCCAGATGAAGTCGGCGGGGTGCGATGCGTTTCTGCTGATCGCGATCCCGAAATTCGAGGCGCAGGCGATCAAGAAGATGGCCGAGATCAAATGGAAGCCGCTGTTCATCACCAACGGCATCGCCGCCTCGGTCGGCGCCGCCTTCAAGCCGGCCGGCCTCGAAAACGCCAAGGGCATCATCACCGACAACTCGTTCAAGGACCCGACCGATCCCCAGTGGAAGAACGACGCCGGCTACCAATCGTGGGTCGCCTTCATGAACAAGTATTATCCCGAAGGCGACAAGACCGACAACGGGGCCGTGTACGGCGCCTCGATCGCCGCGACGACGGTCCAGACGCTGAAGCAGTGCGGCAACAACCTGACCCGCGAGAACTTGATGCGGCAGGCGGCCAATCTGCGCAATTTCACGCTGCCGATGCTGCAGCCCGGCATCAAGATCAATACCAGCCCCACCGATTTCGCGCCGATCAAGCAGGTGCGGATGGAGCGCTTCGACGGCGCGCGCTTCGAGGGGTTCGGGCCCCTGTTGGGCGGCCCGGCCGCCTGAGCCGCGAGCGGCGCCCGCGGCGGCCCCAAACCGCCGCGAGTGCTGCGGGCGCCGGCTCGGCGTGCAAGAGGCGGTTGCCGGGGCACCCCGCTGTTGCGGCACCCGGCCGTCGGATGTGCATTCATCCGAGAACGCGTACCGGTGCCCGCTCCCCAACCGGGCCCGGTTATTCATTTCGCCCGGCGGGGCCGGCGGCATAGCGGCCGTTTGGAAATGAGACATTTCGCCTTGCAATCGCGCCGCAAACGTCCCTAATCCTGCCGCTCGCGGCGTCACGGCCTCCGGATACGGGAGGGGTGGATGGGCACTACCCTGACGTTGGTCAATCTGGCCGGCTCGGTCGCCCTGCTGATGTGGGGCGTGCACATGGTGCAGAGCGGCGTGCAACGCGCGTTCGGTCCGCATCTGCGCCGCCTCCTCGGACCGGCACTCGGTAATCGGGCACGCGCCTTCGCCGCCGGGCTTGGCGTCACGGCGCTGTTGCAGAGCAGCACCGCGACAGGGCTGGCGGCGGCCAGCTTCGCCGCGAGCGGGCTCGTCGGCCTGGTGCCCGCGCTCGCCGTCATGCTCGGCGCCAATGTTGGCACGACGCTGATCGTTCAAATCCTTTCGTTCGACATCGGGCTGATGGCGCCGGCCTTCGTCCTCATCGGCGTCGTCATGTTCCGCACCGGCAGCCATTCGCGGCCGCGCGACCTCGGCAGGGTGGCGATCGGCGTCGGGTTGATGCTGTTCGCGCTGCACGAGTTGTTGGCAACGCTGAGCCCGATCGAGACTGCTCCGGACCTCAGGCTGCTGATGGGCGCCATCACCGGGCAGCCAGTAATCGACGCGCTCGTCGCCGCGGCGCTGACCTGGGCGTCGCATTCGAGCGTCGCCGTCGTACTGCTGGGTATGTCCCTGGCGGCCAAGGGCGCGATCCCGCCGGCTGCGGCGTTCGCGCTGGTGCTCGGCGCCAATCTCGGCAGCGCGCTGAACCCGCTGCTCGAAGGCGCGCCGCGCGGCGACCCGGCCGCCCGTCGGCTGCCGCTCGGCAATCTGCTGAACCGGGTCGTCGGCTGCGCCCTCGGTCTGCTGCTGATGCGCTGGCTCGCGCCCGCAATGACGCTGATCGAGCCGAACCCGGCGCGCGCAGTCGCCGATTTCCATACATTGTTCAATATTGCGATGGCGGCGCTGTTTCTGCCGCTGCTCGACCCGCTGGCCGATTGGCTGACCCGAATCCTGCCGGCTCAGGGGCAGGGCGATCCAGGACGTCCGCTCTACCTTGACGAGGCGGCGCGCGAGACCCCGGCGGTTGCGCTCGCCGGCGCCGCACGCGAGACATTGCGCATGACCGATGTCGTGGAAGGGATGTTGCGCGGCGCGCTGGCCGCGCTCGACCAGGGCGACCGCAAGCGGATTGCCGCGATCAGCCAGCTCGATACCGTGCTGGATCGTCTCAACGGCGCGATCAAGGCGTATCTCACCCGCCTCGATCTCGACGCGCTCGACGACCGCGACAGCGGCCGGCTGACCGAGATCCTCGCCTTCGCGACCAATCTCGAACACGCCGGCGACATCATCGAGAAGGGGCTGATGGGCATTGCCGCCAAGCGTCTCAAGCGTGGACTTGCCTTCTCGACCGAGGGCCAGGCGGAGCTTCGCGCGATGCTCGAACGCCTGGTCGGCAACGCTCAAACCGCAGCAGCGGTGTTTATGACCGATGACGCGCGCGCAGCCCGCCAATTGCTCGGGGAGAAGGAGGTGTTTCGCGGGCTGGAGGCGCACGCGACCGAGGCGCACTTCGCGCGCATCCGCGCGGGGCGGATCGAAAGCGTCGAGACCAGCGCATTGCATCTCGATGTGTTGCGCGATTTGAAGCGGATCAATGCGCACCTCGCGGCGGCGGCCTATCCGGTTCTCGACCGGCGCGGCGAATTGCTGCCGAGCCGGCTGCGTCGATATGCCGAGAGCGGGCAAACCCGCGCCGTCTCGCCCGGCCCGAAATCCTGAACACCGCCTCGGTGCTTGTCGGCTCCTTCCGACCGGGTTTCGGATGCGGACGCTTACGCCGACCCTCGTCCAGCAAGTGCTGCCGCCGGCCGCCGCGCCGATCGATCCGGCGGCACGGCTCGGCCTCGATCTTTTGACGGTGGAGAACGTGGAGAGTTATCGCGCGGCGCTGTCCGCCGTCGTCGCGGCCGTCGCGGCGGGCGATATCTCGGCCACCGAAGGCCTGGGCCTCGCCCGCCGGCTGCGCAGCCGGTTGCGCCTCTTGCGGCGCCTCGCGCGCCTGCAAAAACGGCTGCGGTTGACGGGCGGGGCGGTCCCTCGCTAGACCCTCAGGCACAGAGGGAGGGCGACGCCATGAGCGACACGGAACTGACGGACGGCTTTCACCTCGTCGTCGAGGCGCTGAAGCTGAACGGGGTCGATACGATCTTCGGGGTGGCCGGCATCCCGATCACCGACCTGTTGCGCCTCGCGCAGGCGGAAGGAATCCGCTATTTCGGCTTTCGCCACGAGCAGTCGGCCGGCAACGCCGCCGCCATCGCCGGGTATCTCACGCAGCAGCCCGGCATCTGCATGACCGTCTCGGCGCCGGGGTTCCTGAACGGCCTCGTTGCGCTCGCCAACGCCACCACGAACTGCTTCCCGATGATCCTCATCAGCGGTTCGAGCGACCGCGCCATCGTCGATCTCGAGCAGGGCGATTACGAGGAATTGGACCAGCTCGCCGCGGCGCGGCCTTACGCGAAGGCCGCCTACCGCGTCAACCGCCCGCAGGATATCGGGATCGGCATCGCGCGGGCGATCCGCGCGGCGGTGTCGGGCCGGCCGGGGGGCGTCTATCTCGACCTGACGGCCGAGGTGCTGGGTTCGGCGCTCGACGCCGAGGCGGGCCGCAAGTCGCTCGTCCGGGTGGTCGATCCGGCGCCGGCGCAGCCGCCCTCGCCGACCTCGGTCGCGCGCGCCCTCGATCTTCTCGGTTCCGCCGAGCGCCCGCTCGCGATCCTCGGCAAGGGCGCCGCTTACACGCGCGCGGAAGAGGAGATCCGCGCCTTTCTCGAGGCGACCCGGATCCCGTTCCTGCCGATGTCGATGGCGAAGGGGCTCCTGCCCGACGACCATCCGCAATCGGCGGCCGCCGCGCGCTCCTATGCGATCGGCAACGCCGATGTCGTACTGGTGGCCGGGGCGCGGCTCAACTGGCTGTTGTCGCACGGCCGCCCGCCCCTCTGGTCCGAAAGCGCCCGGCTCGTCCAGATCGACATCTCGCCCACCGAGATCGACAGCAACCGGGCGGTCGCCGCCCCCGTCATCGGCGACATCAAATCGGCGATGGCGGCGTTCAATGCGACGCTGAAGCCGGGCCAGATCAAGCGCCAGGCGGCCTGGCTCGACGAGATGGGCCGGCGCAAGCAGCAGAACGTCGAGCGCATGGCCGCCCGCCTCAACG
>DASYYD010000186.1:0-4876 GCA_035934195.1 Allostellaceae bacterium | reverse complement strand
CTCGTCATACTCGTGCCGGTGCCGCTGACCCTGATCGGCATCGTCCTCGGCCATTGGCTCTTCCGCGCGCCCTTCACCGCGACCTCGATGATCGGCTTTATCGCGCTCGCCGGCATCATCGTGCGCAACTCGATCCTGCTCGTCGATTTCATCCGCCGGCGGCGCGCCGAGGGGGCGGTGCTGCGCGAGGCGCTGCTCGACGCCGGCGCCATCCGCTTTCGCCCGATATTCCTCACCGCCGCTTCGGCGATGATCGGCGCCGCCTTCATTGTCTCCGACCCGATCTTTCAGGGCCTCGCGCTGTCGCTCGTCTTCGGGCTCGCCTCCTCGACGGCGCTGACGGTGCTGGTGATCCCGGCGCTATACGTCGTGCTGCGCGACGACGGAGAGGGGTTCGGACCGAGCCGTTGATCCCGGCGCGCGCGCTTCCCGGCGGCGAGCGCGATGAAGGCGGCGCCGAACGTCGTCGCCCGGCCGAGCCTCGGGTCAAGCGGGGCGAGGAGGCGGGCAAGCGGCGCGAGACGTGGAAAAAAGACGGCGCCGCGGACGGTCTCGACCGACAACCCGGCGGCTTCGGCGAGGCCGACGAGTTCGCGCCTGGTGCGGAAGCGGGCGCGCGCCCACAGGCGCGAACCGGCCCAGGCGCGGATGCGCCGCGCCGCCGCCCAGCTGCTCCACTTGCCGAGCTCGCCGATGACGAGCCGGCCGCCCGGCCGCAGGACCCGCGCGATTTCCGCAAAGACCGGCGCGGCGTCCTCGACAAAGCACAAGATCGTGACTGCGACGGCGAGGTCGAAGCTTGCCGCCGGGAACGGCAGCGCTTCGGCCACGGCGACCTCGAAGGCGACACGGGCGGCGCCCGGCCGGGCGCGGGCGGCGGCGATCATCCGTTCCGAGGCGTCGATACCGGTCACCTGCGCCCCCCGCGCGGCGAGGTCGAGCGCCAACTCGCCGTCGCCGCAGCCGATATCGAGCACGCGCTTTCCCGCGACCGCGCCGGCAAGCTCGACGATCAGCGCCCGCTCGAGCCGCTCGGTCAGCACGCCGATATCGGCCGCCCGCCACCCGACGTAGAGTTCCGGCCCAAGCCGGGATGCGCCGCGGCCGCGCTCGGCGTCAGTCATGGGCCGCCCCGAAGAGAGGGTCCGTCTCGATCGACATGACGACGCCCCCCTCCTTGACGGCGATCAGCTGTCCTCGCCAGAGCGGCCGCCACGCCTCCCGCGACAGCGGTACGCTCGCGAGCAGCGTCAGTTCCTGCGCCGCGCCGAGGCTGTCGATCGCAACGCCCGAGAGCGGCCGGGCGTCGCGATCGAACGGGCAGCGGCGCGCGAGAAGCCACAGCCCCGGCGGCGCGATGCGGCCGTCCGCCTGGGTGCGGCGGTCGCCATGGGCGAACAGGCAATCGCCGTCGGCATAAAGAAAATTCGCCGGCCCGAGCGCACGCAACTCGGCGGCGAAAGGCGCGACAACGGCGAGGCGCGCGTCCAGGCTCGGGATGACGCCGCTGCTCCACAGCGAAGAGAGGCGATCGAGCAGGAGGCAGAAGGCGATCTCGGAATCGGTGTCGCCGATCGGCCGAAACCGTTCGCCGGCGGTTTCCGCCAGCCCATCGATGCCGTCGAGCCGCCCGTTATGGGCAAAAACGTGCACCCGGCCGCCCAGCTCCCGCGCGAAGGGTTGCGTGTTCGCGAGCGACATCGCGCCGCGCGTCCGGTGCCGGATATGCGAGAGGACGAGCGTGCTCGGAACCCGCCGGCGCTCGATGAATTGCAGCCAAGGGCTGCCCGCCGCCGGCTCGGGTTCGCGGTACACCCTTGCCGAGCGCCCGTCGTAAAAGACGAGCCCCCAGCCGTCGAGGTTGCGGCCGGGCTCGGCGCCGCGAGCCGCGAACCGTTCGAGCGAAAAGCTCGCCACGGTCGGCCTGCGGGCGGACAGCGCAAAAAGCTCACACATGAGCCCACGCGATATGCCTTCGGGGCTTTCCGGCATTGACGCACATCAAGGCAGGTCGTCTGCGGCGCCGCTATTCGATCTTTTCGAAATGTTTTCCAAGGGCTCGATGGATCGGCAAAAGAAAGCGTTTGCCCGCGACCTTCGGTCGGCATTTAATACCGGCGCGGCGCCCCCACGCCGCGTGCCCTCGATGCAGAATTTTGGCGGCGTTCGGCGACGAAGGCGCGACGCCGACGCGGATCTCGGCCCTTTCCAGCGATTGGGAGGCGAGCGATGCCCAGCTATCGAGTCGATTTTCTGAACGAATTCGCCAGAGGCGATCGGGTGCACAAGGTCTGCCAGCGCTCGATCCTGGTGGGTTCGGCCGAGAGCCCAGACGCGGCGCGCGACGTGGCGATCAAGCGCTTTGCCGAGTTGGAACACATCCCGGACTGGCGGATCCATGCGGCGATGATCGAAATCGTGTCCGGCGAGGCGCAAGGCGGCGAGGCGAAGGCGAAGCGGCGGGAGGCGCTCGCCCCCCACTGAGCGAGGCTGGCGCGCGCGCGTTTTCACGCGCTCGACGCAGGTCAACGCGGCGATTGCCGGATCGGGCTCAATACGGGAAAGCCGGGCCGAGGCCTGCATCTATCACGAGGCGCCGGCGCGCTGGCGTGCGATGATGAAGCAGGCGATCGGCAATATCGGCGCCTATTTCAACAGCCACCGCATGATGCGCCGCTACCCGACCGAAGCTTGTTTGCGGTAGCTTACTGGGGCACCCAGCGCCCACCTTCTTTGCGATAGCGCTTCTTGACCGCCGCCCACGCGACGCGAAACGCGATCTCTTCCTGCGCCTGCGGGTTGCGGTCGGCGTAAGAACCCCAGGCGCCGTTGAATGCCGACAGGAAGATTTCCTGGGCGTGCGGCGGCAGACGGCGGACGGCCGGCGGCAGCTCGGAGGTTCTCGCATAGGGCATTACTCAGTTCCCGCGGTCGGCGGCGTAGAGCCGCTCGGCGTCTCCCCGCCAGCAGAGTATGGCGCACCAGACGACGCTTCGCGTTGACGCAGGTCAACGCCCGCGGCGGGCCGGCGCCACAAGCTCGGGCGCTTTCCGACGGAGGGGCCGATGAGGAGACCGCGCAACGACTTGCGCGCCGCATGCGCGCAAGATCCGCGAGGCGCCGATCGAGCTGGAAGGCGAAGACCGCGCCTTCCAGCTGCTCCGCCACGGCAGGCTGACGGACCGTGGCGAGAAGGGCGGGGCTCGCTATGCCGTCGTGCGCACCCTCGCTACCGGTCGCGGGTACATGCTGGTCGAGGAGGAGCATGCGTGACGCCCGGCTCAAGACGAGGCCTTTGCGGCCGGGCCGGGCTGAGCGCGGCGCCCTCCCTTGATCTCGATCAAGGCGCGCGCCGCCGGGCCCGGAGACCCTGGCGGCGTCATGGGGAATTGGAGGTTGCGATGACCAGCGACTTGCAACTGCGGCAGGACGTTCTCGACGAACTCGAATTCGAGCCCAGCATCAACGCCGCGCATATCGGGGTCAGCGCCGACCACGGCGTCGTCACCCTCGACGGCTTTGTCGAAAGCTATGCCCAAAAGGCGGCGGCCGAGCGCGCCGCCCGGCGGGTGCGCGGCGTCAAGGCGATCGCCGACGAGATCGAGGTGCGGCTGCCCTCGGACCACAAGCGCTCCGACGACGAGATCGCGAGCCGGGCGGTCGACATCCTCGGATGGCAGGTCGGGTTTCCGGCCGAGCGCATCAAGATCAAAGTGGAAAAGGGCGTCGTCACCTTGACCGGCGATGTCGAGTGGCAGTTCCAGAAGACCGAGGCCGGCGAGGCGGTGCACAAGCTGACCGGCGTCGTCGGCGTTCTCAACCAGATCCGCGTCGCCTCGCCCGTGCAGGCGCGCGAGGTCAAGGAAACGATCCAGAAGGCGTTGCATCGCACCACCGATGTCGAAGCGGCCCGCATCACGGTCGACGCCGACGGCGGCAAGGTCATTCTCGGCGGCAAGGTTCGCGCCCGGTACGAGCGCGACATCGCCGAGCGCGCGGCCTGGTCGGCGCCGGGGGTCGTCGAGGTGCAGGACCGCATCGCGATAGAGCCGTAGCGCCGCGCGCCCCGCGGGATTGATCCAGCGCAACGAGGCGTTAACCATCTCGCGCTAATGATGGCCGAATGAGCCGGCACGGGCCGGCGGCAGGCTGCGAGGCGAGAGCGAAATGATGCGGCACCCTACGTCGCAGGGCGAGCGGGCTCAGAGGGGGCAGCTGATACGGCGGCTCGACCGCGCCTTCGGCGAACTCAACGTCTTTCTGACGGCGCTCGCGATCGGGCTCGCCCTTCTCGACCTGACCTGCCTCTACGGGGTGACGGTCAGCCGGCCGTTGATCGCGGCGCTGCACGTTCAGCCGCCGCAAAGCGTCGCATGGCCGGGCCTCGTCCCGGGCCTGCGGCAGCGGTCGGACGACGCATCGCAGTAACCCCCTTCAGCCGCCGAGTTCGCGGCGGACCATCGCGGCGCCCTCGGCGAGCGCCTGCAGCTTCGCGAAGGCGACCTCGCGGGAGAGGTATTTCATGCCGCAATCGGGCGCCGGGACGAGGCGCTCGGGGCGCACATGCGCGAGCGCGCGGCGGATGCGGTCCGCCACCATTTGCGGCGACTCGGGCGCGGGGTCGCCCATGCTGATGACCCCGAGGATGATCGTCTTGCCGGGCAGCTTTTCGAGCACCGCCGTGTCGAGATTGGGCTGCGCCGCTTCGATCGAGATCTGATCGACGCTGCTTTGCGCCAGCTCGGGCAGGAAGGAATAGCCGCTCGGCTTGTTCTTCGCGACATAGGCGTAGCCGAAGCAGAGGTGCAGCGCCCGCGGCCCCTCGACGCCGTCGAGCGCCCGCTCGATCGCCGGCAGCGCCAGGCGGCGCGCCTCC
>DASYYD010000150.1:0-1629 GCA_035934195.1 Allostellaceae bacterium | reverse complement strand
CGACAAGACGGGCACGCTGACCCTCGGCAAGCCCGCTCTGGCCGGCGTCGTCACGACCGGCGAGATCGGCGAAAACGACCTGCTGCGGCTCGTCGCGAGCCTGGAGCGCGGCAGCGAGCATCCGCTCGCCGCCGCCATCATCGAGGGCGCCTTGCAGCGCGGCCTCGTGCTCGCCGAGGCGAGCGAGTTCCGTTCCGAGGCGGGGAGGGGCGTCGTCGGCATCGTCGACGGGAGGCGGATCGCCGCCGGCAACCGGGCGCTCTTCGAGGCGCTCGGCGTCGATCCGCGCGGGCTGCCCGAGCGCGCCGAGGCGCTTCGCCGGGAAGGCCAAGGGGTGATGCTGGTCGCGCTCGACGGCCGCGCAGCGGGGCTCGTCGCGGTCGCCGATCCGGTCAAGGAGAGCGCCGCCGAGGCGCTCGCGGCGCTGCGGGAGGAAGGCATCCGCGTCGTCATGCTGACGGGCGACAGCCGCACGACAGCCGAGGCAGTCGCCCGCCGGCTTGGCATCGGCGAGGTGGTCGCCGAGGTGTTGCCGCAAGACAAGGCCACAGCGGTCAAGAAACTAGAGGCCGAGGGCCGTTTCGTCGCGATGGCCGGCGACGGCATCAACGACGCGCCCGCATTGGCTGCGGCGGGGGTCGGGATCGCCATGGGCCCCGGCGCCGACGTCGCGATGGAGAGCGCCGGCGTGACGCTCGTCAAGGGTGACCTCGGAGGGATCGTGCGGGCGCGGCATCTGTCGCGGGCGGTCATGCGCAACATCCGGCAGAATTTGTTTTTCGCTTTCGTCTTCAACGCGCTCGCGATCCCGATCGCGGCCGGCGTGCTGTACCCCTGGCTCGGCCTCCTGCTCAATCCGATGATCGCCAGCGCGGCGATGAGCTTCAGCTCCGTGACGGTGGTCGGCAATGCGCTGCGGCTGCGCGAGCTTCGTCTCTGAGGGGCCGCTGCTCGCTTGCGGCGGGCTCTGGTATACCGTATACCTGCGCCCATGAGCGAAGCCGCGCGCCGCCCCGCCCCGAGGCTCGACATCAAGCGGCTGGACGCCGCGGTGAGCTTTCGCGACCGCGCCTATTCCGCCTTGAAAGAGGCGATCACGGCGATGGACATCTACGACCATCCGCAAGAGGTGCGGCTCGACGAGCGGCGCCTCTCGCTCGAACTGGGGATCAGCCGCACGCCGATCCGCGAGGCGATGACGCTCCTCGAACAGGAGGGGTTCGTCCGCACCTTGCCGCGCCGCGGCATCTTCGTCGTCAAGAAGACGAAGCGCGAGCTGGTCGAGATGATCACCGTCTGGGCGGCGCTCGAAAGCATGGCGGCGCGGCTCGTCACCCGCCACGCCTCCGACGCGGAAATCGCCGGGCTGCGCCGGCTGATGGAGGATTTCAGGAGCGGCAACGAGAGCCAGATCGAGGAATATTCCGACGCCAACATCGCCTTTCACCAGGCGATCATCCGGATGAGCGGCTGCGCGCTGATCTCCGAGATGACCGAAAACCTCTTCCTCCACGTGCGCGCGATCCGCAAGATCACGATCCACCAGGACAACCGCGCCGCCCGCTCGATCATCGACCACATGCGCATCATCGAGGCGCTCGAGGCGCGCGACACCGAGCGCGCCGAAAG
>DASYYD010000116.1:0-12552 GCA_035934195.1 Allostellaceae bacterium | reverse complement strand
ATTTCGGGCGCCGAGGCGAGGCGCCCGGCAGAGAGGACGAACGAACCAGATGACGACCAAAGTGAAGGCCGCTCCGGCCGCTTCCCCTGTGGACCTCGCCGACGGCCCGTTGCTCGACAGCACGGCGGCGGCGGTCAAGAAGATGATCGCCCGCGGGCGCGAGCGCGGCTTCGTCACCTATGACGAGATCAACGCGGCCCTGCCGCCCGACCAGGTGTCCTCGGAGCAGATCGAGGACACGATGACGATGCTGTCCGAACTCGGCGTCAACGTCATCGAGGGCGAAGAGAGCGAGGAGCCGGCTCCCCCCGAGGTCGAGGAGAGCGACGGCGAGATCCGCGGCAATCTCGACGACGACGACATCGGCCGCACCGACGATCCGGTGCGCATGTATCTGCGCGAAATGGGCTCGGTCGAGCTCTTGTCGCGCGAGGGCGAAATCGCGATCGCCAAGCGCATCGAGGCCGGCCGCGAAATGATGATCGGCGGCATCTGCGAAAACCCGCTGACGAGCCGCGCGATCATCGGCTGGCGCGACGCGCTCAACGAAGGAAAGATGCTGCTGCGCGACATCATCGATCTCGACGCCACCTATGGCGGCGGCGGCTTCGAAGTGGTGCCCGCCGAAGTGGTGGCGGCGCCGGCGCCGGCGCCGATCGCGGCGGTCAACGGCGTCGAGGCCGCCAATGGCGAAGACAAGGAAGGCGAGCTGATCGAGATCGAGGGCGAGATCGTCGTCGAGGTCGAGGAAGCCGAGATCGAGGAAAGCTCGATCTCGCTCGCGGCCATGGAAGCGCAGCTGATGCCGAGCGTGGTGGCCACCTTCGACAAGATCGCCGACATCTACAAAAAGCTGCATCGGCTTCAGGAGCAGCGCATCAGCGCGCTCTCCAAGGGCGAGGAAGTCTCGCGCATCGTCGAGCGGCGCTACGAAAAGCTGAAGACCGAGATCGTCGAGCTGGTAAAGCGCATCCGCCTCAACAACACCCGCATCGAGCACCTCGTCGAGCAGCTCTACGAGGTGAACCGCCGCCTCGTCGGCGACGAGGGGCGCCTGTTGCGGCTGGCCGAAAGCGCCGGCGTCAAGCGCCAGGAGTTTCTCGCCCAGCACATCGGCAGTGAGCTGGTCGCCGGTTGGCTCGGGCGCGTGCAGGAGCAGGCGGGGAACCTCTCGGCCCGCGGCTGGGCGCGGCTCGCCGAGCGCTACGGCGCCGAGGTCGGGCGGCACCGCGCCTCGATCGCGCAGGTCGCCGCCGAGGCGAAGCTGCCGATCACCGAATTCCGCCGCATCGTGCAGACCGTGCAGCGCGGCGAACGCGAGGCGAGCCGGGCGAAGAAGGAAATGGTCGAGGCCAATCTGCGCCTCGTCATCTCGATCGCCAAGAAATACACCAACCGCGGCCTGCAATTCCTCGACCTGATCCAGGAAGGCAACATTGGCCTGATGAAGGCGGTCGACAAATTCGAGTACCGCCGCGGCTACAAATTCTCGACCTACGCGACGTGGTGGATCCGCCAGGCGATCACCCGCTCGATCGCCGACCAGGCGCGCACGATCCGCATCCCGGTGCACATGATCGAGACGATCAACAAGCTGGTGCGCACCTCGCGCCAGATGCTGCACGAGATCGGCCGCGAGCCGACGCCGGAGGAATTGGCGGAAAAGCTCGCGATGCCGCTCGAGAAGGTGCGCAAGGTGCTGAAGATCGCGAAGGAGCCGATCAGCCTCGAAACGCCGATCGGCGACGAGGAGGACAGCCACCTCGGCGACTTCATCGAGGACAAGAACGCCGTCCTGCCGCTCGATGCGGCGATCCAGGCCAATCTGCGCGAGACGACGACGCGGGTGCTCGCGTCCCTGACGGCGCGCGAGGAGCGCGTCCTGCGCATGCGCTTCGGCATCGGCATGAACACCGACCACACGCTCGAGGAAGTCGGCCAGCAATTCTCGGTGACGCGCGAGCGCATCCGCCAGATCGAGGCGAAGGCCCTGCGCAAGCTGAAGCACCCGAGCCGCTCGCGCAAATTGCGCAGCTTCCTCGATACGTGATCGAGTTTCCGAGCGGCCAAGAAAGATCGTCACCCCCGGGCTTGACCCGGGGGTCCACGTGGATGACCGGGACAAGCCCGGGGGTGACGAGCTATGGTGCGCCGATGGCGGTTTCGGGCCCGTAGTTCAGCTGGTCAGAACGCGCCGCTCATAACGGCGTTGTCGCAGGTTCGAGTCCTGCCGGGCCTACCACTTCCCTTCAGTCCGTCAACTGTGCGGCGGCGCCGGCCGGTTCGGCGGGGCGGGGCTCGGCCTGCCGCCAGGCGAGCATGCCGCCGCGCAACACCGCGACGTCGCGGAAACCTTCGGCGCGCAACAGCGCGGCCGCCTTCGCCGAGCGCATGTCGGTGCGGCACACGATCGTCCATTGCCGCTCCTTGTCGGGGCCGAGTTCGGCGAGGCGGCGCGGCAATTCGGCGAGCGGGATGTTGCGCGCGCGCTCGAGGTGCCCCAGTTCGCCCGCGAACTCGTCCGGGTTGCGCACGTCGAGAATGAGCGGCGGCGGCCTCTCGGCGAGCCGGCGCCCGAGTTCGCTCGCCTCGATCCAACGGGTCTTGTCGTCCCCGACTGCGTCGCGCGTTCGCCTGCGCCAGTCCCACAAAGTCGCCAGTACAATTAGCGCGAAGCCGGCGATTTCGGCGGTGCGGCCCCCTCCGGCGAGGACATCGGCGAGGACTAGCGCCGCGCCGGCGGCCGCCGGTACGACCGGGCCGACGATCCGCCGGCGGGCGCCGTTATAGGCGATGCCGATCGTCGCGACGACCGCGAGAAGGCAAAGCGTCCCGGCCCAGGCGCTCTCGCCTGGCGTGAATGAAATGCCGAACGCCGACAACACCACGGCGATCGCCAGCATCCCGAAACAGGCGAGGGTCGCCAGAAGGGTCGCCGCGGCGGGCAGCCAGGAGGTCATGTCTCGAACCCCGCGCCGATGCGTGCGGCATTTAAGCACCGCGCCGGCCCATTGGATAGCGCCCCGTCGCCCCCCGGAAGGGTTGCGCGAGCATCCGGTCGAGCCGCAGCTCGACGGGGTCGCGGAAAGTGTCGAGCCCGATCGTCATGCCTCTGTCGCCCGCCGCCGGGGCCCATCGGTAGGTGCCGAAGAGGCGGTCCCACCAGGAGAGGTTGAAGCCGAAATTGCTGTTGGTCTCATGGGCCGGCATCGAATGATGCACGCGGTGCATGCCGGGCGTGACGAGGACGGCGCGCAATGCGCGATCGAGCCTCGCCGGCAGGCCGACATTGCCGTGGCTGAAGAGCGAGCCGGCGTTGAGCAGGATCTCGAAGATCAAGACGGCGGCGGCGGGCGCGCCGAGGGCGGCGATGACGAAGAATTTGAACCCCATCGACAGCAGGCTCTCGAAGGGGTGAAACCTGAGCCCCGTCGTCGCGTCGAAATCGAGATCGGCATGGTGTACGCGATGCACCCGCCACAGCATGGGCACCGCGTGGAACAGCACGTGTTGCAGGTAAATCGCGAGATCGAGCATGATGACCGCGACCACGAGCTTCAACGCGGGCGGGATGCCGGTGTTGTCGAGAAGCCCCCAATGCCGGCTCTCGCCGAGCGCGGCGAACCCGACCGCCGCCGTCGGAAAGAAGACGCGCAGCAACGCCGTGTCGAGGACGAGGATGCCGAGGTTATGCGGCCAGCGCCCCGTCCGCCGCACGAGCGGCGGGCGGCATGGCGCCGTCGCCTCCCATGCCGCCATCGCGACGAAGACCGCGAGAAAGACGGCGAGGCGGATCATCGAAGCATGCGCAAGGAAATGTTGCGGCATCGGCGTTTCATTATATCATTTTGTTGAATGACGTATTGAATGGATGGCGCAATGTCAAGCCCGGGCTCGAAGCAGCTTCTCTACGCCCGTTTTGCCGAGATCGCGAAGGCGCTCGGGCACCGCCATCGGCTCGAGATCATCGAGCTTCTGGCGCAGGGCGAGCGCAGCGTCGAGGCGCTCGCCGAGCGCGCCGGGCTGGTGCTCGCCAACGCCTCGCAGCATCTGCGGCTGATGCGCCGCGCCGGGCTTCTCGTCTCGCGCCGCGCCGGCAAGCACATCTTCTATCGCTTGAGCGATCCTGCGGTGCTCGAACTGACGGCGGCGCTCGCGCGCGTCGGCGAACGCAACCTCGCCGAGGTGCGCGAGATCGTCAGCGGCTATTTCAACGAGCGCGACGGGATGGAGCCGGTGTCGCGCGCCGAGCTGGCGCGGCGCCTCGAAGAGGGGCTCGTGACCGTGCTCGACGTGCGGCCGCAGGACGAATTCGCCCTCGGCCATCTGCCGCGCGCGATCAACATCCCGCTGCGCGAGTTGTCGCGGCGGCTGCGCGAATTGCCGAAAGAGCGCGCGATCGTCGCCTATTGCCGCGGCCCCTATTGCGTCCTCGCCTTCGAGGCGGTGGCGCTGTTGCGGCGCCACGGCTTTGCCGTGCGCCGGCTCGAAGGCGGCTACCCCGAATGGCGGGCGGCCGGGCTGCCGGTCGCCGAAAGCGGCGCGGCGCGCGCCTAGGAACGGGAGGAGGTTCGATGAATTCCGCACCGCAGCTCCTCCTCGTCGCCGCTGTCGCGATGGTCGGCGTATTGCACACGATGGTTCCCGACCATTGGGTGCCGCTCACTCTGTTCGCGCGGCAGCGCGGCTGGTCGAAGGCGGAAACCGCGTGGCGCGCGCTGCAGGCGGGGACCGGGCACGTCGTTTCGACCCTGGCGCTGGCGCTCGTCTTCTGGCTTGCCGGAGTGGCGGCGGCGGCCCGCTTCGGCTACCTCGTCGATGCCCTGTCGAGCCTCGCGCTCGTCCTCTTCGGCGGCTGGATTGCGCTCTCCGCGTGGCGCGAGCTTCACCCGCCCGGGCATCGCCACGACCACGACCACGACCGCGACCACGGCCATCACCATCACCATCGCGGCCACGACGACACGGCGGCCGAGTCGCCGCTGCGCGACCCCCTCTATCTGCCGTTGCCGGCCGGCGCTGCGGCGCTCGCTCGGCACAGCCATCCGCATCGCCACGGGCCGGGCCTGCCGCACAGCCATTGGCACGACCACACGCAAGCGAGCGCGCACCCAATCGCCGCCGCGCTCGCTTTGGAGCCGCCGCTGCATCGGCATCGCCACCGCATGACGCCGCGCACCGCGGCACTCCTCGTCCTCGGCTCCTCGCCGATGGTCGAGGGCATTCCCGCCTTCTTCGCGGCGGCGCGATACGGCGCCGGCCTCATCGCCGTCATGGCGGCGGTCTTCGCGCTCGGCACGATCCTGACCTATGTCGTGCTCTGTCTTGCGTCGGTCTCGGGGCTCGAGCGCTTGCGGTTCGGCGCCGTCGAGCGCTATGGCGAGGTGTTGAGCGGCGCCTTCATCGCGCTCGTCGGCGTCTTTTTTGGGGTCTGGCCGCTGTTTTAGGAGGAACGTCGATGGGCGAGGATCTCGCGGCGCTGTGGGAAGCGCATTGCCGGTGTGAATTCGAGACGCGCGACGTCGATGCGACGATGGCGACGATGGTCGCCGAGCCCTACGTCAACCACATCCCGACGATGGCCGGCGGCGTCGGCCATGACGAGCTGAAGCGCTTCTACAAATACCACTTCATCGGCGCCAATCCGCCGGACACGACGCTGACGCCGGTCAGCCGCACAATCGGCGCCGACAGCCTTGTCGACGAGATGATCTTTTCCTTCACCCACACCGCGGCCGTCGATTGGATGCTGCCCGGCATCCCGCCGACCGGGCGGCGGGTCGAGGTGCCGCTGGTGGCGATCGTCAAGTTCGAGGGCGGCAAGGTGGCGCACGAGCACATCTATTGGGACCAGGCCTCGGTGCTGGTGCAGCTGGGCCTCATCGATCCCGCCGGCCTGCCGGTCGCGGGCGCCGCGACGGCGCGGAAGGTCGCCGACACGACGCAGCCGAGCAACCGGCTCCTCGGCGCGGCCTGGGCGCGCAGCGAGGGAAAGCCGTTGTAGCGCCGTCCCGGCCTGCGCCGGGCCTGCCGCCGCCGGGATCACAACTGCGCGACCGCCCGCGAAGCCGGCTGGACCCGACAAGAAAAACCGCGATCATTATGCCGCACGCGGAAAAACTCGGGAGGCACGGTAATGATGAAATCACGGATCGCGCGCATTTTGGGCGCCGTCGTCCTCGCATCGGTTTGCGGCTGGCCGGCGCTCGGCCTCGCCGTCGGCAAGCCGGTCACGCTCGAATGGTTCTCGTGGTCGATCTTTCGGATGACCTCGCCGACCGGCGAGGTCGTGCTGACCAACCCGTTCGTCACAAATCCGGACAGCAAGGTCAAGGTTGCGGACTTCCCCAAGGTCGACGTCATCGTCGTCGCCGACGGGCATCCCGACGAAGTCGGCTCGGCCGCCGAGATCGCGCTCGCCACGAAAGCCAAGGTGATCACCAGCTTCGAGATGTACCGGGTCTGGTTCGAGCCCCGAAAGGTGCCGGTCGAGCAGGTCTTGCGTTCGAGCCCGGGCGATTGGCAGAAAGTGGACGGCATTCTGATCCGCTGCATCCCCTCGGTGCACGGGTCGGGCACGCTCGACAAGCTCTATGGCGGCCACGCGATGGGCTTCATGATCAAGTTCGAGAACGGCCTCACCGTCTACTTCGCCGGCTCGACCGCGCCGACGCTCGACATGATGCTGTGGGGCCGGCTCTACAAGCCGAACGTCGCGATCCTGCAGATGTCGGCGGAAAAGGACCCGCAAGATCTCGTCGAAGAGATCCGGATGCTGCGCACCGGCAATCCCAACCTCAAGACGGTGATCCCGCACCACCACCGGCTGCAGGTCCCGCCCGGCGGCACCACGCCCGCCATGGTCGCCGCCGCCGTCAAGGCGGCAAGATTGCCCGTCCGTGTGCTGATCCCCGAACTCGGCAAGAGCTACGTGCTGAGGCAGTAGCCCGCGCGGCGGCGGCGCTCCGCTAGCGCGGCGCCGGGCCGGTGATCGCGGCGTAGACGAGGGTGCGCGACAAATAGCGGTAATAGAGCCGCCGCTCGGGCGCCTGCAGCATCAGCACGGCGATCATCTGTTCCGCCGGGTCGATCCAGAAATAGGTGCCCTGGACGCTGCCCCAGAAATAGTCGCCGACCGAGCCGGGGACGGGCGAGCGCCCGGGCGCGGTGCGCACCGCGAAGCCGAGGCCGAAGCCGTAGCCCATCTCCGGCACCGGGGCGAGCGCGCCGAAGCGCGCCCGCGTCGTTTTGCCATAGGCGACACCCGGCGGCAGGTGGTCGCTGGCCATGTGGGCGATCGTCCGCGGCGACAACAACCGCACGCCGTCGAGCTCGCCGCCATTGAGCAGCATCTGGCAGAAGCGCAGGTAATCGCCGGCCGTCGAGACGAGCCCGCCGCCGCCCGACTCCCAGCGCGGCGGCCGCGCCGGATCGCGCATCGGCGGGCGCTTGCCTGTTGCCGGATCGGTCTGCGGCTCGGCGACGCGGCGGCTCTTCTCGCCGGCCGCCGAAAAGCCGGTGTCGCGCATCGCGAGCGGGCCGCAGATCCGCTCGCCCAGGAACTCGCCGAGACTCTTGCCCGAGACGGCTTCGACGACGCGCCCCAACACATCCGTCGACATCGAATATTCCCAGGTCGTCCCCGGCTCGAACATCAGCGGCAATCGGGCGAGCTTCTGCACCAGCTCGGCGTTCGTCTGCTCCGGGTTCATCAGATCGGCGTCGCGCCACAGCATCTGCACCGGGCTGTCGCCGAAGGCGGCATAGGTGAGGCCCGAGGTATGGCGCAGCAGATCCTGCACGGTCAGCGTGCGGGTGGCGGCCGTGCGCTCGACGCCGACCGTGCGCTCGGCGAGTTCGGGCAGATAATCGGCGACCGGCGCCGAGGTCTGCAGCCGGCCCTCCTCGGCGAGCATCATCGCCGCGACCGAGACGACCGGCTTCGTCATCGAGGCGATGCGGAAGAGCGCGTCCCCCTCCATGGCCGCGCGTTCCTCGCGGTCGCGCCAGCCGAAGGCCTCGAAATAGCCGACCCGCCCGGCGCGGGCGATCAGCATGACGGCGCCGGGAATGAAGCCGCGCTCGACATCGGCGCGAAACGTCGCCGAGATGCGCGAGAGCCGATCCGGCGACAATCCCAACTCCTGCGGACGCTCGGCCTTCGGCAATCCGAAATTCGTCATCCTCGCCTCCCTGCGCTCCTTCCCGGAAGGCCGGATATAAACGCAAAGTCGGCCGGAAGCGAACAGCCCAGTCACCCCCTCTCCCCGCGATGCGGGGAGAGGGTTGGGGTGAGGGGCTATCCGTCGCCGTTGCCAGCGCTTCGCGTTCGCTACCGGCCCCTGAAATGCGGCATCACCTCCTCGGCGACGCGGTGGAACTGCTCGAGCATGATGCTCTCGGGCGTGCCGATCGGGCTCGAGAGGCTCACATGCTGCATCCCCGGATAGTGTTCCTCGAAGCCCTTCAGCATATCGACGAGCTGGCCGGCGGTGCCGGCGAACCACGAGCCCAGCTGCATGTAGTGCTCGATCGTGGGGACGCCCGCCGCCTTCCAGCCGCCGCGTCGGGCGACGGCCGCGATCTGGTCGGCCGAAAGCCCGGGCACGAAGCCCAGGGGCGCGAACATTTTCACATGCTCTTCGTAGAGCGGGGTGATCTCGCGGATCGCCTCCTCGCGCGTCCGCGCCAGGTGAAAATGCAGGCCGATCTGCAAGTTCTCGCCGAGCTTCAGCTCTTTCCCGGCGCGCGCCGCGGCATCGCGATAGGCGGCGATCGGCCCCTCCGCCATCGTCGCGGCGCCGCCGCCGACCGCGCCCTTGATGCCGTACTTGACCATGAAGTCGAGGCCGCGCGGGCTGGCGCTGACGATCGGCTGCCAGCATTCGACGGGGCGCCGGAATGGCCGCGGCACCAAGGTCAGTTCCTTCAGGGTGTAGCCGCGGTAGGGCACTTCGGGCGGCAAGGTGTAGTGCTTCCCCTTGTGCGAGAAGCTCTCCTCGTTGAACGCCTTGAAGATTATCTCGACCTGTTCCTCGAAGAGTTCGCGGTTGGCGTTCTGGTCGATGATCGGGGCGCCGAAGCTCTCGACTTCGCGGCTGTGATAGCCGCGCCCGACGCCGAAGACGGTGCGCCCCTGGGTCAGGATGTCCGCCGCGGCGTAGTCCTCGGCGAGGCGCAGCGGGTGCCACATCGGCGTGATGTTGAAGCCGCAGCCGATCTTGAGGCTCTTCGTCAGATGCGCGAGGTGCACCGCCGTCAACAAGAGGTTCGGGATGCACTCGTAGCCTTCGCGCTGGAAATGGTGCTCGGCGAGCCACAGCGTCTCGTAGCCGAGCCCGTCCATCGTGCGCGCGACCCGCTCGGTCTTCGAAAAGACCGAGGCGAGGTGCTCGTTCGAGAAATGCCGCTCGTTGGCCGGAGTGGCGCCTTGCCCCCGGTCGGGGAGATCGACATGGCCCGCATAGACGGTGGTGAATTTGGTGATCATGCCTCGGCCCCTTTGTCATCGCGAGCGGAGCGGCGCGATCTCGCGCCGCCTGCTCGCCGAGGAGATTGCTTCGTCGCGCCGCTACTCGCAATGACAACGTTTCGCCCGCGCGGTTGCGCCCGGCGCGGCTTTTGCTGTATCGGGCTTGGCTCGCGCAAGGAGATCGCATGGAATACACCACATTGGGGCGCACCGGGCTCCGGGTCAGCGTTGCCGGATTGGGGTGCGGCGGCAACAGCCGCATCGGCCTCGGCAGCGGCAAAAGCGAAGCGCAAGCGATCGCGCTCGTCCGCGAGGCCTGGGACCTCGGCGTCAACATCTTCGACACGGCCGCCGTCTACGGTACCGAGGAAGTCTTGGGGAAAGCCCTCAAAGGCCTGCCGCGCGAGCGCGTCGTCCTCGCTACGAAGGCGCGGTTCGGGCGGCTGTCGCCCGCAGAGACGGTCGCGAGCCTCGACAAGTCGCTCGCGCTCCTCGGCGCCGACTACATCGACGTCTTCCAATTGCACGGCGTCACGCCGAACGCCTACGAGCACGCCCGCGAAATCATGGCGCCGGCGCTTCTGAAGGAGCGCGACAAGGGCAAGATCCGCTTTCTCGGCATCACCGAGAGCTCGCCCCACGATCCCGAGAGCCGGATGATCGAGCGGGCCGTCGCGGACGGCATCTGGGACACCGTCATGGTCGGCTTCCACATGCTGCACCAGAATGCGCGCCGCCGCGTCTTCCCGCTGACGATAAAAGAGCGGGTCGGCACGCTTCTGATGTTCGTCGTGCGCAACATCTTCTCGCAGCCGGAGCGCTTGCGCTCGACCGTGCGCGAACTCGTCGCCTCCGGGCAACTGCCGGCCTCTCTCGCGAGCGCCGAAGACCCGCTCGGCTTTCTCGTGCACGCGGGCGGCGCCACGAGCGTCACCGACGCCGCCTACCGCTTCGTGCGGCACGAGAAAGGGGTCGATGTCGTCCTCTTCGGCACCGGCGAGATTGCGCATTTGCGCAGCAACATCGCCTCGATCCTGTCGCCGCCGCTCCCGGAAGCGGACCGCGCCAAGCTTGCGGAACTCTTCGGCCACCTCCTCGGGGTCGGGCTCGACCTCCCTGGCTTTGCCGGCGGCCCGCCGCGCGGGTAACTCCCTCTCCCCGCCCGCGGGGAGAGGGTCGGGGTGAGCGGCCGGCCCTACCGCGCGCCGCGGCGGATGTTGGCGCCGCGCTCGGGGACGCCGGTTTCCTCGAAACACACTTGCGCCAATGCCGCCACGCCCGCGCGGATCTCCTCTTTCGAGGGCAGCGCGAAGCAGAGCCGCATATGCGACGTCGCGGCCGCACCGTCACAGGCCCATTCGGGGCCGGGGTTGAAGGCGATGCCGGCCTTCGCCGCCGGCGTGACGAGCTTTCGCACGTCGATCGCGTCGGGCAATTTGAGCCACAGGAAGATGCCGCCTTTCGGCCGCCACAGCTCGGCGGCGGTGCCGAATTCGCGCTCGACCGCCTCGACCATCGTCGCGAGCTTGTCCTTGAGCACCCCGTTCAGCTCCTCGACATGCCGCCCGAAGCTCTTGCCGAAATATTCGGCGACGAGCATCTGGTCGAGCGCGCCGGTGCCGCTGTCGGTCTCGCGCTTCAACGCGACGAGCCGGCTCAACGCCTCCCAATCGGCGACCGCGTAGCCCAATCGCAAGGCCGGCGACAGCGTCTTCGAGAAGGAGCCGATATGGATGACGCGGGAGGGGTCGAGCGAATAGATGGCGGGCGGCGCTTCGCCTTCCCAGAGCAGGTCGGCGTAGCATTCGTCCTCGAAGATCGGCACGCCGTGCTCGGCCGACAGCGCCAGCAGCTCCCGGCGCCGCGCGAGCGGCATCACCGATCCCGTCGGGTTCTGGATCGTCGGGATCGTGTAGATGTATTTCGGCTTCGTGCCCTTCTTCGCGAGGTCGCCGAGGACGCGCCTGAGGCCGTCGATCGTCAGGCCCTCGGCGTCGAGCGGCGTGCCGACAACGTTGACGCCGAGGCGCTGCAATTTGGTCAGCGCCCCGCCATAGGTGAATTCCTCGATGACGACGGTGTCGCCGCGCTTCAGGAGGAGCCGGTTGACGAGGTCGATCGCCTGCCCCGAGCCGGTGGTGATCAGCACGTCGGCGGCCGAGGCGTCGATGCCGCGCGCCTTCACCTTATGCGCGACGAACTCGCGCAACGCCTTCAGGCCCTGCGGGCCGTCGGCGTTGTAGAGCGCGAGCGTCTCGCCCGCGCCCCTCAACGCCGCGCTCGCGACGGCCGCCAGTTCCTCGGCCGGCACGTGCACCGGGTCGTTGTGCCCGCCGATGAAATTGTATTTCGGAAAGCCGGCCCAGCGCGGCTGCGGCGCCGGCAGGCCCCCGGCGAAGAGGTTTGCGTAGGCGAAGCCCGGCATCTCACATCATCCCTTTGAAATATTCACCACGGAGACGCCGAGGACACGGCGAGAAAATTATCGTCATTGCGAGCGCAGCGAAGCAATCTCGTCGAGATTGCCGCGGCGCGGCGCGGCGCGCAACGACACCTTCTCTGCGCCTGCGTAGCGCAATGATCAGCGCGCCGGGGCGTATTTGCCGGCGGTTTGCGGCGTATAGTCGGGGTAGGCGCCGGGCGTCTTCTGGGCCGCCCGCTCGTGCATCTGGAGGCGCGTCGCGCGTTCCCATTTGCGCTTCAGCTCGTCCTTGACGTTGAAGGCGAGCCGGCCGACATGGTCGATTTCAAGCTCGATCCTGTCGCCGTCCATGAACGGGTTGAGGCCGCGGTGGTTGGTGCCGCTGGCGATGATGTCGCCCGGCTCCAGCGTGTGGATTGAGGTCAGCCACTCGATGCAGCGCGGGATCTTGTGCGCCATGTCGCTGGTGTTGAAGTTCTGGTAGAGCGTGCCGTTGTTATAGAGCCGGATCTGCAGATTGTTGACGTCCGGCACCTCGTCGGCGGTGACCAGATAGGGGCCGATCGGGCAGAAGGTGTCGCGCGACTTCATCTGGAAGAAGACGTTGCCGGCGGGCGGCAGGCCGCGCGCCGAGCCGTCGATGAAGCAGGTGTAGCCG
>DASYYD010000100.1:0-3437 GCA_035934195.1 Allostellaceae bacterium | reverse complement strand
CAGCATGCGCAGGATGTTGCGCTTCAAGCCGTAATCGATCGCGACGACGTGCCGGCGCGGGTTCTCCTGCCGGCCGTAGCCGCGCTCCGGGTCCCACACCGTCTCGTCCCATTCGTAGGATTGCCGGCAGGCGACCTCCTTCGCGAGGTCCATCCCTTCGAGCCCCGGCCAGGCGGCGGCTTCCGCGCGCAGGGCGGCGGTGTCGATCTCGCCGCCGGGGGCATGCGCGAGGACGCCGCTCGGCGGGCCATGGTCGCGGATATGCCGGGTGAGGCGCCGCGTATCGACGCCGCAAACCCCGACGAGGCCGTGGTCTTTGAGCCAGCGGTCGAGCGGCCCCGAAGCGCGCCAGTTCGCCGCCTCGGTGATCGGCGTGCGGATGACGAGGCCGCGCGCGAACGGCGTCAGGGTCTCGATGTCTTCCGAATTCGTCCCGACATTGCCGATATGGGGAAAGGTGAAGGTGATGATCTGCCCGGCATAGGAGGGGTCGCTGAGGATCTCCTGATAGCCGGTGATCGAGGTGTTGAAGCACACTTCCCCGACCGCGCTGCCGGCCGCGCCGACGCCCTGGCCCCAAAACACGGCGCCGTCCGCCAGCACCAGCGCGGCGTTGCAGTCGGGCGGTCGCCGCCAATGGTGCGCCGGCGTCGGGTCGTGCATCGACGGGAAGTCCAGTTTGCCAAATGCCCGGCATTGCCGGAGGGCAAGGCGGCCGGAGGGCAGACCGGGCCCGCAACAAATAGTATCGGGCGCCGCTGCCGTCAAATTGCCGGTGGCCGCGAAAGAAGATAGGGTGGCGACCTGCCGGCAAAGCGGGGGATAGGGCGATGCTGCGCGACGCCATCGACCTTCGGCTCAAACAGGCGATGAAGGCGCGCGACCAGCGCACCCTTTCGGCGGTGCGGCTCATCCGCGCGCAATTGCAGGAGCGCGACGTCGCCCTGCGCGGCGAGGGCCGCGCGGAGGGGCTCGCCGACCCCGAGATCCAGCGCATGCTGCAGGGCATGGTCAAGCAGCGCCGCGAATCGATCGCGCTCTACGAGAAGGGCCGGCGCGAGGACCTCGCGCAAAAGGAGCGCGAGGAGATTGCCGTCATCGAGAGCTTTCTGCCGCGCCAGCTCGACGACGCGGAGACCGAAGGCGCGGTGCGCGCCGCCATCGGCGAATTGGGCGCCGCCGGCATCAAGGACCTGGGCCGCGTCATGGCCCTTCTGCGCGAGCGCCATGCCGGGGTGATCGACCTCGGCCGCGCCGGCGCCGTCGTCAAGCGGCTCTTGGGGTGAGTTGCGCCGTGTCAGCTCCGGGATTGCTTCGCTTCGCTCGCAATGACCCCCACCCGAACCCTTCCCCGCGTGCGGGGGAGGGAAGGGAAGGGGCGCACGGAGCGCAGCGACGAAGCAATCCCACCGCCGGCTAGCCGATGGCCTTCCCGCCGGGTTTTCTCGACGAGCTGCGCGGCCGCCTGTCGCTCGCGGGGCTCGTCGGCCGGCGCGTGCGCCTCCTGCGGCGCGGGCGCGAATATGCCGGGCTCTGCCCGTTCCACAACGAGAAGACCCCGTCCTTCTACGTCGTCGAGGACAAGGGGTTCTTTCATTGCTTCGGCTGCGGCGCGCATGGCGATGCGATCGGCTTCGCGATGCGCGCCGACAACCTCGATTTTCTCGAGGCGGTGGAAAAGCTCGCTGCCGAGGCGGGCCTCGCGGTCCCCAAATCCACCCCCGAGGAGCGCGAGCGGGCGCAGCGGCAAAAGACGCTGCAGGAGGCGCTCGAAGCGGCGGCGGCCTTTTATGAGGGGCGGCTGTGGGGGCCGGCCGGTGTCGCGGCCCGCGATTATCTGCGGGGCCGCGACCTCGACGAGGCGACGATCCGGCATTTCCGGCTCGGTTGCGCGCCCGCCGACCGGCAGGCGCTCAGGCGCGCGCTCTTGCCCGAATTCCCCGAGCCGCTGCTTATCGAGGCTGGCCTCTTGCGCAAACCCGAGGAGGGCGAGGCCTACGATTATTTCCGCGAGCGCGTGATGTTCCCGATCCTCGACCGCGGCGGCCGCGTCATCGCCTTCGGCGGCCGGGTGATCGGTGCTGGCGAGCCGAAATATTTGAATTCGCCGGAAACCCCGGTTTTCGAGAAGGGCCGGGTGCTTTACGGCTGGGCCGGGGCGCGCGCCGCGCTGCGCCTGGGCGGCGGCGAGAACCTCGTCGTCAGCGAAGGCTACATGGACGTGATCGCGCTCCATCGGGCCGGCTTCAAGGCGGCCGTCGCGCCGCTCGGCACGGCGCTGACCGAGGCGCATCTCGCGGAACTCTGGCGCCTCGCGCCGGAGCCGGTCCTGTGCTTCGACGGCGACCAGGCGGGCGAGCGCGCCGCGGCGCGCGCCTTGCGCCGGGCCTTGCCGCTGCTGCGCCCCGGGCAGAGCCTCCTCTTCGCGAGCCTGCCGGCGGGCGAGGACCCGGATTCGCTGATCCGCACCGAAGGCCGCGCCGCCTTCGAGGAGGCCTTGCGCGCGGCGCGGCCGCTCTCGCGCGTGCTCTGGGAATTGGCGGTGGCCGCCCGGCCGGTCGATACGCCGGAACGCCGCGCCGATCTCGAACGCCGCCTCGAGGAAGAGATCCGCCTCATTGCCGACCGCGCCGTGCAGAGCGAATACCGCCGCTTTCTGCGCGAGCGGCTCTACGAGGCCTCGCGCCTCGCGCGGCCGGCGTTCGGGCCTGCGAGGGAGCCGCGCCGCCGCCACGTCAGCGACGGCCCGCCGCGCCCGCCGCGCTCGCCGGAGCGGGCGCAGCGCGAGCTGTTTTTGGGCCTCCTCTTGCGGCGCCCCGAATTCATCGAAGAGTTTTGCGAGGAGCTGTCGCGGATCGAATTCCCGGAACCCGAACTTGACAGGCTTCGCCAGGCGATTTTAGGAATGCTTCCTTTGCGGCCGGACCTTGACGCCGAGCGGCTCCAGCAACACCTAGGGCAGTGCGGGTTCGCTGACCTCGTCGGCGGCCTCGAGGCCAATATAGCGGCGCACGCCGGGTTTGCATCACGCGGAGGAGACGATCCTGAAGTGATCAGGCGTGGCCTAAAGGAACCGCTGCAACTCCTGCGCATGCGCGGCGCCGGCGATCACGCCGAGGCCGAACGCGCCTTTGCCGCCGATCCATCGGTCGAAAACTGGCAAAGGCTGCAGGCGCTCAAGGAGCGCGACGCGCAGGAAGGCCCGATCGGGGGCCAGGTCTGCTGACGAAATGACGGCACGGTAGCGCACACTCGCGCGGCGGACGCGCCGATCCATATTGCCCGGGAATGAGGGAATGGCGAGCAAAGCGGCATCGACGGCGGAAGTGACCGAGAATCGCGAAGAGGCGGCGGAGGCGCCGCTGCTCGACGCGGTCATCGTGGCGATCAAGCGCATGCTGGCGCGCGGCAAGGAGCGCGGCTACGTCACCTATGAC
>DASYYD010000097.1:0-12245 GCA_035934195.1 Allostellaceae bacterium | reverse complement strand
GGCCGGTCCGGGCAGATGCCAGAGATGCGTCAGCTGCGGCACCGAAACGCCGATCGCATTCACGTCGTAGGCGTCCAACATCTGCACCACCGTGCAGATCGCTGCGACGCGGATCTGCAGCCCCCCGATCGGCTGATTTTCGAGTAATGACTCGGTTGACGATCGGGCGGCCTCGGCCATCTTTGCCTCCTCCCAACTCTTCTAGACAAGCGCCGCGCCTTGTCGTTGTCGTTCGCGGTGCCGGCGCGTCGCGGCGAGCATAACCGCGACCCGGGGGCGCTGCCACCTGCGCCCTTGCTCGGCGCCTATCGAGGGGCGGGAGCGGAAGGCGGCCGCCGCAATTCTCTAGATCGCCGCCTCGGGTGCGGCGGCTTCGCTCGCCACTCGGGCGCCGCGGAACGCCAGCAGCCCGGTCGCCACCGCGGCGACAATCGCGAAGATGGAGGCGGCGAGGAAGATCCGCGTCGGCGGGATGTGGCGCGCCAAGAGATAGCCGCCGAGGATCGGCGCGGCGATGCCGCCCAAGCGGCCGATGCCGAGCGCCCAGCCGAGCCCGCTCGTCCGCATGCGCGCCGGATAGAGCTTGCCGCAAGCGGCGTTGGCGCCGGTCTGGCTGCCGATGATCGTCATGCCGGACAGGAAGGTGACGGCCAGCAGCAGGGCGTAGGGCATCGCGACGAGGGCGATCATCGCGATGAACACGGCGCCGATCGCGTAGTGAAAGGCGAGCGAGCGCTCCGGGCCGACGCGGTCGATCGCCCAGCCGAGATAGAGCACGGCGAAGATCGCGCCCAAATCGCGCATGCTCGAGGCGAAGATCGCCTGCGGCTTCGTATAGCCGATGAGGGTGAGGACGGTCGGCATCCAGTAAGCGAACAGGAACAAATTCATCAGGCTGCAATAGAAGATCACCCAGAAGAGCACCGTCTGCAGCGGGTAGCCTTTGCTGAACAGCAGCTTCACCGGGTTCTCGCGGGCGATGTCGACGGGGTGGAGCGCGGCATGTGCGGGCTCGATGTCGAGTCGCCGCAGCAATGCGACATGGCGCGGCGCGAGGTTCTTTCGCGCGGCGAGCAGGCGCGGCGATTCCGGCAGCCACAGCAGGAGGATCGGCACCAGGATCAGCGGAAAGCCGCCGCCGATGTAAAAGATGACCGGCCAGCTGAAGCCCTGCTGCAACAGCAGCGCGACGAGCTGGCCGCCCAAGAAGCCGCCGATCGGGGCGCCGGTGAAACTCGCCATGATCATCAGGGCGCGCCGGCGCCGGGGCGTATAGTCGCCGGTCAGCGAGGCCGCGCCGGAAAACCCGCCGCCGATGCCGACGCCGGTGAAGAAACGCAACAGCGCCAACACGCCGAGCGAGGGCGCGAAGGCGGAAAGGAGCGAAGCGAGCCCGAAAATCGAGAGGCTGGCGAGCAAGAGCGGCTTGCGCCCGAGCCGGTCGCCGAGCGGCCCGGCGGAGAGCGCGCCAACCATGATGCCGATGCTCGACCACAGGAACGCCGTCGTGAACACCGGCGGCGGCAGGTGCCAGGCGCGGATCAGCGACGGCACCGCCCAGGCGATCGAGTTGACGTCGTAGCCGTCGCACATCTGCACCAGCAGGCACAGTATGAGGACGCGGATCTGCAGCGGCCCGATCCGCTGGTTTTCGAGCAGCGCCTCGGTCGATGGGTAAGAAGCCTCGGCCATGCGCGTTCTCCGCTCCCAGAGTTCCTCCAACGGCGCCGCGGTTTGTTGTTGTCGGCGGCGCCGCACGGCGCCGAGCATAACCGCAGCCGCGCGGCCGTGTCATCACCTCCGCGCCATCTCGCCGCGGGTTGCTTTTTCGCCGCCGCTGCGCGAACCTCCACGGCTCCCGAGCCTGCGCGGAGCCGAGAGATGACGACCCGCCCGCCCGCCGAGATCGGCATGCGCCTCGACGAGATCGACACGCCGGCCCTCTTGATCGACCTCGATCCCTTCGAACGCAATCTGCGGCGCCTCTCCGAGCGGATCGCCGGGAGCGAGGTGCGGCTGCGGCCGCACGCCAAGACGCACAAATGCCCGGTCATCGCGCAGAAGCAGGTGGCGCTCGGCGCCGTCGGCGTCTGCGTGCAAAAGGTCGGCGAGGCCGAGGCGATGGTCTATGGCGGCGTCCAAGACGTCTTCGTCACCAACGAGATCGTCGGCATGCCGAAATTGCGGCGCCTCGCCGCGCTCGCCCACAATGCGCGCATCGGCGTGTGCGTCGACGACGAAGGGCAGGTCGAGCCGCTCGACATGGCGGCACGCGAGGCCGGGGTGCGGCTCTCCGTCTATGTCGAGGTCAACATGGGCGGCAACCGCTGCGGCGTCGAGCCGGGGGCGCCGGCATCGGCGCTGGCGCGCCGGGTGGCGCGGGCCGCCAACCTCGACTTCGCCGGGCTGCAGGCCTATCACGGCTCGGCCCAGCATCTGCGCGGGTGGGAAGAGCGGCGCAACGCGATCGCGCAAGCGGCCGAAAAGGCGCTGGCGAGCCGCCACCGTATCGAAAATGACGGCATCCCCTGCCCGATCGTCAGCGGCGCCGGCACCGGCAGTTTCGAGTTCGAGGCGGGAAGCGGCATCTACAACGAATTGCAATGCGGCTCCTACGTCTTCATGGACGCCGATTACGGGCGTAACCTCGATCGCGACGGGGCGCCGGCGAGCGCCTTCGAGCCCAGCCTGTTCGTGTGGGCGCAGGTGATGAGCCGGCCGAACGCGGAGCGCGCGATCCTCGACGCCGGGCTGAAGGCGCTCGCCTTCGATTCGGGCCCGCCCGGCCTCTTCGACGAGCCGGCCGCGATCTACGAGCGCGCCTCGGACGAGCACGGCAGGCTGAAGATCACCTCGGCCACCAACCGGCTCAAGATCGGCGACAAGCTGCGCCTCGTCCCCGGCCACTGCGACCCGACCGTCAACCTCTACGACTGGTACGTGTGCGTCCGCGGCGACCGGGTCGAGGCGGTGTGGCCGATCACCGCGCGCGGCGCGGTGACCTGAATTTCCTCAGGCGAGCCCAGCAGCGCAATTCCGTAATCCCGCATCCGCGGGTCCTGGGTGCCGCGTGCCGGGCTTCAACGAGGCAAGCGTGCCGAGTGTTTCGCGGCGCGGCCGAACCTGCTAGGAGATTGCCAGCCAATAACAAGCCGATGGGGAGAGGCACAATGGCGCGTTCGAGGAAGCGGTTCGCGGCGCTTTTGGCATTCGCCCCGATGGCGCTGCCGCTCGCCGCCATGGCGCAAACCGTCAAGATCGGGGTGATCCTCACTTATTCGGGCCCGAACGCGCAGGTCGGCGACGAGATGAACAAGGGGCTCGACCTCTACGTCAAGACTCACGCGAAGGACCTGCCGCCGGGCCTCAAGGTCGAGCTCGTCAAGCGCGACGACACCGGCCCCAACCCCGATGTCGCCAAGCGCGTCGCGCAGGAGCTGATCACCCGCCAGCACGTTCAGCTGCTCGCCGGCGAGGTGTTCTCGCCGAACGCCGCGGCGATCGCGCCGATGACCAAACAGGCCAAGATGCCGTTCGTCCTGATGAACGCCGCCGGCGTCTCGATACCGCGCATCTCGCCCTATATCGTTCGCACCTCCTTCACGCTGTGGCAGGTCAGCCTGCCGATGGGCGAATGGGCGGCGAAGCACGAATGCAAGACCGCCTATACCGCGGTCAGCGACTTCATCCCCGGCTATGACGCGCAAGGCGGCTTCACCAAGGGCTTCACCGACAATGGCGGCAAGATCGTCGGCACCGTCCGCTTTCCGCTCGCCAACCCCGATTTCGTGCCGCTCCTGCAGCGCATCAAGGACGCGAAGCCCGAGTGCGTCTTCACCTTCGTGCCGGCCGGCAAACAGGCGACGGCCTGGGTCAAGGCGTGGTCCGACACCGGCATGAAAGAGGCCGGCATCAAGCTCGTCACGACCCAGGACGTGATGCTCGACGAGGAGATGCGGAACATGGGCGACATTCCGCTCGGCGTCGTCAGCAGCGGCAATTATTCGGTCGCCGCGACCAGGCCGCAGAACAAGGCCTTTCTCGCCGCCTGGGACAAGGCCTACGGGACGAGCGCGATCCCCGACTTCACCTCGGTCGGCGCATGGGACGGGATGGCGATGATCTTCGACATGCTGAAGGCGACAAAGGGCAAGTTCACCCCGGATCAGGCAATGGCGTTCTTCGCGCATTGGAAGAACCCGAACAGCCCGCGCGGGCCGATCATGATCGATCCCAACACCCGCGACATCATCCAGAACATCTATCTGCGGCGCGTCGAGAAAGAAGGCGGCAAGCTCGCCAATGTCGAGTTCGCCACCTTCAAGATGATGAAGGACCCGTGGAAGGAACTGAACCCGGCGAAGTGAGCGGCAGCGCCAAACCACCCGGACCTGAGCCCGCCCCCACCCTAACCCTCCCCCGCAAGCGGGGGAGGGAAGGGAGGGGGTAGTGTCCGCCTTTGTCACGATCGCCTTCGACGGCTTCGCCTTCGCGATGGTGCTCTACCTGATCTCGGTCGGGCTGTCGGTGACGATGGGGCTGATGGGTTTCGTCAACCTCGCGCACGGCGTCTTCGCGATGGCGGGCGGCTATGTGATGACCACCCTGATGACCCGGGCGGGCCTGCCCTTCGCCGTGGCGCTGCTCTCCGCCGCCATCGGCGTCACGCTTCTGAGCGTCGCCGTCGAGCGCCTTCTCTACCGCCGGCTGTACGGCGGCGACGAGCTCGACCAGGTGCTGATGACGATGGGCCTCATCTTCATGTCGGTCGCCGGCGCCACCTATCTCTGGGGGCCGGTGCCGCAGCCGATGCATCCGCCCGCCCTGCTCGCCGGCCAGGTCGATCTCGGGATCGGCGTCTTTCCGGCCTATCGCGCCTTTCTGATCGTCTGTGGCGCGGTGCTGGTGACGCTTCTGTGGCTCGGTGTCGAGCGCACCCGCTTCGGCATCGCGCTGCGCGCCGCGGTCGACAATTTGCGGATGGCGCAGTCGCTCGGCATCGACACCTCGCGGCTCTTCACCCTCGCCTTTGCATTGGGCAGCGGGCTCGCCGCCCTCGGCGGCGGGCTCGGCGCCGATCTCTTGGCGATACACCCCGGCTACGCGCTCGAAAACCTCGTCTATTTCCTGATCGTCGTCGCCGTCGGCGGGCTCGGCAGCGTGCGCGGGCCGTTCGTCGCGGCGCTCCTGCTCGGCTTCGCCGACACCGCGTTCAAGTATCTGTTGCCGCAGTTCGGCGCCTTCTTCATCTACGCGCTGACGATGGCGATCCTGTTGCTGCGGCCGCGCGGCCTCTTCGGGCGCGGCTGATGGCCGAGGCCTCGGCGGTCGAGATCTTCGCCCGGCGGCATCGTCTGCATCCGCTCGAAGCCTTGCCCTGGCTCGCCGCGGCGGCCGGATTTTTCGTCTTCCCCGGGTATCTCGCGTTGGGCGGGCAGATCCTCGCGACGATCCTCTATGCGATCTCGGCCGATCTCGTGCTCGGCTATGCCGGGATCGTGACCCTGGGGCAGGCGGCGTTTTTCGGGACCGGCGCCTACACGGCCGGGGTCCTCGCCGCGCACGGCTGGGGAGAGCCGATCTCGGGCCTCCTCGCCGCCGCCCTCGCCGCCGCTCTGGTCGGCTATGCGAGCGGCCTTCTGGTGCTGCGCAGCAGCGGCCTCGGCCTTTTGATGCAAACGCTCGTCGTCGCCTCGCTCCTCGCCGAAGCCGCCAACAAATGGAATTCCGTGACGGGCGGCGCCGACGGTCTGCAAGGCATGGTCGTATGGCCGATCTTCGGCCGTTTCGAGTTCGACCTCTACGGCCGCACCGCCTATCTCTACACGCTCGCGGTATTGTTCCTCGGCTGGGTCGCGGCGCGGCATATCGTGCATTCGCCGTTCGGCCGGTCCCTCACCGGCATCCGCGAGAACGCGCTGCGCATGCCGGCGATCGGCGCCCCTGTCGCCCGACGCCGGCTTGCCGTCTACACGATCTCGGCCGCCTTCGCCGGGATTGCGGGGGGGCTCATTGCGCAGACGACGCAATTCGTCGGCCTCGACGTGATGGGGCTCGAACGCTCCGGGTCGGTCTTGATCATGCTGATCATCGGCGGCGTCGGCGAACTCTACGGCGCCTTCATCGGCGTGCCGCTATACATGATCGTGCAGGATCGCTTCGCCGTCGCCGACCCGGTCTATTGGTACTTCTGGATCGGGCTTTTGATGGTGCTGCTCGTCGTCTTCGCGCGCGGCGGCGTGTTGGGGCTGGTGCGAGCTTTGCGCGCGCGCTTGCGACGATGAGCGACGCGGCGCTCGAGACCCGCGGCCTCACGAAGAGCTTCGGCGCGCTGACCGTAGCGAACGCGATCGATTTCCGCCTCGAGCGCGGCGCCCGCCGGGCGCTGATCGGCCCCAACGGTGCCGGCAAGACGAGCTTCGTCAACCTGGTGACGGGCGCGCTCGCGCCGTCGGCCGGCCGGATCCTCCTCGACGGCGAGGACATCACCCATCTCGAGCAGGCGCGCCGCGTCAAGCGCGGCCTCGCCCGCACCTTTCAGGTGAGCGCCCTGTTCCGGCGCTTGAGCGTCCTCGAAAACGTCGCGCTGGCGATCGCCGAGCGCGACGGCTTCGCCGCCGACCTGTTCCGCCCGTCCGGCCGTTATCGCCGGGCAATCGAGGAGGCCTTCACGCTCGCCGCGGAGCTGGGGCTCGCCGAGGACGCGCTGCGCCCGGTCGAGGAATTGGCCTATGGCCGCCAGCGCCTGACCGACATCGCCGTCTCGCTGGCGCTCGCCCCCAAGGTGCTGCTGCTCGACGAGCCGGCGGCCGGGGTGCCGTCGAGCGAGACCGGCGGCCTCATCGAGGTGATCGAGCGCCTGCCGGCCGATCTTTCCCTCCTCATCATCGACCACGACATGGACCTCGTCTTCCGCCTCGCGCAGCAGGTCACCGTGCTCGTCCAGGGCCGCATCCTCGCCGAGGGCCCGTCCGCCGCGATCGGCGAAGACCCGCGAGTGCGCGCGGTCTATCTCGGCGAGCGCTGGGCGCGATGAGCGAGGCGGGGCTCGTGCTCGACGGCGTCGCGGCGGGCTATGGCGCGACGCAGGTGCTGGAAGGGATTTCGCTCACGCTGCCGCCGGGCGGCAGGCTCGCCCTTCTGGGCCGCAACGGCGTCGGCAAGACGACGCTGCTCGCGACCATCATGGGCCACACCAGGCTGCGCGCCGGGCGGATCCGGTTTTCGCACCGCGACATCGCGGCGCTCCCCGCCTACCGCCGGGCACGGCTCGGCATCGGCTATGTGCCGCAGGAACGCGAGATCTTTCCCTCGCTGACGGTGGCCGAGAATCTGGCCGTCGCGGCGCGGCCGGGGGCCTGGTCGGCGGCGCGCGTCTACGACCTTTTTCCCGGGCTCGCCGAGCGCCGCGGCAACCGCGGCAAGGATCTCTCGGGCGGCGAGCAGCAGATGCTGGCGATCGGCCGGGCGCTGATGGGCAACCCGTCCCTCCTATTGATGGACGAGCCGCTCGAAGGTTTGGCGCCGGTCATCGTCGACGCCGTGCTGGCCGCCATCGACCGGCTCAAGAAGGAGGGCGGCTTCTCGTTCCTGATCGTCGAGCAGCATGCGCGGCTCGCGCTCGAATTCAGCGACGGCGCGATCGTTCTCGACCGCGGGCGCATCGTCTTTTCCGGCATCAGCGCCGAATTGCTCGCGGCGCCCGAGCGGCTCGACACGCTGATGGGCGTCGCGCGCCGCTAGTCAGCGGATGCGCAGACCGCGGAACGCCTTGACCTTGATCTGGTCGACGAGGAGGAGGTAGAACGCGACCGCGGCGACGAGCGCAAGGAGCAGCCCGGGGCTGACCGCGGTCATCAGGATGCCTTCGCTCGCCATCGCCAGCACGACCGCAATGTCGGCGAGCGAACTGAAGAGAAGCGGCCGGCTCGGCCGCGAGCGCCAGAAATGCCCGCGCTCGCGCACCAAATAGACGGTCCCCTGCCCGGTCAGCACCAGCATGACGAAGACGAGCGTCTGCAGCGCGGGCAGCGGCAGACCGAAGAGATCGCGGCCGACGAAGAAAACGGCGAACGAAAGGGCGAGGATCAGCGCCGCCAGCATCCCGCCCGTCAGCATCAGATCGCGGACGTTCCAGCGGTCCGGCCGGCGCGAGAACGAGACCGTGTCGGTGGCGAGCGCCATCGTCACGAAATCGTTGGTGAAGAGTAGGAGCACGATCAGGAGCGGGGTGATCACGAAGGCATGCGCGAGCATGACGCCGACCGTCAGGAACACCGCGATCTCCAATGTCTTGACGATCTTGTTGATCGTATAGGTCAGCATGCGCTGATAGATGCGGCGGCTCAATTCAACGGCCGCGAGGGCATCGACGAGCCCCGGCCGGGTCAAGACGATGCCGGCGGCGGCGCGCGCCACGTCGGTCGCGCCGGCGACCGCGATGCCGACATCGGCCTGCTTGAGGGCCGGCGCGTCGTTGACCCCGTCGCCGGTCATCCCGACGATGTGGCCGTGTTGCTGGTAGAACTCGGCGAGGCGGAATTTGTGCTCGGGGAAGGCCCGGGCGAAGACGTCGTAATCGCGGGCCTGCTCGATATGATCGAGCGCGTCGGGTCCGGCGGCGCGGGCGCCGATGCCGACGGCCCGCGCAACCGCGCGCGCGGTCTCGAGATTGTCGCCCGTCACCATGACGACGCGCACCCCGAGCTCGGCGAGACCCTCGACGAGGGCCGGCGAATCGGCGCGCGGCGGATCTGCGAGAGCGAGCAGCCCCGCGAGCCGCAGGCGGTCCTCGTCGCCGGCGGCGATGGCCAGGACGCGATTGCCTTCGCCCGCGAGGGCGGCGATCCGCTGCCCGAGATCGGGCGGCTCGGCGACGAGCGCGGCGAGCGCCGAGGGAGCGCCCTTGAGGACGCGCAGCTTTCCCGCGCCCGCTTCGTAGAT
Organism: Allostellaceae bacterium; assembly: GCA_035934195.1. Lineage (GTDB taxonomy): Bacteria > Pseudomonadota > Alphaproteobacteria > ATCC43930 > CGMCC-115725 > AP-15. The sequence continues at coordinate 3,302 of DASYYD010000097.1, read as the reverse complement.
CCCTTCGGAATAGCGCAATGCCGGATCGAAGGGGCGGAAATCGAGGCGCCTCGGCGCCGCCGCGGCGACGCCCTTCGCCGCCGCCGCGGCAAGGATGGCGCGGTCGATCGGATCCTGCGTCGCGGCGTCGCAGGCAAGAGCGGCGAAGCGCAGCAGCGCCGTTTCGCTCTCCCCCGAGAGCGGCACGAGCGCGGCGAGGGCAAGGCGGTTTTCGGTGATCGTGCCGGTCTTGTCGGTCAACAGAACGTCCATCCCGGCCGCTTCCTCGATCGCCCCGAGATGGGTGACGAGCACGCCCCGACGCGCCAGTTCGGCGGCGCCGAGCGCGGTCGCCAGCGTGAAGGTCACGGGCAGCGCGATCGGCACCGAAGCGATGAGCAGAATGAGCGCGAACGGCAAGACCTCGCGATACGGCAGCCCGACCGCGGCGGCGTCGACGAGCAGCATCGCGACAAGCCCGAGATCGACGATGACGAGGACGCGCACGATCCTGAAGACGAGGGCTTCGAGCCGGCTTCTCGTCTTTGCCCGCCGCACCAGCTCGGCGGCCTTGCCGAAATAGGTGCCCGCCCCCGTCGCCTCGACCTCGCCCGTCGCCTCGCCGCGCTGGATGACCGCGCCCGCATAGGCGAGAAGCCCGGGCCGCGCCTCGACCGGCAGCGACTCGCCGGTCAGCGCCGACTGGTCGATCATCAATTCGCCGGCGACGAGCCGCACGTCGGCGGGCGATAAATCCCCCATCCGCAAATGGACGAGATCGCCGGGTACGAGGCTCTCCGCCGGGACGCTTTGCCAGGCGCCGTCGCGCTTCGCGCGCGCCGTCACCTCGAGCCGGCGCTTCAGCAAGCGGAGCGCCTGATCGGCGCGCCCCTCCTCGATAAAGCCGATCCCGGCATTGACGACGAGGAGAATCGCGATGATCAGCGCCTCTCCCTTCTCGCCGAGCGCGAGCTGAATGAGGATCACCAGTTCGAGCAGCAAGGGGATCGGCCCCGAAAAGCGGGAAAGCAGCGCGCGCAGCGGATGCGGCCGCTCCTCGCGAATCGCGTTCGGGCCGAACGCGGCGAGCCGCCGCGCCGCCTCGGCGCCGTCGAGACCCCGCCGCTCCGCCTCGGTCACCTCGGTAACGCCCCGGTTTTGGGTTGCTTCAGCGCCGTGCGTGGTTCGCGACGCACGCGATGAGGCGGCCGCAAAGCGGCCCGCCTCGAAGGGCGCTCCTCAGAACGAGGGCGCCGGATCGAGGGATGCGGCGACCAATCCAGCGCAGACACTCGGCCCTCCCTGGTCACCTTTGTCGCGTCCTCGCAAGCGCCGTGCGGTGCTACCATATGCCGGTCGCCGCCTCTTTTCGCGGAGCAACCGAGTGCTTGACCTCGACCGCCTGCGCGCCGCGCCGCTCAACCGTGATCCATACGATTTCGTCGTTGTCGAAGAGTTCGTGCACCGTGAGGATCTGGGCGGCCTGCTCGCCGACAGTCCGCAGGTGCCGCGGCACGGCAGCTTCCCGATCGAGGCCGCGGACGGCGGCCCGCAATTCGCCCGGCTCCTTGCCGAATTGACCGGCCCGGGTTTGCGCGAGGCGATTGCGGAAAAATTCGCGATCGGCCTCGACGGCCGGCCGACGATGCTCACCCTGCGCGGCTGGAGCGACGGCAAGGACGGGCGCATCCATACCGATTCGGAGAGCAAGCTGATCACCCTCCTGCTTTACCTGAACCCGAGCTGGGAAGCGGCCGAGGGAAGGCTGCGCATCCTGCGCAGCGCCACCGATCTCGACGATTACGCGGCGGAAATCGCCCCCCTCGCCGGCACCATGCTGGCCTTTCGGCGCAGCGAGCGGTCCTATCACGGACACCGCGCGCATAGGGGCGAGCGGCGCGTGCTGCAGCTCAACTGGGTCGCCGACGACGGGGTCGTGCGGCGCGAGCTCGGCCGGCATCGCTGGTCGGCGCGCCTCAAAGTGCTGAACCCGTTCGCCTGATCCCGCTGCGATCGAAAACGGAGTGCGCCAGCCGCGCGCGTCGTTTTCGACGCGGGCACCCGCGCGTGGGGTTGGCAAGCCACGGCAAATCCGGGTAACCTGCGGGCGAACGAGAGGGATGCGGATGAGCGGTTTCGGGATCGTCGGCAACGGATGGCGCGGCGCCTTGCTCGCCGGCGCGGCGTTCGGGTTGTCGCTCGCGACCGCGGCGGCGCAGACCCCGCCCGCCCCACCGCCGGGCGGGCCCCCCGCCGCTCCGGCCGCCCCACCGCCGGCCGCCCCGCCGCCGGCCATGCAGATGCCGCTGATCAACGAGGTCAAGACCGGCGTCCTCGCGCACGACGTGGGTTTTCTCGGCGACCACATCGAGACCGGCGCCGACATCAACCTCGAGGTGCTGTTCAACTCGCCGGACTTCCTGCACGCGATCGGCTCGCCGCGGCCGATGGTCGGCGGCGACATCAACACCTCCGGCAAGACCTCCAACGGCTATTTCGGCCTCACTTGGGGCATCACCCTCATTCAAGACCTGTTCGGCTGGGGCGGCAGCGTCTACGGCAATGGCGGGCTCGGCGCCGCGATCAACGACGGCTTCGGCGACAATGCGCCGGTCGGACGCAAGGATTTGGGCTCTCCGGTCCTGTTCCACCTGAGCCTCGAACTCGGCTATCAATTCACCCCGACGCTCAGCGTTTCGGCCTTTCTCGACCATATGTCGAACGCCAATCTGGCGAACCACAACGCCGGCATAACCAATGCCGGAGCGCGCTTCGGGGTCAAATTCTGAGCCCTCCTCGCGCATCCCGATAGCCGCGAACCGTCTCCCCGCCGACAGTTTTACCCTCGCTCTTATCGATATGATCGGTTGATTCTAACGCTCAATCATTGGCTTACGTTGTAATGTGGTAATTTAGCCACGGTATGTCGAAAATACGACGAAGGGGGCGAAGCGCGCTTGATCCGCCGGGGCGCGTCGATATCATCGCGCGAGAGGCGCTTAGCGTCCTCGTTGATTCGGAACAAACGGCTGGTCTTCAAGGCGGGGGAGCAATGAACAGAAAGCGGAATATCGGCACCATCGCGGCGCTCGGCGGGTTCACCGCCTCGGTCGCCTTGCTGACCGGCCTATCCGGCGCGCGCGCCGACGATCTGCAGCAGCTGCAGGCCAATCAGCAGCTGTTGCAGCAGGAGATCGACCAGCTCGCCGCGTTGAAGACGCCGGCGACCCCGGGCGCGGCGTCGATGGCGGGCAGCTTCCCGCGCTCGATCCTGATCCCCGGCACCGACACCTCGCTGGCGGTCGGCGGCTACGTCAAGTTGG